>JAGBTY010000052.1 GCA_017631085.1 Clostridia bacterium
ATATTATATATTCTTTCTATCTATAAAGCCTTCGGTAAGGCTTTGGAGATCCCTGCGAGCCGTGCCCATTCGGGCATCGTCTCTTGGTTTTGGCTCGGCACAGCCTCCCCAAAACTTCGACTTCGCTCAGGATGACACATAGCCGCTTTACGTAAATTTTATTCTATCTCGTCAAGGGACGACGTCCTCGGCGTCCCGTCACAAAAGGCAAAAATTTTTCCATCACCGTAGGTGCGACCATCGGTCGTCCGTTTTATCTCATTTTTGGGCGGACGTGCAATGCACGCCCCTACGGAAATAAAACGATCTTTTGTAGGGGAGGCGTTTCGCCTCCCGTCTCACTTATCTTCAAAATTCGAGGAACAGACAAGTTCCGACGAAGCACATGGCAATTGCCAGCCATTGCGCCTTTGAGGGTTTTTCCTTAAAGAAGGCAAGTCCTGCAAGGCTTGAGAAGATTATACTTCCACCTGTAACGCAGGGGAAGAGAACGCTTGCGGGAAGATTTGATGCGCCTACCAGCTGTAGAAAATAGGAAGCGCCGCCCACTGCCGCTACGAGAAGCGTAAGTGGAAGAGCTCTTATGAGCGCCTTGCTCTCCACTCTTTCGCCGCCGACCGTTTCCTTTTTCTCGGTCTTTGAGGTGATAAGGTAGGCTATGGCGCACATAACGAATTTAGCAACTCCCGTAAACATTACAAAGCTTATAGTGTCTACCGTCTCGAATCTTTCAGCCGCCATCTCCACCTGATGCTGTTTTGATACGATACCCACAAGTCCGTTGAGCACGAACACGGCAGAGCACATGGCGATAAGTGTCCATGAGGTCTTCTTTATGCCTCCGCTGCTGATCACCACTGCCGAGGCTATCACAACAAGTCCGATTATTCTGAAAATATTTACTCCTTCGTTAAGGAAGGTAATACCGTATATGTAAGGGATCATCATACCGCCTGTCATAAGAAACATGGTATATATGGAAACTCCCCCCGACTTAAGCACCCTGAAGCCAATGACCGAGTAGGAAACGGCAAAGGCGGTCATAAGGAATGCCATTATTGCCGAAAAGGGTGTAAAGGTCAGCTTAAATCCGCCCACGGCGAAGAAGACCACAGCCGTAAACAGACCGTACATTGCGTTATAAAAGAATCCCGCCCTCGGTGACGTGCCAAGTTTTCCCTGGTACAGCTTTTGAATTACGAACTCAAAGGCTAAAAGTACTGTTGCGATAAGTATCCATAAATAGTTTATCATTTTTTTCTCCTTTGGTTTTATATATCTATATTATCATTTTATCACACTTTTTTCAATATTTCTATTGACATTTATGCAAAAAACATGGTATAATCACCAAAAACATGAAAAAGAGGTGTCCGAGAGTGAAAAACAATACTGTGCGCGTCTCACCGTCCATAGATGCAATTATAAGCGCCACCTACGTTGAGCTCCGCAAGGACTCTCCATTCAATCAGAACGAGCCCCACATACATAAGGAGACAGAGATATACGTGAATCTTAGCGGAGACGTTGTCTTCGAGGTGGGAAACAGGATATACCCTGTAAAGAGAGGAAGCGTTATCCTTACCCGCCCTTACGAATACCACCGCTGTATATATTTAAGCGAGGAGCTACACAGACACTATTGGATACTTATCGAGTGCGACTCACTCGAAAACCTTTTTAAATTCTTGGGTGGCAAGGGCGAGGCAGAGAGCCGACACGTAAGACTTGAGGAAGAAGTCCTCGGAAAGCTTGAGAGCACCCTTGATATGCTTATATCCAAAAGCAGCTCGTCCCTGAAGCAAAATATCGCCTTTTTTGAGCTTCTCTCCATACTGTCAGAGGAAAAGGACATACCCTTTGCCGAATCGGAGGCAACTCTTCCCGCCGACGTTCTTCTTGCGCTCAAATATATGGACGGGCATATTGGCGAGCCCATTGAGCTTTCGGAGCTTGCCCGCGCCTCTTTTGTGAGCGTAAACACACTTGAAAGACATTTTAAGGATACACTCGGAGTGTCTCCGAGTGTAATGCTTAAAAGAAAAAGACTTATATATTCCACACGCTTTCTCCGCGACGGCGCGTCGGTCTTAGAAGCTTGCGAGAGGAGCGGATTTACCGATTATTCGGGATATATCAGCGCCTTTCGTCTTTTCTTCGGTATGACACCGCTGAAATATAAAAAGGGAACGAGCGAAAATACCTTGAAATGACCTGCTTCATTTAACGCCTTTGAGGATCTGATCATTCATTTTGTGATCTGAAGCTTCAAAGGCTTTTATTTTTATGCTGTCGCCGATGGGTATACATTTTTTTTCGAGTCTTGAGGCGAAAATGAGCGAGTGCAGTCTCATTCCCACCACACATTCGCTGCGAGACGCAAGATAAAGGAACTCCTCGGGGGTTATTTCATCAACGTATATCCCGCCACAAAGCTCTGCGATCCTCTTGCATATGATTCTGTCCTGACGGGGATATAAGCAACACACCGCAACTCCCAAGCCTTTGCGCTTGGCGGTATTTATTTTTTCTGTCATCTTCAGATATAGCTCGGCGCTTTCTCTCCCCTTAGGTACTGCGATAATGAATTTTCGGGGTATTCGGTAGTGCCTCATAAGATATTCTCCGTAGCTGTCGTCGCAACGATCTATCTTTGCCGAAAGGTCGTCCTCAAGATATATTCTATCACTGCCTCTCAAAAGCCCCCGCGCCTTGCGGTATGATGTTTTTTCTCTTACTCCTATGTGTCGGCAGCTCTTAAGCGCCAGAGATACTCTTCTCTCTGCACTGTCGCCCAATAGCTCTCCGATGCCTCCTCCCCACATCTCCCAAGGCTTTCCAAATATATCCGCAATTTTTACAAGTGAAAGGTAATAAAGAAGTGAACGCCACGACGTTCTGTTCTGAAGGAGAGTGCCGCCACCAAAGATCAAGCTTTCACTATGAAGGATACCCATGAGTATTCCTAACGGAGAGTAGCGATTTATACACCTTATTCCGTATTTTTTTCTGTCCGTGAAGCCGCGGCAGGTAAGAGCCGATATTTCACCGTATCCCTCGCTCTCACCTCGCTTTATCGCTCCTCGGAGCAGGGCGTCGTCGCCCATGTTTCCGTAGCCGTAATAACCGCAGATAAGACAGCTTTTTTCTTTACCCTCGAGCCTTTTTTTCTTTCTCAGAGCAAGACCGAGGTATAGCTTTTCTGTCTCTCTGCCCATCTCGAGTGAGCTTCGTTTGTCCTTTATATATTTTCTCGACAGAAGCGAGAGCCTCGCCCTTTCTTCTTCGCTCATAAGGGAAAATCTTTTTATTTCTTCATAAAGTCTTTGAGAGGTCACTGGAGGCTCGTTACGGCAACAAAAATTCGTTGCCTCGGCAGACGGTATATTTTCCTCCGTGCAAAGTCCCATCATACCCTCGTTACCTGCAAGTATGGCAGGTACTCCCATAGACATGGCTTCCATAGCGGCTCGTGATACACCAACGAAAAGAGAGGCGTCGCAAAGCTCACCCCTTACGTCGTCAAGGGAGGAGGTAAATCTTACCCCCGTTTCGCCGTGTCTTTGACGTGTTCTTCTCTCAAGTCTCCGGAGCGGCTCGTATTCCTCTCCGCCGCCGCAAATAACTATCTCTTCGACGCCCAGCTTTTTCAGCAGGAAGGATATTTTGATCAGCTCGTATGCGCCCATAGAGCAATCCGAGTCAAGTCGGCTGATAAATACTATCTTTTTTATTTCTCTGTTTGCCTTGTAGGTGTAGGAAAAATGCTCGGTATCTATTCCGTTTGGTATTACCCTTATATTGTCGGCATATGCGCCGTAAAGCTCCGAGAGCTTCATTTTTATGTCGGGGGAAACGGCGATACACAGGTCACCCATGGACGCAAAGCACTTCGGAAGCCTGCTTACAGTCGGGTCGGCGTGGGAGGTGACGATAAGAGGAATATCCAAAAAAGAAGCTATCCTTTCCGACAGGAAAGAGGGGAAGCGTCCGTGGGCGTGGATCACGTGAGGACTTGAATATCGAATGGCTCGCAATATATTCAGAATACTCCTTGCGATGCCGAAAGGTGTTCTGTCACCGAAGTGAGAGGTAAGGCAGACCACCCCCTCCTTTTGAAGCTCTCGGCAAAGCCTTCCTCCGCCCGACAGAAGAAATACCTTATGCCCACGGCGTACAAGATAGCGACAGAGCGAGGCTACGTGTGTCTCCGCGCCTCCTATGTCCATGGAATCGGTCAAAAGCAGTATCTTCATTTCGTTTAACCTTTCAAATTTTTTTCTATTTTATCATGCCCAATGATAATATGGAAAATTCATGGGAGAAGGGTGCGAAAATTTATTCCTATACCGTGCGGGACGCCGAGGACGTCGTCCCCTACAATACCATGCGGGATGCCTTGCCTTCGCGCGAAGCCGAAAAACGTAGGGGCGTTCGATGAACGCCCCTACGGTGATGGGGTGTCCTCGACGGACCGAACACCGAGACAGAATGATTTTTAAACAATGCGGGGATGTGTCATCCTGAGCGAAGTCGAAGTTTTGGGGA
>JAGBTY010000053.1 GCA_017631085.1 Clostridia bacterium
ATAATTCGGGTAACACATCGACTTCGGAAGAAGAACAACCCTACGTTCTCAATACAAACACCAAGAAATTCCATTATCCCTCATGCAGTTCTGCCTCAAGCATAAGCGCAAATAACCGCTCCGATGTGACCGACTCCAGAAGCGACCTGATAATCCAAGGATATTCACCATGTGGAAAATGTAAACCCTAATTATCCTTTTACAAAACAAATGACACCTAAGATCCACTCTTGTCAAAACTCACCGCATACTTTCTTTATAAAGAAATGTGGTTGTCTCAAATTCGAAATTTGAGACAACCACGAAATTTGTGTGTAAGGGGATAGTCAGATTTAGGCGAGAAGCGCCGTTCTTCGAGACGTGAGGCGTACATAGGTACGTCGAGTCTCGAAAACGGTGGTAGAAAAGTCCAATTAAAATATGAAAACAGAGCCGAAAACGGCTCTGTTTTCTACATTATGATCGTTTCATTTGTGTTTTTGCTATTTGCGGGATAGCTTTTTACTTTGTTTTCGGACTTTTCGGTGTCGTCAAATGTGACGGCCTCTTTTTATCTTTACTCTTTAAATACGATCTTTACTTCTGTTCCCTCGCTGAGCTTACTTTTGATGGAAAGCTCGGCTTCGTACAGAGCGCAGATATGCTTGACGATAGCAAGTCCAAGACCTGTGCCACCCGTTTTCTTTGATCGCGATTTATCTACCCGATAAAATCTTTCGCAAAGATGCGGAATGTTTTCCTCTGCTATACCTATACCGGTATCCCTCACTCGTACTGTCGCGCCGTTGGCGCTCTGTTCAAGGATAACCTCTATCTCTCCGCCGTCCTTATTATAATTGACTGCGTTAGAGCAAAGATTTTGCATAAGCTCGTACATTCTTTTTTCGTCGGCAATGACCGTGGCGCTTCCCTTGACGGTTGCCTTTATATTTTTTGCTTTTATAAGAGAAGCAAGCTCGGATATGACCTCTGTAGCTATGGTCTCCATCGAAACGCTGACTGCCGTCTCGTCATCTTTAAGACTTTCAAGCTTTGAGAGCTTGAGCATATCGGATATGAGCTCTGACAGACGTAACGATTCCTTGTGTATTCGCTCGAGCTGTCTTCTTGTGACCTCATCCTCTTCTTTTGCAAGTGCTATCTCGGTAAGCCCGAGCATTGCCGTAAGCGGTGTCTTCAGCTCGTGAGAGGCGTTGGCGAAAAACTCCTCCTTTTGTCTTGAAAGCTCCTTTTGCGCCGTAATATATGATACTGTCTTTGCGTTCAGCTCGTTTATGTCGTTATAGATCGATACAAGCTCACTATCCTTTATATCGGTAGGCAGAGGCTTGTAATCTCCCTCTGCAACAAGCTTAAGACTTGATGATATATCCGATATCCTTTTCGCAACGCTATCAGACAGCCTACCCGCAAATATTCCCGCTATAACGGCACTTATAACAAGAGCAAGAAGCAAAAAAGGAATGGAAGATACGATATAGGTATTTATCTCTCCGCTTCTGACCGCAAGACGAATAAGCACCTCTTCTCCGTCAGAAAATTCGGTCATTATAGCATAATAGGTCATCTCACAACCAAAGGTCTCGGAATATCTTACAACGACCTTCGGCTCACCCGATACTGCCGCGGCAACCTCTTCTCTGTCAATATGATTTTCAAGCTCCTCCACCGTATCGCTATCATAAAGGACATCTCCGTTGGGAGAGATCACGGTGACCCTGCATTCGTCCTGATCCCTGAAGATATCAAGAGCTGAAAAGCTTTCCGCGCTATCAAGCAGAGCCACGGTCAGCTCGGTCTCTGTCTTGAGTCTTTCGGATACAAGTTTTTTATTGGTAAAATAGGTTATAACGATACCCGAAAAAAAGACGATAAGAACCGATACGAGAGTGATTATAAAGCTTTTAAAAAATATATCCCTTTTCATATATTCTCGAACCTGTATCCTATTCCTCTAACGGTAATTATATATTCGACTTCAGCACCCGCGCTCTTTATCTTATCTCGCAGCGTAGCCATATGCATATCGAGAGTCCTCGTCTCACCGATAAATTCTTCTCCCCAGACCTCTCTGAACATATCCTCTCGGTTCACGGTTATACCCGCCTGACCTATGAGCATTTTGAGCAGTTTGAATTCCTTAAGCGTCAATTTAAGATCTTCGCCCTTATAAAAGACCTTGTATGTATTATTGTCAACTGTAAATCCTCCCGCCTGAGTCACGTAAAGATTTGCGCGACGCAGATTTGTCCTGACTCTCGCCATAAGCTCAAGTATGGAAAAGGGTTTTGACATATAGTCATCTGCCCCCTTGTTGAGACCCTTAACAAAGGATATCTCATCTGACTTTGCGCTGACGATAATGACAGGTACTCTCTCGTCTGTCTCTCTTATTTTGGTAAGTATGGTATATCCGTCCATATCCGGCAACATGATATCGAGGATTATTATATCTGGCCTTACCTTATTGAACATTTCAAAAAAGTCCTTACCCGAGGAAAAGAGCTTTACGAGATACTCGTTCTCAAACGCTCCCTCGTATACCTCCTGTATTCCCTCGTCATCCTCTACTACATATATCATCGTGTTATTCTTCATATTATCGCTCCGTCACGTGTAAAATAGTTAGCCTAATTTGACTCAAATCTATAGCAATTATATCATGTTTTTTTAATTTTTTCAACTGCTTATATGAACGAAATATATTTATCGGTATACTCCAAATATTTTTTCTTATAGAACTCACTGTCGCTTCTGATGTGCCCAAGCGATTCATGGAGATTCATGTTCTGTGAGCCTATATCTATAATACAGCCTGCGATATTCGAGCAATGGTCGGAGACACGCTCCATGTTGGTGATAAGATCGCTCCATACAAATCCCGCCTCAATACCGCAATTCCCCGCTCTCAAACGGTCTATATGTCTTGCGCGAAGAAGCTCTTTCATTCTGTCTATTACCTGTTCGAGGGGCTCTACAAGCTCTGCAGTATCCTTGCTTTCCTCAACAAACGCCTTATATGATAGCTCAACGATCTCAAGAGTGGCATTGCAAAGAGCCTTCATTTCCGCCTCTGCCTCAGGAGAAAAGCTCGTAGACTTCTCACGCATTTCCTCGGCAGACTCAAGAATATTCACGGCATGGTCGCTGATACGCTCAAAGTCTCCTATCGCCTTCAGAAGCATGGATGCCATCGCTCCTTCTTTTTCATTTAAAGGGTGAGAGCTTATCTTAACAAGATAGCTTCCGATAATATCCTCATAATGGTCGGTCTTATCCTCTGCCTCGCGTATCGACTGTGCCTTTGCTTTATCATACTCACCAAGACATGAGATACTCTCGGCAAGAGCATCGGTCGCAACTTTTGCCATATCAATTGTCACAGCGTGAGCTCTTTCAAGGGCGACAGCCGAGGTCGCAAGAAGTCTTTCGTCAAGCTCCGAAGCAGTCTCAGGAAGCTTTGAATCGGGAACAAGCTTATAAGCAAGCTTTTCAAGAAGCCCTGACATTGGAAGCAATAATAGAGTACACGCCAGATTAAACATAGAATGGGCAATAGCAATACCTGCAAGAGATGCCGCCTCGTCAAAAATAATGGGTGCGGCGATAAGGTCTGTCGCGGTAAATGCGCCAAGACATACAATAGTACCTATCACATTAAATGAAAGATGGACGAACGCTGCCCTCTTTGCGTTTTTGGTCGTTCCCACCGAGGATATCATTGCAGTCACGCAGGTTCCGATATTCTGTCCCATAATTATCGGGATAGCAGCTCCGTAAGAGACGGCGCCCGTCGCCGCCAATGCCTGAAGGATACCAACAGAGGCAGAGCTTGACTGGATAATGGCTGTAAGTATCGCTCCTGCAAGTACACCGAGAATAGGATTTTTGAAGGCTATGAAAAGCTCGGTAAATGCTGGTATATCTCTGAGCCCCGATACAGCTCCCGTCATTGCCTCCATGCCAAACATCAAGGTTGCGAAGCCCAAAAGAACGGTTCCGATATCCTTTTTTCTGTTGCTCTTTGTAAACATAAACAGAACTATTCCAAGAAGAGCAAGGACGGGTGTAAAGGACGAGGGCTTCAACAGCTTGAGGAATATGCTGTCTCCTGATATGCCGCTGAGACTGAGTATCCATGCGGTCACTGTCGTACCGATATTAGCACCCATAATAACAGATATGGATTGCTTAAGGCTCATAACTCCCGAGTTTACAAATCCGACTACCATTACAGTAGTAGCCGATGAACTTTGTATCACTGCCGTAACACCAAGACCTGTCAAAAGTCCCCTTATCTTGCCCGACGTCAGCTTTCCTATCATTATCTCAAGCCTTCCGCCTGCACTCCGTTCAAGTGCGCTTCCCATCACATTCATTCCAAATAGGAAAAGGCACAATCCTCCTATAAGCGACAAAACGTCAAAAATATCCATTCATTGTCTCCTTTATTACTTTTTTTCGTTATACCAATATTTTATCTTTTTGCGCCTATTTCTGCTATCACGCTCATATCTAATAAATGTAAAGTTTATGTAAATACCCCAAAAACGGCACTTCTCGCCTAAATCTGACTACCCCCTTGCACACGAATTTCGGGGCAGTCTCAATTTTTGAATTTGAGACTGCCCCGTTAAGCATTTTATATTGTCATTTAATATTCTTTACGATATCCCCAACACCGTCAAGTATATACTTCGGTCTGTATGGGAAGCTTCCGATATCCTCTCTTGCGGTAACTCCCGTAAGAACGAGAACCGTGTCGATATTCGACTCTATTCCCGCAATTATATCAGTATCCATTCTGTCTCCGATAAACGCGATCTCGTCACTGTGACAGCCGAGCTTTCTCAAGCCGTGTCTGAGCATGAGCGGGTTAGGCTTACCGACAAAATAAGGTTTCTTTCCCGTCGCTATCTCAATAGGAGCAATGAGAGAGCCGGTTGCGGGCATTATTCCCTTTTCGGTAACTCCCACCGTATCGGGATTCGTTCCTATAAGCTTCGCTCCGTTATTTACAAGAGCTATCGCCTTTTCTATTTTCTCGAAGCTATATGTCCTCGTCTCACCGATGACAACATATTCGGGATTTACGTCGTTCATGTATATCTTCTGGTCGTAAAGCGCCTTTGAGAGAGATGCCTCTCCTATAACATAAGCCGTACATCCGGGGCTCTGGGTATTGAGAAATTCAGCGGTCGCCATGGCGCTCGTATAAAAGCAATCAGGGGATACTGAAAGTCCCATTCGCTCGAGCTTCATGCTAAGCTCGTGTGGTGTTCTTTCGGGACTGTTCGTAAGAAAAACAAATTTTTTATCCGCCTCTATCATCCAATTGACAAACTCGGCTACGCCGTCAAGTATTTTGCTTCCGTGGTAGATAACTCCATCCATGTCACAGATAAAGCCTTTTTTATTTCTGATGTTTTCCATAGCGATCTCCTTTTTATTATATAAATATATAATAACACAACACATTTGAATTGTCAAGAAGATATATTTTTTGAGTATTTTGTTTTTTCTATTGACAAAGATATCTCGTTGTGGTATAATACGTTCAGCACACAGTGTGCTGGAGGTTAAAAATGGTAAAAAAGACTCCCGAACTTATTTGTGACGAAATGTCTGCTCTGATAATCCGCACCGCCGAGGAGATAGCGACCGAAAAGGGCGCGGACAAGGTAACGGTCAGAAGCATACTCGTTGCCCTCGGCATTACCAATCGAGTTTTCTACAATCGATTTCACAATATTGACGAGGTACTTACGATAGTCTATGAAAATACCGTCCTGAAAATACGAAAGAGTCTTTCCTCGGGCTTTGACCCTGACGGTGACTTCTTTTCACAGGTCATCGACATCGTTGCCAAGACGTTGAGGCTTTCCTATGAAAACAAGATGCGTTTCAATCAGTATGTTTTTGAATACGATTCCGAATCTGACGACAATTTCAAATGGTGGAATTCGGAGATCAAAAAGCTTATTGAATACGGGAAAGTAAAAGGACACCTCAAGGACGTTGACACGGAGATCATGAGCTACGCTATCTGGTGCTTCATAAGAGGATATAACGCAGACGCCATCGGCAGAGCCATTCCCATGGACGAAGCTGAGAGAAATTTTAAATATTCATTCGGAGTGCTTCTCGACGGAATGAAAAAGCAATGATCACTATAAATTTTATACAGAGGTGGACACCACTTCTGTATGCATATATACAGCACACTGTGTGCTGTGAATAACAGAGATAAAAAATAAAAATAATAACGTTAGTATAATTTAAGGAGAGTTTATGAAAGATCAAAAGATTCACGAAACACTTGAGTTCGCAAATATGCGTGAACTCATTGAATGGGCAGGCGAGACTCACGGGAACAAAGTAGCTTATTCCTACCGTCAAAAGCCCTCTGACAAGGACATAGTCAAGGTCACCTTCAACCAATTCAGAAAGGACGTAAGAGGACTTGCGACCCAACTTATATCTATGGGTTGTAGCGGAAAGAAGTGCGTTGTTATAGGAAAGTTTTCATATGACTTTGCGCTCATGTATTTTGCCACCATGTCTATCGGCGCAGTTCTTGTTCCGCTTGACCGAGATTGGCAGACAGAGGAGCTTACAAAAACTGCCGAAGTAGCAGAAGCTGCTTTTCTTTTCTGTGACGAAGACATACGTGAAAAAGCAGAAGCTATAGAAAAAGCTCTTCCCCTCTCTGCTCCCCTTGTATATATGCAGGCAAAGGAAAACGAGCGAAATATATCTATCCTCTCGGCAAAAGGTCAGATGCTCTTTGCGAAGGACTCTTCACCCTATTTTGACACTCTCATCGATAATGAGACAATGTCTCTTTTGGTATTTACCTCGGGCACTACGGGTAAGGGCAAAGGAGTTATGCTCTCGCAAAAGAATATCCTTTCAAACATTTGCTCTGCAATTCCCTATATTGATTATTCCGACAAGACCATCGGTGTGCTCCCCCCTCACCACACATACGGCTCAAGCATTATGTTTGCAGGTCACGCAATAATAGGAGCTGAGATCTACGTGTCGTCAGGACTTCGTTATATAACAAAAGAGCTTAAGGAGCAAGCTCCAGGCCACCTCGTCCTCGTTCCCCTTTATCTCGAGACATTCTATCGCAGGATACAGGCTACCGTCAAGGAGCAGGGCAAGGATAAGATACTCTCACGCATGATAAAATTCAGTAATGCCTTGAGAAAAACGGGTGTTGACAAACGCCGTCAATTCTTCTCTTCGGTAAGAGCGGCTTTCGGAGGAGAAGTAAAGACTATAATTTCCGGCGGTGCGCCTATAAACCCCGAAATCCTTACCTTCTTTGACTCCATCGGCATATCTACTCTCAACGGATATGGCATCACCGAGTGTGCCCCCCTCATATCCTTCACACGTTCTAAAAACAACGTACACGGAAGTGTGGGAAACGTAATAGACGTAGACACTGTAAAAATAAACAATCCAAACGAAGACGGTGAAGGAGAAATACTCGTAAAAGGCCCTAATGTAATGCTCGGTTACTACAATGACGAAGAAGCGACCAATGAAGCTATCGACTCGCTTGGATATTTCAAGACGGGCGACTATGGACGCCTTGACGATAATGGTATCCTTCATATAACGGGAAGAAAGAAAAATCTCATAATACTTTCAAACGGAAAAAACGTTTACCCCGAGGAAATAGAAAATGAGCTTATCGCTGTTCCGGGCATTCTTGAAATTATAGTATATGAAGGTCAAAGCAAGAGAGGCCTTGCCCACAATGCCATCGTTGCAGAAATTTATCCTGACCGCGAATTTTTCAAGAAAAACGGAATCGAGGATATAAAATCATACCTTAAGGGATTTGTTGATGAATACAATAAGACCGCCGTACCCTATAAGAAAATAACGGTAATCAAAGTCAGAGAAGACGAATTCCCCAAGAATACCCTCCGCAAAATAATGAGATTTAAGATTGACACAACAATAGAATAAATAAAACAGGACTTCGCTTTATGCGAAGTCCTGTTTTCTCATTATGAACCAGTCGGTTTCAAGCAAGGAATAAAACATGATAGCTATATTCCTTTATTTCTTTCTGCCTATCAATGCTTTCAATATCTTAATAATATAGCCTCTTGATTCCGCATCAAGTGAACCCCATGCTTTTATTATCTTCAGCTTATCCGAATTAAGCTCTGTAAGCGTTTTTATATTGTCGGAGGTCAGTATCTCGTATACCGAATCTACAACAGCACGTCTTTTTTCAGGCTCGGTCTCGGAAAGCCACCTCTTTACCGTTTCGTCTATTTTTTTGCTCTCCTCGGATATCTCGTCAAGATAAATAAACTTATTTCCTAAAAGCTGCCATGAAAATCCGTTGTGCTGTAAAAGTCCTGTGCTGTTGCTTTTTACTACCTCGTATATCTCTTCGTGCTCCAGAAGCATTCCTACGACCGAAGATTCGGGAACAAGCGTTCTTACCTTGTCTCTTATAGAAACGTACTCCTCGCTCTCAACAAATTCCCTATTAAATCCAGGACCATCGTTATTATATACGGCTCGTATCCGTTTTTTAAGATTTTCAGGACACATCGTTGCCGCATATACCGCAAGATTTCCTCCCTTACTGTGTCCGCTCACGTAAAAATCTCCACGCCTTGATCTCATCTCGCGTTGAAGATATTCTGTAGCTTTTATCTGGGCGGGAACTGGAAGCATAAAGCTCATATTAAAATTTTCTTTCCAACCGACTATCGTATCGTCTGTCCCTCGAAATACCACAAAAATCGATCCGTCGTCAGAAAGAAAACTCATAGCACAGAACTGTGTTTCATCTTCCTCATTTATCTCGTTTACAAAATCGGCAATTTTTAACATACCGAAACGGCGAGTCTTTGCCGCCTTTGCCGTCACACTCATAACATCGCTTGGCACAATAAGCCCCGCCTTTGCCGTCTCGCCACTATGAAATTTAAAATATCTTTTTGCCGCAGAAAGCAACGTCGGATGACTCTTTCGGTCGTCGTCGCTCCATATATCTCCGAAATCAACGTAGCATATAAGTGCAAGTATCAGACTGTCTATCTCGTTCCATGGAGACTTTGCAAAGCTCAAGTCCCCCCTCCATTCAAGATAATCAAATACGTTTGCCAAATCAATTTCCTCCGAATATTCTATATCTGCTTGTGCACACTCTTATATTCGTCGTAATATCTGTAATAAGGACAGCTCTGCGTCCTCTTGCCGAGAAAATTCGCCATTTCATCCTCATCAAGACTTACAGCGCATACGTAAGCATCAAGCTCCTCGTCATAATCGTAAAACTCACAGCTCTCACAGTTTGCAACCTTTTTCACTTCACACCACCCTCCGACTCTCTCATGTATTTAAGTCTGTCAAGACAGTTCTGCAGTATTATTTGAGCCGAAAGAGTGTCAATAACAGTCTTTCGCTTCTGTCCTCTGGTATTCGTCTCATTAAGGTATCTTGACGCGGTCATAGTGGTCATTCGCTCGTCAAACATTGCAATGGGTATTCCACCTCCCAGTCTCTCCTCCAAGAGCCACGCAAATTTTTTACACCTCTGCGCTCTTCCCCCTTCGCTTCCGTCCATATTTACGGGAAGTCCGACAACTATCGCCGAAACTCCTCTCTCAAGGGCTATCCTGGCAACCTCGTCTGCCGTCTTCTCGATTCCGCCGGGGCTTACATATCCTATTCCCGAGGCAAGATAACCCGATACGTCAGACACTGCAAGTCCTGTTCTTTTATCTCCAAAATCAACTCCAAGTATTTTACCGCGTATATCTTTTATAATTTCAAGGGTCTTATCGGTCATTTTTGTTTCCTTTTCTTTGTTTTATTCGTCTTTTTTATATTGCATGGCAAGCTCTATTAGCTTCTCCTCACGGTTGAGAGTAGGCTCGTCGACGCATCTCAATAAAATCTCACCGAGTATCCGTCCTATATCCTTTCCGCAAAAACCAAGCTCCATAAGCTTTCGTCCGTTTATTTTAAGCTCCGAGAGATTTTTCGGTATGCTGTTCTCACGCCTTGTTAACTCGATTGCATCATGTGGTGAGCTTCCATAAGCGACAGAGGCAACAATACCGCTCTCCCAATATACCCCCGTATCTGCTATAAACCGTCTTGCACTTATCACGTCCGATACAGAGATACGTGACGCCCGTCTTACAGCAAGAGCGCCCTTTATCTGCTTTGTCGAGCACCGAAGTGAGTGAAGAATCTCTCTTGCTTCGTTCTCTTCTGCTTCCGCGAGCAAAAAACCAAGTCTTGATATATCACTGCCGAGCACCGAATGAAGTCGGTCAATTATCCTAATACTAGGCTCGTATCCTCCAAGAACGTAACACATAACCCCGGAGTCTTTCATTTGCTTCAACGCGCAACTCACATCGGGAGAGCACAAAAGCTTTATAAATTCAACGCCTATCCTCTCTCTTGCAATACGTGAAAGTCCCTCTGCCTTTTCTCTCGCAGCAATAAGCGTTTCCTTCTCTATCTCAAATCCGAGTTGGGCGGAGAAGCGAAACGCTCTCAGTATGCGCAATGCATCTTCCTCAAAACGCACCTCGGGCTTACCTACCGCCCGTATCCTTCTCGCTTCCAGATCCTCACGTCCGCCAAAGATATCGACAAGTCCTTCTCGAAGTCCATAAGCCATGGCATTGACAGTAAAATCTCTGCGAGACAAGTCTTCCTCTATTCTGTTCGTAAATGAGACCTCGTCCGGATGTCTTGAATCGGTGTAGCTTCCGTCTATTCGAAAAGTAGTAAGCTCCACGATCTCTCGATCATATACCACCGTAACCGTTCCGTGCTTCAACCCCGTAGGTATTACGTGTCTGTCAGAGAATATCTCCATAGTCTTTTCGGGAGGGCATGATACCGCAATGTCAAAATCATTGGGAGTGATACCCAACAGACTGTCTCTTACACATCCGCCTACCATATACGCGCGTTCTCCGTGCTCTTCTATACGTTTTATTATTTCAGCTATATATTCAGGATATATCATTTTAGCCCTCCTTCCTTTTATGAAATTAAACATCTCTTGTATTTATTATACACCACAAGTATATGTTTTGTCAATTTATAATGAGTATATTTTAGCAATTCTATTGACAAAAAAGAGCATTCGTGATAAAATCGTATTATGTACTTTTTGATAATACCATGTGCAAACACATGGCGCTTTATGGTATAATTATGTGTTATTTAGGAGGTAGGTATGAGGATAAATAGCCGTGAATTTTTCTCCAAGTTTATGGATGACTGCGACGTATCCGTATCCTTTGACGGATTCGTTGTAACCGACGAAACATGGCGTCGTACTCCCCCTATTCCCTCTCCAAGCTCTCGTATCTATTATGTTACAGAGGGAGAAGGAATGTTAATATCTGATAATTTTTCAATGAAACTGACACCCGGTCACGTCTATATTGCTCCTTGCGGTATACGTTGCGGTTATTATGGAACACCCTCGGTCACAAAGCTTTTCTTCCACGTCAACGTAATACTTCCAGACGGATACGACCTTTTTTCAACAGCAAAGAACTTCGCTTGTATCGAGCGTCCCATAGAATATATGCAAACGCTTATAGCCTGGTATTTAGGCGACAATGCAATTGAACATATCATGTTAAAAGCAGAGCTTTGGCAAACGGTAAGCGAATTTGCAAAAATCCTTCTTGGAGATAACAACCGTCCCGCAAAATATTCACCTGCCGTTTCAAACGCTATTTCCTATATTCGTAATAATCTTTCAGCATCACTCACAGTGGTAGATGTTGCTGAAGCGGTATTCTGTTCCGCAGGAACACTCAGCGCCTCATTTAAGCGCGAGCTTGGTCTTTCGGTCGCAAAATATATTGAAGACCTGCTCATGTTTGAGGCAAGAAGAATGTTGCTCGCTTCTGACCGTTCTATCTTCAATATAAGCTCCGACCTCGGTTTTTGTGACCAATTTTATTTTTCCCGTCGGTTCAAACGCCAATTCGCCCTCTCCCCCAGAGAATACCGGAAGGTCTATCTGTCCTCTATCGGACTTTATAACTAATAAAAACAAGTTTGCAGTTATGGCAAGTGAAGTTATCACACTGTCCGTGCTGTATCAATTAAATTTGAAATATAAAAAAGGAACGGTTAAGTTAAAAACCGTTCCTTTTGTTCCTTATCTTATAAGCGCCGTTGTAACGATATTAGCTCCCGTGCCGAGAATATTCTCAACAACGATGCTTCCAAGCGCGGCATCGCGAGGAACTCGTACCTCGTTGACTATCTCCATAGCCTTGAAAAGAAGCTCCTTGGGGATAACATTGTCGCTCTTAACGGCAACAACTCCGCCTCCTTCGACGGCTGCGGTTGTAGTAAGTGTTCTCATGGGGGCTACACACTCGTTTCTTGCGTATACCTCTCCTCTTTTACAGGTGTGACCTTCAATGGAAAGGATATCCTTGCCCTCAAGCTCTATTTTTATGGTACATCCCTTAGGACATACTATACAAGTCATCTCTCTTGTCATATCTTTGCCTCCTATCAGTTTTCAATCGAAAAGCTAAGTGTTCCGCTTTCAATTACCTTTATCATATCCGCACTTACTGTCACGGTCTCCATTTCACCTGGGGCAAGCTTCTGCTTCTTTTTGCTGTAAATGACTCTGTCTCCGTCACGCACTACTACCTTCGCATCTCTGTATACGTCGGCAACACGGAAATAAACTCTGACATCCTCTGCCGCTGTGATCCTCTGTGGAACTGTATAACGAACGCGTCCGTCGGTAGTAAGCTTAACGTTTATATCTTTCTTTGTATTGCCTCTTATAAATTCGACCGCAGCTTTTCCGGCTATTTCAGCTTCCTCGGAAACGTAGTCGACAAGGTCGTGAACGTGAAGAACGTTACCGCAGGCAAATATTCCATCCACCTCTGTTTCTCTGTTCTGGTCGACCTCAGCACCGCTTGTGATGCGGTTAAGCTCAATTCCTGCACTCTTTGTCAGCTCGTTTTCAGGAATAAGTCCGACCGAAAGAAGAAGTGTATCACATTCAATGTATATCTCACTTCCCGCAATGGGTCTACGACGCTCATCTACCTTTGCGATCGTCACTCCTGTAACTCTTTCCTTGCCGTGTATCTCTACGACAGTATGGCTGAGCATAAGCGGGATACCGAAATCATTAAGACACTGCTCTATATTTCTCGCAAGTCCGCCCGAATAAGGCATAAGTTCACATACTGCTTCTACCTTTGCTCCCTCAAGAGTCATTCTTCTTGCCATTATAAGTCCGATGTCACCCGAGCCGAGTATTACTACTTTCTTACCGGGCATGTATCCGTCGATATTAACGAACTTCTGTGCGCAACCTGCGGTAAATATTCCGGAAGGACGACTTCCCGCAATATTGAGTGCCCCTTTAGGACGCTCGCGACAACCCATAGCAAGAATTATCGCTCCCGCCTCAACGGTAAATATTCCCTCCTCACTGTTTATAGCGGTGACCTTGCGGTCGGAGGTAATATCGAGAACCATGGTATTGAGCTTAAATGGTATTCCACGCTC
Organism: Clostridia bacterium; assembly: GCA_017631085.1. GTDB lineage: Bacteria > Bacillota > Clostridia > Oscillospirales > CAG-272 > HGM12713. The sequence continues at coordinate 13,579 of JAGBTY010000053.1, forward strand.
AAGCACCTGCGCCTCGTATCTGTATGCGTATTCAGGACCTGTAAGCTCCTCTCCGAATTTGTGAAGTCCAAATCCATTGTGTATGCACTGACGGAGTATGCCTCCGAGTCCTTTATCTCTTTCAAGTATGAGAATGTCTCTGATACCTGCATCGTATGCTGCAACCGCTGCGCTCATTCCCGCAGGGCCTCCTCCGATTATTACAAACTCTGCTTTATAACAAATACTCATTTTAGTCCTCCCCCTTGGTCTTTCCGTAATTGATAACAGAACCCTTACCGAATTTGGTCACATCCTCAAATGCAACACCGAGCTCTCTCGCAAGTATCGCAACGACAGTTGGTGAGCAGAATCCGCCCTGACATCTTCCCATTCCGCCTCTCGTGCGTCTCTTGACTCCGTCAACGTCTCTCGCACCGGGATTTTGGTGGATAGCCTCGACGATCTCGCCCTCGGTAACCCTCTCACAGCGGCAAACAATACGTCCGTATCTTCCGTCCTTTTTGATGATCTCATTCTTTTCCTCGTCGGAAAGTTCTGTGAAATAGTGTGCCGGACGTCTTATGGGATCATAATCCTTCTTCACATCACCGAGCGCTCCCTCACCATTGAGAAGTCCTTCCACATACTCGGCAATAGCAGGAGCAGAGGAAAGTCCGGGGCTTTCGATTCCTCCGAGAGTAACTACTCGGTCATTCATTTTTATGATAAAATCACCTGTACTTCCAACGGCACGAAGTCCGCAGAAAGAGGTTATGGTCTTATTGAAGCTGATACCGCTTACGTTATCGAGAGAGCGTGTAAAGAGAGTGTCAAAGCCCTCTCTGGTAGTGGACGTATCCGTCTTATCTTCTATATCCACTGCCGTAGGACCTACGAGAAGATTTCCGTCGACCGTGGGGGATACTAGTATTCCCTTACCCATCTTTGTAGGTGTGTGGAATATTGTGTGGGACACGAAGTTTCCGCACTCCTTGTCGATAAGCATATATTCTCCGCGACGAGGATGCACGCTGAAATCTCCATCTCCCGTCATGGCAGCCACGTCGTCCGAGTAAAGTCCTGCAGCGTTTACTATATAACGGCAATTAACAGTCTGACCGTTGGAAGAAATTATAGAATAACCGTCACCGTTTTTCTCTATAGAAGCAACCTCAAAGTCAAGTATGAGTTCTGCTCCGTTATCCATTGCATTTCCTACTGCCGCAATAGCAAGCTCATAGGGACAAACTATAGCTCCCGTCTCTGCCAGAAGTGCACAGGAAAGCTCGGGGTTGAGATTGGGCTCAAGGGCGTGAAGCTCGTCCTTTTCGATAATACGAAGTCCCTTGACTCCGTTTTCGACACCCCTTTTGTATATCGCCTCGACCTCTGCTCTCTCGCTTTCAAATCCGACTACAAGAGAACCGTTATTCTTATACTTGACTCCAAGCTCTTTTGTGATACGTGGCATCATTTCAGAGCCTCTTACGTTCATCTTTGCCTTCATAGAGCCGACCTTGGCATCAAATCCTGCGTGAACGATAGCACTGTTAGCTCTTGTCGCACCCATTGCCACGTCGCTCTCCTTCTCGATAATGCAAAGCTTTACGTTGTACTTTGACAGCTCTCTGGCTATCATTCCACCGATAACACCCGCACCGATAACAACAACATCGAACATTTCGTTTCCTCTTTTCTTATATTTTTCTTTTTTAGCAAAAAAAACAGATGCGAAAAAACACATAGCAAAAAGCTATGCATTCCGTCGCATCTCCAAATCTCTGCGTCAATATTACTTTATCATAATATCACTTTTTTATTATTTTGTCAATAGAGTTTAATTTTTTTCTTGACAAATATCTAAAAAAAGTTTATAATTATTTGTGTCGTAAAAGTATACATTTCTTTTTATTTCGGAGGTAAAAAATGGATTCAAACGTAAGACCGGAAACTATGGAGAGAATAGCAACTCCTGAACTTGCAGAAAAATTTATCACAGAACAGGTCGATGAGGTTCGCCGTCAAGTTGGCGACAAAAAGGTGCTTCTCGCTCTTTCGGGCGGTGTTGACAGCTCCGTCGTCGCGGCTCTCCTTATCAAAGCCATTGGCAAACAGCTGGTATGCGTTCACGTAAACCACGGACTTATGCGCAAAAATGAGTCTGAAAATGTCATTGAAATATTCCGCAACGGACTTGACGCTAACCTTATCTACATCGACGCTACCGACAGATTTTTAAATCTTCTTGACGGTGTTGCCGAGCCCGAGAAAAAAAGAAAAATAATAGGAAAAGAATTTATCGAGGTATTTGCCGACGAGGCAAGAAAGCTTGAAGGCGTTTCTTTCCTTGCACAAGGTACTATCTATCCCGATATCCTCGAAAGCTTCAAGCAGGCAGAGGGTAAGCAGGCAGTAAAGTCCCACCACAACGTAGGCGGACTTCCCGACGACCTGGCAGAAAAATTCGAGCTCGTAGAACCACTCAAGCTTCTCTATAAGGACGAGGTAAGAGTTGTGGGCAGAGCGCTCGGACTTCCCTCCGCAATGGTCGATCGTCAGCCTTTCCCCGGTCCCGGACTCGGCGTAAGATGCACGGGAGCTATCACAAGAGACAGACTCCACGCGCTTCGCGAAGCAGACGCGATACTCCGCGAGGAATTCGATATCAGCGGACTCGCAACTAAGGTATGGCAGTTCTTCGTAGTCGTTCCCGACATGAAGAGTGTAGGCGTTAAGGACGAAGGAAGATACGAGGGTTGGCCCGCGATCATTCGTGCCGTAAACACAAAGGACGCAATGACCGCAACCATCGAGGAGATCCCCTACTCCGTGCTTCATAAGATAACGAACAGAATAATCACCGAGGTTGACGGCATCAACCGCGTACTCTATGACCTGACACCCAAGCCTACCGGAACAATCGAGTGGGAATAATACAATAAGGTTTTAAGTGGCTTGGAAGCATTATTCCAAGCCACTTTTTTGCAAACTTGATATTTTTGCATGACACCGCTTTGACAGTTGAATAGGTGGAATAGGAAGCTTTCAATTAACTACGATCGCCTACTATACACTTCGCGTAGTTTTGATGCACATTCGATGCGGTTTGAATACAGTGATAATTAAACGAAAGGAACTTACACGAAATGGAATACAAAATAAGTGGTGGCAACAGCGGAGCGAATATATATATCGACAATGAACGCGAGAACAACGGAATACGTTTTTTCGATGTAAATATGGTGCTTGAAAGCGAGGCCATTCCCGAACAGTTCTGCCTGTCGTTTAAAACTCCCGACGTTGATATTTATTCCGTATGGAGTCCGAGTATCCGATACGATAGGTCTATCTGCCCCGATTGGAGAAAACAGACTACCACGTCAAGCCTTGCTTCGTGGCTACCCTTACACGCCCTCCTTTCGTCGAGAGGCAGAAATCGCATGACAGTGACCCTCTCCGACGTAAAAACTCCAATATCAATACTCACGGGCGAATGTGAAGAAGACGCTTCGATCGCTTGGGATATAAATTTCTTTATAGTTCCTATCGCCGCGCTTAAAAGCTATAAATTAACGGTACGTATCGACAGGAGAGATATTCCCTATTACGACGCAATACGCGATAGCGTATCATGGCTGGAAAACGATTGCGGATATCAGCCCGCCCCTGTTCCCGAATACGCAAGGCTTCCCATGAATTCACTTTGGTACAGCTATCATCAGCAGCTTGACGTTGATGATATCGTCAAGGAATGTGAGCTTTCCAAAAAGCTTGGAATGGAAACGGTTATCGTTGACGACGGTTGGCAGACAGAAGACAACAGCCGAGGATACAAATTCTGCGGAGACTGGGAGGTCGCGCCCTCCAAGATACCCGACATGAAACAGTTTGTAGATCGCGTCCATGCCACGGGAATGAAGATAATGCTTTGGTTCTCCGTCCCCTTTATCGGAACGGGCGCAAAGAATTTCGAGCGTTTTCGCGACATGATACTCGATAAAACAGGAGACGAAAAAACCTTCTTCTCACTTGACCCCCGATATAAGGAAGTAAGACGATATCTTGTAGATATGTACGTAAAAGCAGTAAAGAAATGGGGCTTTGACGGTCTTAAGCTCGACTTTATAAATGCGTTTGGACTGAGAGGCAAGTCTCTTGAATTTGACCCGAGACGAGACTACACCTCGCTCGAGGACGGCATTGATGCTCTTATGTCAGAAACGACCGCCGCCCTCCGCAAAATAAACCCTGATATCCTTATCGAATTCAGACAATCGTATATCGGTCCAGCCATAAGAAAGTACGGAAATATGCTTCGTGTCACTGATTGCCCGAACGATGCCATTCGTAACAGAGCTGATGTTGTCAACCTAAGACTCACATCGGGAAAAACTGCCGTACATTCAGATATGATCATGTGGAATAGAGAAGACACAGTCGAATCCGCAGCGCTTGAATTTGTCAGCACACTTTACAGTGTTCCTCAGATATCGGTAAAGATCGCAACTCTTTCCGACGTTCACAAAAGGATGCTCGAATTTTATCTTTCATTCTGGCGTAAAAACAGAGATATACTGATAGACGGAAATCTTCTTGCGGCAAACCCCGAAAGCTTATATAGTATAGTTTGCGCCGAAAAAGACGGCAACGCTATATTTACAGCGCACACCGACACTTTGATAGACTGCTCACCTTATTCAAACGTAATCGCGATCAACGCTTCAAGGCACCACTCTCTTATCATAAAGGGTGCCAATGAAAAAACATATAAAACATTAGACTGCATGGGCAACGTTCTCGAAGAAGGAACTGTGATCGGCTTACTTTGCGAGATCAACGTACCGCTTTGCGGAATGATACAGATCATATAAAATATTCTAAAATAAAGAAAAACAGCCTTGTGAATTAATTTTCACAAGGCTGTTCATTTTCATAAAACAGAAGGGCATTGCCACCTGTCATTCCACTGTCTTATACATTATTTTAATAATAAAGCGAAACAAAATCGCGACTGATTTTCTATATTAATCACTCACAGTCCCTCGATCCGAAAACACGAACGACCTCATATTCGCCATCAAGAATGACTATATCGGCATCATATCCGACCTTGAGTGCTCCTTTATTAGCAAGACCGAGCACTTTTGCAGCATTAAGACTCATCATTTTTGAAATTTCGGGGAGAGTCGCACCCGTTGCAACTGCCGTTCTGAAAAGCTGTTCGGGAAGCGCTATGCTTCCGCAGAATGCGCTTCTGTCTCTGAGTTTGCACACACCGTCCTCAACGATATACGATATTCCCGTCAGCTCGCCCTCTGTTACATCAAGTCCGGTTATAGGCATGGCATCGCTGACAAGCATTATTCCATCGCATCCCTTTATCTTTATGACCATTTTTATAAGATCCACGGGAAGATGACATCCGTCTGCGATAACCTCTACCGTCAAGCTGTCCTCAAGGAAAGCTGTCTCAATGACTCCAAGTCTTCTGAAGCCTCCGCTGCGTGTGACCGTGGAAGTACACGAGTAAAGGTGGGTAACCGTGTTGAGTCCGCACTCCATTGCACGCTTCATATCATCATAGATAGCATTGCTGTGTGCGGCAGACGGCACGACTCCGTATTCGCGAAGAGCCTTCGCAAAGCTTCCGTCGTCAAGCTCTGGGGCATATGACCATCTCGCTATGGCGTCACCATGCTCCTTAAGTAAGGGGAGGTATTCGTCCTCTATGGGAGGGGTCAAAAAGTCGGTGTTCTGCGCTCCGCACTGAGCGGGTGAAAGATAGGGGCCCTCCATGTGCGCTCCCGCAACGGTTGCCTTTGTGCTATCGCCCTTCATGATCTCCTCTATCGCAAGAAGTCCGCGCTTCATATCCGCAAAGGGAGCGCTGGTAACAGTAGGACATATAGTCGTAACTCCGTGGGAATACAAAAGATCGCATCCCGCTATCATTTCCTCGACACCGCTATTTAAAAAATCACTTCCGTTTGAGCCGTGGATATGCATCTCGACAAATCCCGCCGTAACGATGAAATCACCGTAGTCAAGAGTCTCTCCGTCAAAATCCCATTCTTCACTGCCAATAGACTCTATTTTACCGTTTTCGAATACGATATATCCGTCGATAACCTCGTCAGGCGTAACGATACGGCTCGACTTTATTCTTCTTTTCATGCCATATCTCCGATAAGTCCCGCACTATCCTTGTCAAGATAGAGTGTGGCGTTTTCGTGTGTTCTCAGCACACTTGCGGGACAATGCTCGTCTATGCTTCCCGTAAGTGTTTCCTTTACCGCCCAAGCCTTTGTGGGAGCGGGAACGATACAGAAAAGATATGGAGCAGATGTAAGCATGGGAACGGTGAGAGTCAACGCATATTCGGGGACCTCCTCAAGCTTTGCGAAGCAACCGTCGTTGACCTGCTGATTTCTGCATATATCGTCAAGCTTTACGGGCTTAACAAGCGCCTTGTCATTGAAATCGGCAACGGGCGGATCGTTGAATGCTATGTGACCGTTCTCGCCAATACCCATAACGACTATGCTTATGGGGTTATCGCGAAGAAGCTTTGAATATCTTTCGCACTCCTCCTCGATGCTGTTCTCACTCTTGATGTAATTTACGCTTTTGAATCCAACAAGGTCGAATATGTGATCTCCGAGGAAGTTGCCGAAGCGCTGGGGGGCATCCTTGGAGAGCCCGATATACTCGTCCATGTGAAAGGCGTTTATTCTTCCCCATTCGATGCTCTTGTCGGCAACAAGAGACGAAAGGACCTCATTTTGCGACGGAGCTGCCGCGAAGATCATGTTGATCTCGTCCTTTTCAGAAAGGAGCGCAGCTATCCTTTCGCTGATGTCCTTTGCGGCGGCACATCCCATATCGGGACGGCTTTCGTAAATATTAACTGTCAGTTTATCTTTCTTAAAAGTTTTCATACCTTTTTTCCTTTATATATTTTCTACGATTTCTTTAAGCTTTCCTGCGGCATCTATAAATGCGGTCTTAAGGTCGGGATACTTATAGGGATTATCAAAGGTCGTTCCCTCCGCCACAAGAGCGTTAAGTCCCGAAAATGTCTGGAGATGAGGCTCAAGAGATATGAAAAATTTTCCGTCGAAGCTCTTTGCGTGATCGGCAATTATCTCCTTTATAGAAGCCTCTCCGCACCCGGGAGGCACGATAGCGCCTGCCGAAAGACCGTCCTTGATATGAAAATATTCGATATACGGCTTGAGCAATTCATATGTCGAAGGGTATGGGGGATATCCGCCAAGAAGGAAATTTCCCATATCAAAAACACACTTCATTCTGCCACCGAAATGATCGAGAAGTTCGATGCATCTCTCGGGAGACTCTCCGTATATTTTCGTCTCGTTTTCATGGCAAAGCGTGACACCGTATTTTTCTGAAAGACCTATCATTTTTTCAAGCGTCGAATATACCGTGTCTCTGTTCTGAGCATCGCTCAGCTTATCCGAGGGATAAAAGCTGAACATTCTTATGTACTTGCACTCAAGCTCGTTTGCAAAGCCAAATATCTTTTCGGCTTTTTTCAGCTCACCGTCTATGTCTCCATCGGTGGATATCTTTCCCAAGGGAGAACCGATAGCCGACACTCCTATATTTGCTCGCTGAAGCTTTGATCTTATTTCTTCGATCTTTTCATTATCCATTGCCGACACGTTTATTCCGTCCGCATGGCGAAGCTCAAGATAGGATATCCCAAGCTCCGAAAGACCGAAAAGCTGCTCATCAAAGCTTTCGGAATATTCATCGGCAAATGCTGAAAGTATGATTTTTTTCATTTTCAAAAACCTCAGATATTATACTTTTTTACCGCAACTCGACTTCCGCTCTCAAAGGCTTCAACCATAGCGTTCATAATAAACACGGGAGCTATGAAATCTTCATGAGACTGTCTTCCCGCTCCGCCGCGCATCATATCGCAGAACCCCGAGACCTCTCCGTACATTCTCTCGTCATCAGGGTCGTCAGAAATGTCTACTACCTCGGTACTCTTTTCCGTAAAGCGTCCTATATAATACTTATAGTTTTTCTCAAGGAAATGGGCGGTCACGTGATAGTCACCGTATTCGAGTATCGCGGTAACACTTGTGTCGCTCTTGGTAGCGCTGACGTATTCGGGATAATATCCAAAGAGAGCGCATATCACCTCAACGAGATGCTGGGCGTAGAAATAAAATCCGCCGTATTCGCTATTTATGTCGATGGGTGCTCTTACAAATCCGCCAAGGGTTTTCTCACCCTCACCGGACTCGATCTTTTTCTTCATTTCTGCGATCCTTTTATCAAAAGGAAGAACAGATCCTCCACAGAAACGCACGTTTGCCACCTTAAGCTCCTTCATGAACTTCACGGCTTCTTCTCCGTTTTCCGTGATGGGCTTATCGATAAACATAGGAATTCCACTCTCGATATAGGGCTTTGCATACTTATAGTGATTGGATCCGTGTCTTGCGGTAATTATCACGCCATCGACCTGACCCACAGCCTCGTCGAAGCTTTCCATGACCTTAACGCCATATTCAGCGCTCAGCTTTTTTGCCGCCTCGGTGTCGTAGCTATATACACCTACTACCTCTATATCGGAAAACTCTTCTTTTTTAAAATACTTCAAGAATCCGTTTGCGTGAGAATTTTCGCAACCGAGAATTACGATCTTTTTCATGTTTCCCTCCGTTAAATATCAAAGGAATTTTACGGGCATCGGATTTTTCGCATGGACCTCTGCGATGACCTTTACGACAGCCGCTGCCATTTCGGGTGTTACGGACATAGGTCTGCCCTCGCTGATCTTGTGATAAAGCTCACCGTAGAACGTCATAGCGCCTGCCTCGAAAACGTCACTCTTGAATTCTATTTCTTCGGTGTGCTTGATAAGATTTTCTCCGCAGTAGATAGGCTCACCCGCTTCGTTTTTCAAGGACGCCTCGATCACGGGACGTTCGGGATTTTCACCGTCAACGATATATACTATCTCGCACTTCGAAAGAGAGGTCTTAAGAGTGCCGCGGCTTCCCTGCACCTTTAACGTGAAATTCGAGAACGCATCGCAGGAGCTGACCTCGATATCTACGACAGGCTTGCCCGGAGCTTCGAGAATGACCTTTGCGTAGTCGTCTGCGTCACCGCTCGTAAGTGCGCTTCCGAGTTTGCTGTAAACCACCTTGGTATCCTTGTCAAAGCCAAGGAAGCCAAGCGCCATTCCTACGGGGTGAGGGCCTGTGTTGTAAAGACCGCCCGCACACTTCTTCTGAAGTGTCTGCCAGTCCCAGCGTCTCGAAAATCCACTGAATGCTATGTTTATCTGCTTGATGTCTCCAAGCTTTCCGCTCTCCGCGATCTCTTTCGCCTTGAGGTAATAGGGAGCGAATAAGCTCTGATGATATACGGCAAGGACGACGCCCATTTTCTCTGCAGTCTTTATAAGCTTCTGACACTCATATTCGGTAGCTCCCATAGGCTTTTCCACAAGCACGTTAAAGCCGTGCTCAACAAGATCAAGCGATACGGGATAGTGCATTTCCGAATATGTGGCATTTACAACGAGGTCGATATCCTTTATATCAAAAAGAGATCTGTAATCCTCAAAGGTCACACAACCGGGGTATATCTTCTCCGCGACCTCGCGACGAAAGGGATCGAAATCCACTACGTATTTTACATTGTAATGCTCGTTCACTTCGCTTCTGAAATATGCTCCGTGAATATTTTTTCCGCTTCTGCCCTGTCCGATAATTGCAACGTTAAGTTTTTTCATGAGTTCCTCCTCAATTTATAATATGGTATATCATGATTATATTATATATTTTTTTCAAAGTAAATAGCAAAAAGTATATAAAACTATTGCAAAAACTAAACTAAAATGTTATAATTATACTGAAGTTTATACGGAGGTGATCTTTGTGGAAGATAAAACATTATATAATTTTTCAGAAGGAAATCTTTTGTTTTTGCGAAAGCGCTATCTTGAACCGCCTCATGACTACTTTTCTATGCATACTCACAATATTTTTGAACTTTTGTATATTATAGAAGGAAATGTAACTCATGTCATTGAGGACAGAAAATATAAGCTCCGCAAGGGAGATGTTATATTGATACGCCCCTTTCAATATCACTTTATTCAAATAGACTCCCCCAAAGCCACCTATGACCGCGTTGACATTCTTTTTGACATTGATAATATAGACTTTGACATGAGCTTGATATCCGAAAAGCTCAACGTTTTAAATATCTCTGCACATCCAAGGCTCTCCGATTCGTTCTCAAAACTTGATTTTTATGCCTCAAAATTCGAAAACAAGGATTTTATGAATATCTTTAAGGGCATACTTAAAGAGATCCTTTACAATCTTTCGCTAACAGAACCCGAGGAAAGCTCTCCTGAAACCACTCCTATTCTTACGGAAGCCATACGGTATATCAATCAAAATTTGTTCACACTCAAGGAGGTCAAGGAGATATCGGATGCCGTCTTCGTCACCGAAGGCTATCTATACAAGCTATTCAAGCAGGAGCTCCATAAAGGCCCTAAAAAATATCTTACTGAAAAACGAATCCTCGCTGCTCAGAAGAAAATACTGTTTGGCGAAAAGCCTTCCGCGGTCTTTGAAAAATGCGGTTTTTCCGATTACACAACTTTCTACCGGTGTTATGTTAAATATTTCGGGCATCCTCCGTCCGAAGAAAAACGAAATATACTACTTTAAATCAAATGCTCATAACACCATAAAGCCCCGCAAAGCTTTTATGCTTTGCGGGGCTTTATTTTATATTAAGAAATCAAAGAATAGAGAAAAGATATTTTTTAAGCTTTTCCACATCTCCGTCGAAGAGATACCCCTTTATTCCAAAGGCTTCCGAACCCTTTATATTGTTTATGTTATCGTCAACAAATACCGTCTCAGAGGCTTCGATATCGCATTCGCTACATAGATGTGAGAAAATAGCGGAATTTGGCTTTACGTGACCGCATACTGCGGAAAATATGCACTTTTCAAATTCTTTAAGTACGGGGATCTCATCTGCGTGGTCGGCAAAGTATGTGCAGATATTTGAGAGCAGAAAAACTCTAACTCCAAAGCGTGACTTTATCTCACGGACAAGCTGGCGCATACCATCTATCTCGGGAATATTGTATATCCAGTTGTAATATATCTTTTCAGCAACCGAGTGAAGTCTTTCGGGTAGGCGCGAGTAACAGCCCTCCATTACCTCATCATCGGTTATGGTCCCATCGTCAAGTTTGTCCCAATAAAGTCTGTCGAAAATAACCGTCTCGAGAAGAGCTACATCCTCAACGTCTGTAACGTATCTCTCTACCATATATTTTGGATCAAAATGGACCATTACCTGACCAAAATCAAAAACAACGTTTTTTATCATAGCATTTCCGTCCTTCTTGTTTTACTTGATCTATTATAGCATAACAGCTATGAATTTTCAATATATACTGCATTAAAAAACTACATATTAAAAAATATTTCATATAATCCTTTTTGTTATTGACAAAAAAGACTGATTGACTTATAATTATTTTATAGGTTATTTTCGAAAAATAATGGATCTTACAAAAATAAAAACGGTGGTTTCTTTCGGTATCGAAGAGAGAAATACGTATTTAAAAATTTACGGAGGAATAAAGAGAACATATATGACTCATATAGGAAAGCTACTTGGAGAGAGTTGGATAGCTCCCGTGGAAGATATGGGAGAAGCGGTCATCTATTTTGATAAGGAGATCGAAATAGATGAATCAGTAGAAAGTGCAATGCTTTACGTTTGCGGTATAGGAAATCATTACGTTGAGATAAACGGTAGCGCGATAAATGATCATATTCTTGCTCCCGCCATATCGGGATATGACGAAAGATGCTACTATGAAGCAATAGACGTGACCGATAAGCTAATTTGCGGTAAGAACGCTCTTGAGGTTCAGGTAGGTCAGGGCTGGAGAAGAAATCTCGGGGACTATACGAAGCACTTCGGAAGCCGAAAGATCACATTTTTCGGTATTCCTCAGCTTACGGCATACCTTGAAGTTACATATAAAAGCGGGAAAAAGTTAAATGTCATTACAGACGAAAGCTGGACGTCTCGCAAAGGAAACATAACTGAAAGCAATCTTTTCAACGGAGAGACATATGACGCAAGAGTTGAAGTTGTATCGGGTGTAAAGTGCAAAAAAGTACAGGCTCCCGGCGAGAACGTGAAAATGTGTCTTCAGGAACTCGAACCCATAAGAATAAAGAAGATATACGAGCCCATATCCATGCATAAAGCAAAGGACGGATACGTTTTCGACCTCGGGCAGAATATTGCAGGACTTGCTGAGCTTTATATTCCCGAAGGACTCCCCGAAGGAACGGTACTCACGCTGACCTTCTCGGAACTTCTTGATAGAGAGGGCGATCTTTTTACCGCTCCTCTCAGAGGTGCTAAGGCGACCGACAAATATATCGTCGGAAAGGAAAATCTCAAAAGCTGGATGCCCAAGTTCACATATCACGGCTTCAGATATATCAAGCTTAACGGTCTGCCCTATACTCCCGATAAGAAGATCATACGGGGAGTGCAGTTCTATACTGATATCGATTCGGGCAGTACTTTCAGATGCGGAAATGCGCTGGTCAACGAGATACACAGAATGGTAGTTATCACCGAGCAGGACAATCTCCACAGTATTGCCACCGACTGTCCTCAAAGAGACGAGAGGAATGGGTGGATGAACGACGCTACCGTCAGATTTGAGGAGATGCCCTATAACTTCAACGCAGAAAAGCTCTTCCCTAAGATAGTTAGAGACATTTGCGATACTCAAAAGGACGGAGCATTTACCGACACAGCTCCCTACCTGTTCGGAAGCCGCCCCGCAGACCCCGTATCAAGTTCATTTCTGATAGCGGCAGAAATGAGCTACCTTCATTACGGCAACGTGGAGCTTATAAAGGAAGCCTATGATAATTTCGCGGCATGGAACAACTATCTTGCAAGTAGATGCAAGGACGGTATAGTTGATTATTCCTATTGGGGAGACTGGGCAGGTCCTGAGGACTGCTGTTGGGGGCCCGAAAGACCCGAATCGGGTGTAACTCCGGGCATCTTTATGTCAACGGGATATCACTTCTATAACGCAAAGCTTCTTGCTAAATTTGCAGAGATCCTCGGAAAAGATAACGACCGTGACGCTCACCTTGAAAGAGCCGAATACGTAAGAGGTGCAATGCTCGATAAATGGTTCACCGAAGACGGAAAATTCGCAACAGGCTCACAGGCGTGTCAAGCTCTTGGCTTAAGATTCGGTATAATTCCCGAGGATAAGAGAGAGGCAGCGGCAAGAATAATGAACGAAGCCGTTAAGAGCGCGGGAATGCGTATTACAACGGGAAATCTTTGTTCTCTTTATCTTATGGAAATGCTTGCCGAATACGGATATATCGATACCGCTTGGGAGCTGATAACCAAAGATGATTATCCCTCTATCGGATTTATGGTAGCTAATGGAGCGACAACTATCTGGGAGAGATTCGAGCTTAAAAAGAATCCCTCCATGAACTCACATTGCCACCCGATGTATGGCGCTATCGGAAAATGGTTCTATTCACATCTTGCCGGTGTAACTCCCACGGCAGCAGGATTTACCAAAGCACAAATAAAGCCAAGCCTCCCCGAAAAGCTTCTTTACACAGAGGCAAATGTGGTTACAAAGCTTGGAGATCTTAAGGTAAGATGGGAAAAGAATTACGGAGAGACAAGACTTCTCACCGCCATTCCCAAAGGAATGACTGCAACCGTCTCATTTGGCAACAAGACCGAAGAGGTGGGAGAAGGAACACATCTGTTCTACCTTGAATAATATAATGATATAATTCCCCCGCGAAGTATTTCGCTTCGCGGGGGAATTTATTGACAGTAAAAACAAAACGGTCTGCCATAAAACAGACCGTTTTTTGTATTCTTAAAAAATTCGCTTATCAGCTATATGTGTCAAACTCCCACTTCAAGCTTTTCGGCGAGACGCTTCTCCAAAATGCGTTCGCACACCTCAAGATCCTCGGGTGTGTTGATGCCGCGGAGATCGTCGCCGTCTTTCGTAAAGTAAGTCTCGACCTTCATGCCGCGTCTTGCCATTATCTCGGGCACTTCGGTTATGTAATATTCCTTTTGCACGTTTGAACAACCCATTTCGGGCAATACGTAGAAGAGCGATCTGCTGTTGAACACTATAACTCCCGAAAAGAGCTCCTTGATCGTCGCCTGCTCGGGTGTGCAATCCTTACCCTCAACGATCCTTGAAAAACGTCCGTTTTCGTCGCGTACGACACGAGCCCAAAGCTTCAAGGAGGGGTTTTCCGCAGTCATCATGGTGCAATCAGCACCGCTTTCCTGATGGAGACGGCACATTGCTTCCATTTCTTCTCTGCGGAACAGAGGCATATCACCGAATGTTATAAGAACACTTCCGTCAAAATCCTCAAATTCTCCTGCGCACTCCATTACAGCGTGTCCTGTACCAAGCTGCTGCTTTTGCTCAACATAATTGTAACGGTCGCCAAAGTGATCGGTAATCATTTCTTTGCCACAGCCTACAACAATGTATATTTCCTTTTCGTCAATAAAGGATATGTTTTCCAAAACAAATTCCAGCATAGGTCTTTTTACTACCGAAAACATTGCCTTGGGGATATCACCGCTGACCTTCTGCAAACGGCTTCCTTTTCCTGCGGCTGGCACTATTGCTCTGATATTTGTCATTTTTACACTCCATATTTTTTATTTTTATAAAACGTTGGCTTCAAGTCCTTGATTGTTATATATTTTCTGGAGGATCTTTCTGATTTCGGGAAGCTTTTTCTCCATATCCTCCAAAAGTTTTAGCTGGGTACGTGCTCTGTCAAGATTTTGTCCTTCATAATCAATGTGATAATATGTGTCTCCGTTTATATGGTCCATCAAAAAGCGTATACCGTCTTCTGCCGTAATAATAAGAGATGCGTAAGGCATGAGCTCAAGCTCTTCGGTGGTCAATATATCACCGCAGGCCTTAAGATAGCCGCGGGCATACATTCCGTAAAGATTCAGATCACACGAGACCTTTGAAAGATCCTTTTCGTCATCCTTTGCCGTGTTTGTTCCTATTCTCATGCTATCTCCGAAATCGTACAGAGGAGACGAAAGCATAACCGTGTCAAGATCAATAATAGCAACAGGAAGATGTGTTTCATCGTCGAAAAGAATATTGTTCAGATTACAGTCGTTGTGGCATATACGCTTGGGTATCTTTCCGCTCTCAAGCGCCTCTGTTATTTTTCCGTACATATCGGTACGGGAACGGACAAAGGCTATCTCATCAGCAACCTCACGAACTCTGTTTACGGGGTCTTTTTCAATAGCCGCTTCAAGATCCATATATCTGCTTTGTGTATTATGGAAGTTAGGAATGACATCTTTAATCTTTTTTGGATTTAGAGAACTCATTGCCTTTATAAACCGTCCGAAAGAAACACCTGCAAAGTAAAACGTCTCTGGGCTGTCGGGAAGATCGAGAGAATAGACGTTATCAAAGTACGTCATCAAACGCCACGAGCCCGATTCGTCCTCGTAATATATATTGCCGTCCTTTGTAAAGCGAAGCAACTGAACCGTTCCGCATTTGTGGTGTCCGGGCATTTGTAAAAAACTTGACAGGTGCTCCGTGGTGGTTTGAAAATTTCCCATCAATGCCTCGATATCGGGAAAAACATTGGTGTTGATACGTTGAAGGAGATATTGGTGTACGTGTTTGTTCTTTGAAAAAGTCTCTACTTTGTAGGTGGAGTTAATGTATCCCTTGTTAACCTTCGAGATCTGTGTGACGTCGCCATGGATGAAAAATTTGTTCACTATACGCTGTAAATCATTAAAATTTTCCATGTTACTCTCCATTATCAATATAGTATTTGGGGATCATAATGATAAAAAAACAAGTATATTCTTAAATATTATAACATACTTCATAAAATTTTGCAACCATTTTTCATAAAATCATCAAATCAAAAAACATTGTATAAAAAATCAAGATAAATATAAGAATAACCATTGAAATAATATTTTTAATGTGTTAAAATGTAAAAAAAGACAATGGGAGGATAATAATGAATAAACAAAAAATGCTTTACTATATTGGCAATGCTCACCTTGATCCTGTTTGGCTCTGGAATTGGCAGGACGGCTATTCAGAAGTTCTTGCGACCTTCAGAAGTGCTCTTGACAGAATGTACGAGCACGACGACTTCAAATTCACCTCCGCCTGCTCTGCTTATTATCAATGGGTCGAAAAAACCGATCCCGATATGTTTGAGGAAATAAAGGCACGTGTAAAAGAGGGCAGATGGAATATCGTTGGTGGTATGTTCATTCAACCCGACTGCAATATCCCTTCGGGAGAGAGCTTTGCAAGACATACACTTATAAGCCAGCGGTATTTTAAAGAAAAATTCGATATTACCGTTAAGACAGGCTACAACGTGGACTCCTTTGGTCACAATGCGTCTATTCCGAAGATCCTCAATGCCGCAGGAATCGACAGATACGTTTTTATGCGTCCTTGTGAAACAGAAAAAGCTCTCGGCTTTGACCTTTTCAATTGGGAGAGCGACGACGGAAGTAAACTCCTCACCTACCGCATTCCCCATTATTACAACATACATATGCCCCGCCTACACCTGCTCGATGAGATAAGAGGCAGAGTTGATGCTGACGGAATACCTCGTATGGCGTTTTACGGAGTTGGAAACCACGGTGGAGGACCAACAGCCGAGCTTATCGACGCAATGAAAAAGAAAAACGTTCACGATGCGGTATTTTCTTCGGTAGATGATTATTTCGACGATCTTGACAAGGATCTCTCACTCCCCACTGTTTCCGAGGAGCTTCAGCACCACGCCAGAGGCTGTTATAGCGCTACCTCTTACGTAAAGGCAATGAACCGCAGATGCGAGGAATCACTCCTTGCCGCTGAGCGCCTTTGTGTAATGGCAAACAAGCTTGTAGGCTACCCCTATCCAAAAAAGAAATTCAACAAAGCGTGGAAAAACCTTCTCTTTAATCAGTTCCACGATATTCTGGCAGGCTGCTCGATCGAGAGCGCATACAGAGATGCTTCTTACCTCTTTGGCGAGACAATGAGTATTGCCGAGCAAGAGATATACTTTGCATCTATCGCCATAGCCCGCAGGATAGACACTGGAACACCTGTCAAGGAATGTATAAAGGCAGAAAAAACTTGGGACAGAGTATGGGATCACCCCACTCTTGGCTCACCCGTAGTTGTATTCAATCCTCACCCATTCCCCGTCAAAGATACGGTAAGAACTGCGCATATTACCGAGCGTATGACCGACGAGTGCGGAAACGATATTCCTTTCCAGATGGTCCGCAGCGAACAGACAAACGGCATGGACGACAAATACAGCGTATGCTTCATGGCAGAGCTCGAACCCTTTGGATATAAGGTATACAGAGCATTTCCGCCCACTGACGACGGAAGAAACAGACCCGAGAAAACATTCGAGCCGCTCAAGGCTGCCGAGACAATGCTTGACAACGGCATAATCCGTGTTGAATTTGACAAAACGACAGGTGAGATAGCAAAGATAACCGAGCTATCTACAGGCAGAGTAATACTTTCGGGAGGAATCGGCACGATCCTTACTAACGAAGAAAAATGTGACACATGGGCTCATGACCAAAAGGACCTCGGAGAAGAGGTAGCAAGATTTGGCGATCCTGAATTCTCGGTTATAGAAAAAGGAGCTCTTCTCGTAACTCTTCGTGTAAAAACACGCACCGAAGGAGCAACTCTCACAAGGCACTACACACTTACGAAGGACAACGACGAGCTGCGCGTATGGTGCGAAGCAGAACTTGATACCCCCCACAAAGCAATGAAGCTCACATTCCCCGCAAAAGACAAGATCATCTGCGACATTCCTTACGGAACGGTCACAAGAGAACTTATGTGCGGCGAAGAGCCTTTCTCAAAATGGTTTGCAACAGGAGATATTTGCGTTGCAAATGATTGCAAGTACGGCTATGATACAACAACCGATACCATAAGAATGACCGTACTCCGAGGAGCAATATTTGCAGATCACTTCGGTAATCGAGACGACCGTTGCAGGTACATGGAAAGAGGCCCGAGAGCCTTTTCCTACTCCATATTCCCATTTAAGACAAAAACCGATGCGCACAAGCGCGCGGCTCTCTTGAATCTCCCCCTCAGAGGAATATACGAGACCTTCCACCATGGTGAGCTTCCCACAGCGTTTTCGGGATTTGAATGCAACTGTGACCATGCAATGTTCAGCGCCATAAAAATGAGCGAGGACGGAGATATTGCCGTAATCCGCGCATATGAAACAGAGGGACAAAGCGATAACGTCATGATAAAGCTTATGGGCAAGGAGATCGACCTCTCCCTCAAGGCAAACGGTATATCCACCGTGGACGAAAATTCTGCCCCTCTGCTCATCACGGAGTTCAAAAAGAATTAATAATTTTGCTCACAAAAAAACGAAGCCATAAGTTACATAATACTTATGGCTTCGCTTTTAAACAATATTATTTTTTACTCATGTATTCCTTGGGGCTCATACCGTACTTTTTCTTAAAAGATATAAAGAAATTGGAAAGCGAACCAAAACCCGATTCAAAACAAGCATATGAAACAGAGCAGCCATTGGACAGAAGAACACATGCATATTCAAGTCGAAGTCTCGTCAATGCTTCAGTGTAAGTCTCACCTATCAGTTCCTTAAACAGCTCGCTGAAATATGTGGGATGGAATCCCGCTTCCTTTGCAACATCAGAGAGCGAAAGACGCTCCCTGAAGTGAAGCTCAAGATACATAAGCGCTCGGTTTATTCCTGATATTCTCTCAGAGGACGCGGCGGGCTTTTTAGAATCGGCAAAAAAGCTTGCTATATAGCTTAGAAGTAAAGGACTGCTGTTCCCCCCTCTTTCAAGCTCGTTTATAAGCAGCTCAATGGCAAGAACAAGCGCATCGTATTCTTTTCCGTCAAATTTTTTAACAGTTCCCGAATCGGTATTTGCAAGACGCAAAAACAACTCTTCGCTTATAATATGATCTCTAAAGATTATATTGTAAAGTGTAACCGAGCTATCCGATACTATCTCATGAAAATCGATAGGTCGGAGAAAGTATGCGCTTCCCTTTGAAAGCTCATATTTCTTTCCTCCTAAAATATGCGTTCCCTCACCGCCCGTAATAAGCTCTATTTCAAAATAATCGTGCCAATGAAGAGGAAAAGCAGTTACAACATTTTTACGTACAGCTATATTCTGTCCCTCGTCAAGATACATTTCCGCGGGAAGCTGTGGGTATGGGTGATTTCGGCTCATATCAGTCTCCTTGTATAAAATTAGCATAATTATAAACTATAATTTCATTTTTTGCAACACTTTCCGAAAAAATTGAATGTTTCTATTGGTTTTTATATTGTTTATAATCTAAAAAGTTGTTATTATTGTCTACGAAAGAAAACATGCAAGACTTCAATCATTACCGTCTGTACACCACGCAATTTATCTCAAGCTTTACAAATAATTCTTACAAATACAAGGAGAAGCTATAATGTATATCTTAGGCTTTGACATAGGTGGAACAAAATGTGCTGCCATAACTGCCCACTGGGAGAATGAAAAAATAGAGCTTCTGGAAAGAGTAAGCTGTCCTACAGAACACTGTCAGCCGGAAGAAATGCTGGAAAAGCTCATTGCACTTGCCGATACCATACTTATAAAGACACCCGACCGAATAGGAATTTCTTGCGGAGGCCCTCTCGACTCAAAAGCGGGAATCATTATGAGTCCGCCAAATCTTCCTCTTTGGGACAACGTGGAAATAGTAAAGATAATGAAGGAGCATTACGGCGTACCCGTAATACTTCAAAATGATGCCAACGCCTGTGCCGTAGCAGAATGGAAATTCGGAGCCGGCAGGGGAAAGAAAAACGTGGTATTCCTCACTTTCGGAACAGGTCTCGGAGCAGGCCTTATACTTGACGGGCATCTGTATACGGGCACTAACGACAACGCGGGAGAGGTAGGACATATAAGGCTTGATTCATTCGGCCCCGTAGGCTACGGAAAAGCAGGCTCATTTGAAGGCTTTTGCAGCGGTGGCGGCATCGCTCAGCTTGGTGTGCTCAAAGCTAAGGAGCTTGAACAAATTGGAAAATATCCTTCGTTCTATAAAAAGGGGATGTCATATTCGGAGATAAGTGCGAAAACCATTGCCATTGCAGCAGACGAAGGAGACGAAACTGCTATTGAGGTATACAAAATATGCGGTGAACACCTTGGCAGAGGTCTTTCGGTCATAATTGATATTCTCAATCCCGAGGTTATCGTTATAGGAAGTATTTTTGGCAGAAGTCATTCTCTGCTTTGGGAGCACACAAAAAAAATGATAGACAAGGAAGCTCTCGGATTATCCGCAAGTGTATGTAAGGTTGTCCCCGGAGAGCTTGGCGAAAAAATAGGAGACTTTGCATCCGTTGCTACGGCGGTTATATAAAATCAGGAGAAAAAATTATTATGTTAAACGAATTATTCAACAGATATCCAACACTCAAAGAGTGCGAGGAAAGCATACTTGCAGCCGAAAAAGCCATTATAGAATGTTATGAGAGGGGCGGAAAGCTTCTTCTTTGCGGAAACGGAGGCAGCTGTGCGGACTGCGATCATATCACGGGTGAGCTTATGAAGGGATTTCTTAAGAAAAGACCTCTTTCGGCTGAAAAGATCGCTGAAATGAAAAAGCTCTCCCCAACACTTGATGATGAGACACTGAAAAAGCTTCAATGCGGTCTCCCTGCCATCTCTCTTGTCAGCATGAATGCTCTTGTAAGCGCCTTTTGCAACGATGTTGATCCTGAACTTATCTATGCACAAAGCGTGCTTGGGCTTGGTAAATCTGGAGATATACTTATAGGCATCAGCACTTCCGGTAACGCAAAAAACGTTGCCGCTGCCGCAAAGGTCGCAAAAGGACTTGGCATGACAGTTATCGGCCTTACAGGGAAAAAAGGAGGAACACTTGGTGAGCTTTCTGACATCTCTATCCGCGTTCCCGAGTGCGAGACCTTCAAGGTACAGGAGCTTCACCTCCCTGTTTACCACTATCTCTGTGCAACGGTCGAAGCGCATTTCTTCGAAAACTAATATTGTATATAAAAACCGCCTTTAAAAAGGCGGCTTTTATATTAGAAAATATATATATTGATATTCTTCTGAAAATGTGATATAATTACTCCACATATAAAAATAATCGGGGAGATAAAAAATGAACTTGCCAAAAAGAAAAAAAAATATATTTCTCATGCTTACTGCTCTCTGCGTTTTACTATCTATAACGCTTTGCGGTTGTTATACCTTTGAGATAAACGGTGTAAAGAGCACGCACGTAAACGAAGACGGAGATCTTATTGTAACATATTTTAACGGTCGAAAGGAAAATGCAGGTCCGGTAAAAGATGACGATAAAGACATCGACGGCGGTGATGCATACAATAATATTACGATAAATTCCCAAGGTGGAAGCGACCTGTCACTCGCCACTGCAAAAGGGCTAATGAGCACAGTCAGAATCATATCCAAATATGCATCGTCTCTCTCTCAAAGTGCCGGAGTCATATATAAGCTTGACAAATCTGCGGGCGACGCATACATCCTAACGAATTATCACGCAGTCGCAAACTCCGAAAATGATATTTCCGACAACATATCGATATTTATTTATGGAAGCGAAATAAATAATTTGGCAATAAGCGCTGAGTACGTTGGCGGCTCTATGTATTACGACATTGCCATATTGAAGATAGAAAACAGTGACATTCTAAAATCCTCTGACGCCATCGCGGTCAAGGTTGCCGATGCGGATAATATCTTTGTAGGCGAGAGTGCTATTGCCATAGGGAACCCCGAAGGCTATGGACTTTCTGCGACCTGCGGAATAATAAGCGTAGATTCGGAAAATATCAATATAACAGTGGAAGACAGAACAGAAGTTTCGTTCAGAGTTATGCGAATAGATACTGCAATAAACCACGGAAACAGCGGAGGCGGTCTTTATAATACCAAAGGGGAGCTTATCGGTATCGTAAACGCAAAGACAAGCGATACATCTATAGAAAATATCGCTTTTGCCATACCCATATCCACCGCTTGCGCGGTCGCCGACAGTATAATCGACCACCCCGACCATGACACTCTTCAACGTGCGATGCTCGGCGTTGTCGTTACAACTGCCGATTCAAGGGCGGTATATGACGCCGAAAGCGGACGAACCACAATAGTTGAAAAGGTCAGTGTTTCTCAAATATCAAGCGGCTTCATAGCAGAAGGCATTCTCGCCGAAGGGGATATACTGAAAACCATATCTATCGGAGACAGAGAAAAACAGATCACGAGACGTTTCCATTTGATCGATTTCATGCTCACCGCCCGCTTGGGAGATACGGTTGACCTCAAAATAGAACGAAACGGCGAGGAAACGACTGTTTCTTTCGTTATAACCGAGGACTGTATAGTTTCATATTAACACAAAAAGGAATGAGTTCCTTAAGCTCTCATTCCTTTTCTTGATGATTAATCAATATTTTTTGGTGATATTCTAATAGATTTATACTGCTTTTTATGATATAATCATCATAAAGACTTATTTTTATAAAGGAGATCTTTTATGGCTCACCCTACATTTGACAAATTACCTAAAAGGCTTACCATAAGCTTTCCACTGTGGCTTATTTATGCCACCAAAGGAGAATATTCACCTTATTATGATATTGACAAGCTCATGAAAGAGCACGCCGAAAGAGGCTTTAACTGTATTCGAATAGATAGCGGCGCAGGTCTTATTCACGATCTCTCGGGAAAGCCTCGTGGAGATTTTGACCTTGGCACCATGTTCGGTGAATTCGAAAGGATTCCACGTCAGCAAGGATTTTTGGGAGACGGAGGACACGTTGATCTACTTTAGCGTTTAATAAAAACATTTGAATGCGCAAAAAAGTACAACATGTACGTAATTCTCTCGCAATGGTATTTTTTACATACGTATTGGTTTCATAAAGAAGGAGATCCTATTGCCGACGAGATATTCGCAATACCAGCCCATGAAAGATTTGCGGCATTCGCAAAATTCTGGCACTATATCCTTCTCGAGCTGGAAAAGAAAGAGCTTGATGACCGCATAGTATTCGTTGAGCTTTTCAACGAGGTCAACGACCACCCTTATCAGTGCGGTGTAACAGGTTGGGATCACAACGTCAAAAGAATAGTAGGAGCCGAAGAAACCGCGCAATTCCGTCAGGAGCATACAGATGCAATAGATTTTCTGCGTGACCGTCATCCACAGATTCTTTTCGGTTACGATTCCGACAATTCAGGAATGACATCTACGTGTATGCCCGAAAATGTAGACGTGTTTAATTTTCATTCATATTTTCTTTGGGGTGCATATGACCGCACTTATGCAAAGCATCCCGAATGGTTCAAGGGTGAGATCACTCGCGAGATAGTTAAAAGCTCGAGAGCGGGACGTAGACCCGCAAGCGACGATTGGTATGTCCGTGTTGCGCAGCACAACGACATTGACTATTCCTACCTTGATGAGATCGAAAAAGAGCTTGAAAAACACTATATTGAAAATCGCGACCACTACCTTGCGTTGATGAGATCGGCGCTAAGCAATAATATTAAAGCCGCAAACGGAAGACCTATCGTATGCGGCGAAGGAGTAAGCTACATATGCTCAAAGCTAATTCTTTGGGAAGAACACTCCGAATCCTATTGGGAGCTCATCCGTGAAATGCTGGAGACATACAAAGCCGCGGGAATTTGGGGAAGCGTTATCCGAACCTGCATGGGTCCCGAAGATCCTTGCTGGGAGCTTAACAAGGATAAAATACTCGAACTTAACAAATTTTTCTTGGAAGATTAAAAAATAGGTTGTCTCAAGTTTGGGAAATTTTTCAAACTATCGGCAAACCACACAAAAAACACTTGCTATCCGCAATGGACCGCAAGTGTTTTTTGTTATTTTGTCACAAAGAAATTTTTTAAAGATTAATTCGGGACATTCGCTTTTTTAATTAATTAAAACTCGGGAACCTCGATCTCTACTTCTCTACCGAGCTTTGCCGATTTAACTATACCATCAATAATTGCCTGGTTATAGATGATCTCTGAAGAAGGTACGGGAGCGGGGGTTCCGTTCTTACAAGCGTCAAGAAACGTACGGATCTTTCTGTCAAACAGATATACTAAAAGGTCACCGCCAGTAGTTTCAATTATCGGAACCTCGGTCTGTGTATCAAGACCCGATACCTGATGATATATTACCATAGGCTTATCAACGCTTCCGTTCCAACACTCTGTAGAAGGAATACGGAGGCTTCCCTTTGTACCCATGATTATCGTGTCACCGGGGGTGTCAAGGTTCATTGCCCATGCTATTCTGAAGTCGAGAACGATACCGCCCTCAAGACGAATGAATGCAGCCGCAAAATCGTCAACTCCGAACTTTTCAGCGTAGGCCTTTCTCTTATCCTCTGCATATCCACTGTATTCGGGATCCTTTCCGAAGAAGGAAGAGGTGTAACCCGAAACGGTGAGAGGCTTGGGATAACCGAGAGCATTGAGAACAAGGTCAAGTGAGTAGCATCCGATATCACCGACTGCGCCTATTCCTGCCGTTTCGTCAGCAATAAAGGACGTTCCAAAAGGAGCAGGGATACCTCTGCGGCGTCCGCCACCTGTCTGAATGTAGTAGATATCGCCGAGTACGCCAGACTGAACTATCTTCTTTATCTGCTGCATATTTGCGTCCATTCTGGGCTGGAATCCGATAGAAAGAACCTTTCCGCTTCTCTTCTCTGCCTTCATGACCTCTACTGCCTCGTCAAGAGTAACCGTAAAGGGCTTTTCGAGAAGAACGTTTATACCCGCATCAAGAGCGTATATTGCAGGAGCTGCGTGCTGACGGTTGTATGTACAGATCGATACTGCATCAAGCGCCAATGACTTGTCGTCTATCATCTCCTTATGAGATGCGTAATCGGTCTTTGCACCCTCGATTCCGTATTTTTTGAAGAATTCCTCTGCCTTACCGGGAACGAGGTCGCATCCTGCAACTATCTCAACGTCTGGCTGTGCGAGATATGCTTCCATGTGGTTATTTGCTATCCAGCCGCAACCTATGATACCTATTCTCATTTTCTTGGACGTGTCGATCTTAGCTCCGCCCGTTCTGTCTGTGAAACTGTTAAGCTGTGACATTCCTGTCTCCTCCTAAATTTAAATTTTTATCAATATCCGAGAGTCTTGAGATATTCACGACTCATTTTAATACAATCCATACGGCTGATGCCCTCGGTGGGCTCATCCTGCTCGACAACTACCCATTCCGCTCCTGCAGCTTCTCCTGCCTTAAGAATAGACGGAAAATCCTGAACTCCTGCTCCTACCGAACGGAAAGCAAAATTGCTTGGACGCTTTGGGGCTTCATCTTCCATTCCGATAAGGCCGTACATACCCTCGGACTTGTCTCCTACATAATCCTTAAGGTGAAGAACGGGAGAACGTCCTGAATATTTTCCGATATAGTCCGCAGGATCCTCGCCACCGACTCTTACCCAACATACGTCAAGCTCTGTCATAAGATGCTCTGGCGCTATGCTATCGTAAAGAATATCGAGAGCATATTTTCCATCGATCTTCAAAAATTCAAAATCATGGTTGTGGTAAAGAAGCTGTATTCCAAGCTCTTTAGCAACAGTGCCGATCATATCAACGTTCTTTATTACTTCAGGGAATTTTGGAGTACCGGGACGATCCTCCTCTGTAAGATAGGGTACTGCTACGAATCTACAGCCTACTGTCTTATACTGTGCAAGAACACCTTTGGGATCTGCCACAAGTTCAACATAAGGAACGTGTGCAGATATGGGAGTAAGTCCAATCTCCGAGCACATTGCAGCCACCTCTTCGGGAGCGTGACCGTAAAGTCCGGCAAACTCTACTCCGTCGTATCCGATCTTCTTTATTTCTTCAAGTGTCTTTCTAAGGTCTTTTTCTGCCGAATCACGAACAGAATACACCTGAACAGCTACGGGCAATGCCATTTTCATACCTCCTGATATGCTTTTTGTTTTATTATAAGACATAAAAATTGCTTTTACAAGTCAAAACGCGGACATTTAGAGACAAAAATTGCTATATTTTATTATTCATTCTTCGAAGCACTCGCAAACTACCGAATATACGTCATCCGCAATCTCCTCGATAGTTCGGTAAGCATCAATACGCCTTATATTGTCTCTCACCCCTATATCCTCAATGACCGATAGAAATTTTTCTCTGACTCGCCTAAGAGTATCTTCGTTTTCGTATATTTCCACATTATCTCTTCCCGCACTTATTCTCTCAAGACTTTGAGACGGAAGAAGGTCAAGATATATACATATGTCGGGGCGTATTATTTCAGGACAGTCAAGATTCATTCCCTTTACCCATGCATAATCGGTAGAATACCCCTGGTAAGCAAGTGTGGAGTAATAGTATCTATCACAGATAACGTAATAGTCCTCATCGAGTTTTTTCTTTATACCAAACTCGGCGTTTATATTATGCTCTATTCTGTCGGATACGAACATAAGAGCCATATCCCACTCGCTTTTTTTCACTCTTCCGCCAAGTGCTTCTCTCAAGGCTTTGCCAGAAGGCATATCGGTAGGCTCGGCAGTCATATAGACCTTCTTGCCCTCGCTGCGAAACCTTTCGGCAAGTAGCTTTAGCTGGGTAGTCTTCCCCGAACCGTCTATTCCTTCAAAAACTATAAATCTACCACTCATTTATATAATGCTCACTTTCCTTTATTTTCAAATCTTACAGATATCTCTCCGCTTGACAGTATCTTTGATTTACCGTTGCCAAGTGCTACATGCAAAAAACCCATATCGTCGATGCTCTCGACAACTCCCGTCTCGGTGTATCCGTTTTCGGTAAACCGTATCTCACGTCCGAGACAGAGAGACGATTCCCTGTATTCGTTCATGTATGAAAAATCTCTCTCACCTGCCTTATCAAGCAATGTGAAAAATTCATTCGTTATCTCTGCCGCAAGCTCACTTCTTCCACCAAGCTTTCCAAGAGATACTGCAATCTTTCGGAGCTCGTCAGGAAAGCTTTCGGTACTTATATTCACACCGATACCCACTGCTACAGCTTTGAAGGACTTCCCTTCCTTTTCTCCCATAAAGCTTTCGGCAAGGATACCTGCCGCCTTTGAACCGTCGAGATAAATGTCGTTTACCCACTTTATCTTGGTTTCAATGCCGTACACACGATATATGCTTCGTTTGAGCGCTACTGCCGCTATTGAGGTTATTCTGAGCGTAGCATCTGTCTCATTTGGCGATGGAAACAACAGAGTCATATAAAGTCCCACTCCTCGCGGAGAATAAAAGCTTCTTCCCATTCGTCCTCTGCCGCCGCTCTGCTCCTCCGCAAGTATCAAGGCTCTGCCCGACGTACCACCCTCCGCAAGTCTTTTTGCTTCGGTATTTGTAGAATCTATGAGAGAATAAAGATAAATTTCAATGTCCCTATCAAGTGCTTTTTTTATTTTTTCTCTGTCAAGCATCTCGTTATTCGAACACATTTCTTGCTCCTTTTTGAAGGTCTCAAAATATTATTTTTCTTGTTTCTTGTCAAAATATCTTTCAAAAACACTTGCTGCGCCGACAGACGCATTGTATCCGTGTACACCCTCTTCTATAACACAGGAAACAACGATTTCAGGTGCGATAAGTGGCGCGAAGCCCGAAAACAGAGCATAGTCCTCGCGACCTGTTACCTGTGCCGTACCCGTCTTTCCTCCTACGTCAGCACCTACATCCTTAAAGTTATGGGTAAGCGACGTATTTCCGTCAACTACTTTTCCCATAGCATCTATAAGTATACTATATGTCTCGCCGCTAAAATCTACTTTTTCAACCACCTCAGGCTTGTATTCATATATCACATCACCCGTGTAAAATTCCTTTACCGCTTTGAGAATATGAGCAGAATATCTGCTTCCGCCGTTGACGATACTCGCCATATAAACGCTTAATTGCAGTGGAGTATATCCGTGATCTGACTGTCCGATAGATGCAGACAGATCGTCTCCCGCACTCCATTCACCACCGATCGATTCTCGGTATTCATTTCCCGCAATGTTTCCTGTCTTTTCACCAAGCTCAACACCCGTACTTTTTCCAAGCCCAAGAGCAGAAGTATAAGGTGTTATACGGTCAATGCCAAGCTCGTGACCGATGGTGTAGAAGAAAATGTTACATGATTCCTTTATCGCTTCAACAATATCTATATTCCCGTGTGAAGCAAGACAGGTCGGATGATGCAAATAAGGATACGTACCGTTACAGCTACAACGTGTATTTCTGTCTATATTGTTTTCTTCGAGAGCCGCCAGAGCCATGCCTATTTTATAGGTAGATCCGGGGGCATATATTTCATTAAGCGCCCGATTAAGAAGAGGCTTGTTCTTATCACTTGAGAGCGAAGAATAGTATTCTATCTCCGAATACACCGATAGGTCATAGGTAGGATATGAAGCAATTGCAAGCAACTCCCCTGTGTTAGGGTCGATGGCTGTCAAAGCGCCCGCCTCAGCACTCTCTACACTTGCCACGTTCTCCGCAAGACCTTCCTCAGCAGCTATCTGCAGATCGATGTCTATGGTCAAATAAACGTCGTGTCCTCCTTGCGGCTCGGTTTCATAATATGTATTTATTATATCTCCATGTTCGTCGTATTCTATGACCATCTCACCGTCACTTCCTCTGAGCCACTCCTCAAAGGCAAGCTCACAGCCAGAACGTCCGACGATAGCATCCATGGGATACCCCATAGAATCGTAATATTCTGCATCCTCGGCAGTGATCCTGCCCACAGTACCGAGAATATGAGATGCAATACCCGGGTAATGATATACCCTCTCACTTACCGACATGAAATTTGCTCCCTTTATGTCGGCCTCTTTAATATATGTCAGAAAAGCATAGTCACAACCCGATGCTATGGTATATGAGGCAAAAGATCCAAAATCAACCCTTCTCATTTCATACCACAAGCGAAGCAAAGAATCTATCTCTTCGCTTGTATATCTTTCTTCGTCGATAGCATATGCAGACATGATATATTGCACAAGCTCTTTTGCCTCGGTGTCTTCGGAAAGTCCGAAGTTTTTCAGCGTTCTTTTAAAATGGTAATTATAGTTCGAGTCTTCGTCATATACCTCGTCTCTGTAAACAAGATCCGGATACTTACCCTCCAGTACGTAAAGATCCTCCGACAAAAGACCCAGCATTCCATTTTCATCAAGAGCATCTAAAAGATCAAGAAGCTCTCTGTTTATTTCGTTATACGTTGCGGGCATTGCCCCATATTCGTACACAAGATCGTAGGTTGTGGAATTTCCAACGAGAAGCTTTCCGTTTCGGTCAAATATTTCGCCTCTGATTCCCGCAACCTGAACTCTACGCTCACTTGCGGCAATGTCCTTTTCTCCGCCTCCATTTATTTGAATAACAGCAAGAACTACAAGATGGGCTATACATATTGCCAAAAACACGATACCAATTGCAAGAAATCTTCCCTTTTTAGCTACCTGCCTTTTTTTGTTATTAAAGCCGTTCATTCTTTACCTCAAAATTATATAGAGCCTAAAAGATTAAGTCCCACAATACAAACGGCAAGTATCATCCCAACATTTGACATAACAAGGGAAATTCTTTTTTCGTCAGGAGGAGGAAGAACACCTCGTTCCAGAGATATATTTCGTCTGTGCTTCATAAAGACCACAAGTCCAAATATAGCAGCTGCGTACTGTATAAATTCAATTGCTAAAAGTCCGAGATAGAATGGCGCTTGGGTGATAATATCACCGATAACCCCCGAGGCAAGAACCTCCTCGTCAATAAACGATAGAAGCAGAGACGGAAGCGCACCGCAGAAAAAATTCATGAACATATGACCTGCTATAGTATAGCGAAGCTTTCCTGTTTTTACGTAGATATAACCCCACAAAAGACCGTTGGCTATACAATAAAAGCACTGAAAAACATTTCCGTGGATAAGTCCGAACACAAGTGCGGAAATGATTACGGCATATCCCTCACCGAGAGGCAAAAGCTTTTCACAAAGATATTTTCTGAATACAAGCTCCTCAAGTATCGGTGCAAGCAACACTGCAAATATAAGGTTTATCCAAAAGCTTTCACCCAAAATTTCCGTGTTTACGGGATTTTCAAGTACCTCGCCTCTGAGCATACTTAAAACAGATGCAATAAAATTGCTTATTATGTTTCCGCCCACTGTGCAGGTAAACATAAGACAAACAGTAATAAAAAAGTTTTTAGTTCCTATCGACCGCTTTTCCGGTCTTGCATCGGGCAGACGCCTCGTGATACAAAAGAGAATGGGAAAGGCTATGCCGTATATGGCCGCAACGGATAGTATATTCGAAAACAGAGTGCTTTCAAGTATGGACGGAGATATAAAATAAACAGTCAAGGCTATGATCTCTACAGAAAACGACGTAGCAAGAGAAAAAAAGAAAAGTCCAAGACCAAACGTCGTAAAATAGGTCTTTACGTCTCCTGCCTCAAGCCTTCCCGTCGAGGGATCTGGAAGATAAATATCCTTTTTGCCCGATTTAAAAACCATTTATATTGCCTCCGTAAATTATCTGAACGTAAATTTTCCCTTTGATTCCAAGGGAAGTGAGCTGACCTTTACTATAAAATATATGGGAAGACAAAAAATATATCCCATAAGCATCTGGGGCAGTATCAATTTTACAAGAGCTGATACCGTCGGAACAGAACCGTAAAACAAAATAACCTCTACTCCCGTATATATACCGCCTAAAAGGAAAGCGGGAATAAGAAGAACTGCATATGCCGGAAAGCTCTGCATGATCTTCTTTGCCATTATTCCGATACTAACACCTACTAAAAGATAAAAAAGAGCCGAGAAAGAAAGACCTATGCCGCCAAGTGCGTCTATTACGTATCCTCCTACTACAGCACAAACAGCAGTTTCCTCAAGAGTAGATGTCAGAGCCAAGGCCACAACAAGCCCGAGAATAAGATCGGGGGTCGCCCCCATAGGCTTTAGCGCTGAAAAAAAGGAGCACTCTGCCGCCGCGAGAACTAAAATAAGCGATCCTCTTATCAAAATTCTTTTGATAAGATCCGAAGAAGATCGCGATCCTGCTTTTCTCATGCTCTGCCCCCTTTTTTCGTTTTTTTTAAAGTTTAGCTGCCGTATCCGCTGATTATCATAACTCTACCCAGAGAATCAAGATCAGAAAAATCCACAGCAGGCTCTATTGTCGCCACAAGCGTTCTCGTAGAAGGATCTGCTTCAATAGTTGAAATTCTACCAATGTAAAGCCCTGACGGATAATGCTCTCCACCCTCGGTGCATATTCTGTCGTCAACCATTATATCGGCTTCCGCCTGAAATACCATTCTGCAAAGCCCACTCTCACGCAACTCAAGAGAGCCTTCTAAATATCCCCTTGATCCGCTTCTCTGATCGTATCCGCCCACCTGACTTGCGGTTTCAATAACCGATACAACCTTGCACCAATCAAGACCTACTTCGCTGACGTAGCCAAAAGCTCCGTCGGCGGTAATAACCGGCATATTCTTAAGCACACCGTGTACTCTTCCCTTATCAAGAGTCAAAACCGTCGAGTAGCTTCCCGAGCTGTGAGATATTATTCTCGCATCTGTAAGAAGAAATTCGGGATGCTCTGTATGTATGCCAAAATATTCCTTGAGCCATGAATTTTCATTTTTCAGCACAGCATTGTCTCGCCTTTCCTCCTCAAGCTCTGTGAGCCTCGCTCTAAGCTCCTCATTTTCCTCCTTCAGCTCGTCATAGCTTGAAAATACAGAAAAGAATCCGCCCACGCCGTCTGCCACGTAGCTTCCGACAGTCTCAAATGGCTTCGCCACCGTCTTTACGGCACTACGAAGTATGTCCGTTCCGCCAAAAGCTGCAAGCATTGCGGGAACAAGGCCTATTATTATCGCCACAAGTACACATATTATAAAATATCTGGATCTTAAAAATTTCATTATTTTCCGTCCCAATATGTATTTTATCTCTGTCTGATCTGCAAAAGGTCTCCAAGAGAGCCTTCGCTCTCTATTATGCGTCCAATTCCCTTACAAACACATTCAAGCGGGTCCTTGGCAATATTCACCCGAAGTCCCGTCTTTTCCATTATAAGTCTGTCTATACCGCGGAGAAGTGCTCCTCCGCCGGTAAGAGTTATACCGAAGTCATATATATCTGCCGATAGCTCGGGGGGAGTCTGTTCAAGGGTCGATTTTATGGTCCTTATCACCGCCGTAAGCGGTCTCTCGAGCGCTTCTCTTATCTCGTCTGACTGTACCGTGGCAGTAACTCCGAGTCCGCTACGAAGGCTCCGTCCGCTTACTTCCATGTTCCCGCGAGGCAAAGATGGATGAGCAGTCCCGATCCTCAACTTCAATTCTTCTGCCGTTGCGTTCCCGACAAGTATGTCTCTGTATTTTTTAAGGTATTCAACAATAGCCTCGTCAAATTCATCCCCCGCCACACGAAGCGACTGTGATGCAACGATACCACCCATGCTTATAACCGCTACCTCGGTAGTTCCGCCACCTATATCCACTATCATGCTTCCTCTTGCACGTCCAACTCTCAATTCAGCACCCAACGCTGCCGCCAATGGCTCATCCACAAGAGCAACACTTCTTGCTCCTGCTTGATATGTCACATCTTCAACGGCTCTCTTTTCCACATCTGTAACTCCGTAAGGGATACAAATGACAACGGTCGGACGTGAGAAAAGAGAGATAGAGCCTGTTATCTCAAAATATGCTCTGAGCATCTTCGCTGCCACGTCAAAATCGGCTATCACACCGTCTTTTATAGGTCTGAATGCAAGTATTCCCTCAGGCGTACGTCCAAGCATCCTGTGTGCTTCTCTTCCAAGTGCAACGACTTCTCTGTCAGACTTGCTTATAGCCACCACAGACGGAGCACGAAGCACTATTCCTTTACCCTTTAAAAACATAAGCGTGTTTGCTGTTCCAAGATCCACGCCAACCATTTTTCCCATTGGCTTCGCCTCCTTTCTGCAAAAATAATTAAAGCTTTAGTCTAAATTTAATCTATGATCGCTTCCACTTTTTTTATAAGTCTGTTCATTTTATTGGTGGGAAGTCCAACCACACCGAAATAGCAACCATCAATGCCACTTATCCACTTTGAGAATCCACCTTGTATTCCGTAAGCTCCCGCTTTGTCCATAGGATCCTTTGTGTCAACGTATTCCTCAATGTCGCTATCAGAGATTTCATCCACTCTGACTTTAGTAACACTTGCGTCAGAGTAGCTGACTCCATCAACCGTTACGGCAATTCCCGTGACCACCTCATGCTCCCGACCTCGAAGCATTGAGAGCATATCTATCGCATCCTGTCTATCTCTTGGCTTCCCAAGTATTTTTCCGTCACATACGACTACCGTATCGGCAGAAATAATAAATGCATCACTGCTCTCGCCCCTGTCAGCTAAAAGCCGATACACCGCCTGACCTTTTTTCTCTGCGAGAAACATTGCAAAAGCTGCGGGATCGCGCTCGTCACATTGCTCGTCTGTATCCGCTGTAATAACAGTGAATTTTATTCCCATCTCACCTAAGATCTCTCTTCGTCTTGGAGAGGCTGAGGCAAGGATCACTCTTCTGTTTTTTATTCTCTCTGTCATATTATTTTTCCTCTTTTTTAGGGGCTTAAAATCGTTTTATCTAAAAATGGGTACAATATATCATTATCCATATTAATTATATCACAACACTTGTTTTTTTTCAATATTCAAGTAGATTTTTTTTAATATTTTTTACCTCTTATTATATGGAAAATATTATACGTTTCGGCAAACTGTTCGTTATTAACGCTCAACTAAAAAAGGTGAGCTTCCGCAGAAGCTCACCTTGAAAATCAACTATTCAGTTGTGCGAAGTCAAAGACTATTAATTAGTCCTCTTTCTTTTTTGTTGCAACTACTGCTGTGAGAGCAGAGCCAAGAACTGCAACGAGTCCGATTCCTGCAACAGAAGCTCCGCATCCGCCCTTCTTTTCTTCCTCGTCAGAAGAATCATCAGATGCATTGTCCTTCTTGTCGCTTGTTGCGGGATCCTTGGTGTCGGTATCGGTCGTTCCATCGGGTGTCTCGTCGCCACCTGAAGGCTTGTTACCCTCGTCTGTAGGCTTATCTTCAGGCTTTTCCTCTTCAGCCTTAAGGAATCTGTTAACAGCCTCAACCTCAAGGTCGGTTGCAGAGAGAGCTGCAAGAGCCTCGATGTCGTAGGTCTTCTCGTAAGAAGATACGAAGTTAGCTATTGTAAGTCCGCCTTCTTTCCACTGATAATCTTCAACAGTGATTCCGGTTGTCTCTTTATCATCATCTGCATCCTTAGCACCCTGCATGTTGGAGATTACGTTGAATCCAAAGCCGTACTCACAGATCTTGGTGCCCTTTACCGTCTTACCGGTAGCCGTGCCGACCTTTACATCGTCAACGTAAACTTCAAACACGTAAGCTTCGTTGGTATCAACTATCTTTCTTGTCTCACCGTCATACTTAACAACGTTGTTTATGATCTTGAGCTCGAACTCGTCGCCAACTTTCTTTCCGAGATCAATAACAGTACCGTTACCTACAAAGGTAGAAATAACCATCTGGAGGCCCTTCTCGGTATTGAAGATAGCACCACAGTTCATAATAGCGCCCATTGCGTTGGTGTTGTTAGATACGTAGAATGTAACGTGAGGCATCGTAGTATCATACTTGAGACCACCGGTACCGATGTCTCTGGAGGAAGCGATAGCAGCTTCAGAAACTGCAGGAAGTCCTTCGATCTTAACGTCTGCCTTGAGAACGTATGTCTCAGCATCCGGAATATCACCGTACATGGGGTCATAACCGTAAATAAGCAATCCGGCTCTGGCGTCGCCGCTCTTCTTTGCAGCAAGCTCTTCAGCTGTATATGCAGCTCTGAGCTTATAACCACCTTCCACTTCATCAGCAACGCTCATCCAGTGTCTGTAGTATCTGCCAGCCTCGGATATTGTTGTGAGTTTAATTCCGTCAGGAGCCTTAATGTTCTTTGCGCGGTAATTGTCGTCACCTGCAACTATGATTACAGGAACCATGCTTGTGAAAGCGAGCTTACCGTCAAATGTACCTGCATTTGTTGTAACCTTAATATCGGTAACAACGTACATACCGTCGTATGCAAGTGCAAGATCCTTGTTCGCCATAGGAATAGCTATTTCGTAGATATCACCCTTCTTGACCTCAGCGCCATCTATACCTGCAACAGTAAGATTTGCACGGTCAATAGCAAGTGTTTTGCCACCGATCTCGATAGCGAGCTCAGTAACGCTTACAGGAACCGCAAGATAGAGAACGTCTGTCTTGTCATTCCATGTAGCAGCTACTTTTACACCGTCTACCGTATCGAATACGTACTCAACGTAGTGGTCTTCACCGGAACCATCATTAGAGTCGTAATCTACTTGGTTTTCCTGCGACCACATGTCACCGGGCTTACCTTCAGTGCCGCTCTGTGTTGCGTTACCGTCAAGAGTTACCTTTTCAGAGTAATATGCGTAAAGATATGCTTCTTTTTCAGCCGCTGCATCCTCAGCTGCGGATACAGTGCCGATAAGAGTTACAAGAGTTGCTATTGTAAGCATCATTGCAACAATTACCAATAATTTCTTTTTCATGATTATTTAATCCTTCCTTTCTTTCAAGAATTATTTGGTTTATATCATTTTACACCATTTAAGCGAAAAAATCAATACAATTTGAGGACATATTGAGGTTTTGCGTGTCTCTTTTTTTAAGTTTTTTTGCATAATTTATTTGTGCAATTTGCACATATAAACAACTGTGATCAAATATAAAAAAGGTCGATTCAAGCATAAATCGAGCGTTTTTTTCTTAAAATCGTTATAGCGTCGTTGTTTTGTTCTTCGCTATTTACACAAACACCATAGCAAATTGAACAATCCATATTTCGCTTCGCTCAAAAAGAACAAATTACAGGATCGCTTCGTGTCCCCCACAAAAGCGACAAAAAATACGCTCTCACATCTCTGTCATTTCAGTCTTATTATATGTTGCTGTCCTTGTTCGACAAAAAGCTCTCCGTAAAAGGTAATCACGTACATGTTAACACAAAAAACAAAGGTCCACGTTTTTTTAGAAATTTTATGTGTTTTTTACTTTGTTGTGTCGAACAAAACTGTATTATATGTAAAAACCATTTTCGTTAAATGTCAAAATTTCAAAAAAATCTTGTAATATTATTAATAAGATGGTATAATATATATAACGTTTGGTTTTGGGCAGTCAAAAGGAGCAATATGGATTATATTATTCAAGAAAAATGGAACGGAATGAACATAAAAAACGTTATCATTTGCGAGCTTGGCTATTCAACCAGAGCGCTTAAAGAGCTTAAATTCATTAAAAACGGCATCAAGCTCAACGGAGAACACGCCATTGTAACCCAAACCGTCTCGAAGGGCGACCTTCTCTCGCTTGCAACCGAAGCTTTTGAAGCCACCTCCGACAAGCTGACACCAACACCGATGTCGCTCCCTATAGTTTATGAGGACGACTTCATAGTCGTTCCAAACAAACCCGCAGGAATGCCTACGCACACATCTCACGGTCATATCGACGACACGGTAGCCAATGGCTTGGCATATAAATACGCTTCTGAAAACAAACCGTTTATTTTCAGAGCCATAAGTCGACTTGACAAAGATACCAGCGGTATTCTTATCATTGCAAAAACAAGACTTGCGGCATCATT
This sequence comes from Clostridia bacterium, assembly GCA_017631085.1. Taxonomy (GTDB): domain Bacteria; phylum Bacillota; class Clostridia; order Oscillospirales; family CAG-272; genus HGM12713. The sequence goes on from JAGBTY010000053.1 coordinate 50,609, forward strand.
TCTTTCTGATGCAATGAAGCAACACAAAATAGAAAAATCATATATCGCCCTGCTCGAAGGCTCATTTGAAAGAGACGACGAGGGAGAGATAGAATCATACATACGCAGAGCAAATGAAAGCATTATATTTAGAGAAATATGCTCCGAGGGTGACGGCGGCGACTATGCAAAAACATTATATAAGGTGATCGCAAGATGCGATACCCATACTCTTGTTATCGCTTCTCCCGTAACGGGACGTACACATCAGTTAAGGGTACACTTTTCGTCGCTGGGCAATCCTATAGTAGGGGACGGGCTTTACGGTTCGGGCGCTGCTTTATCTCTTGCAGGACTCGCTCTTCACTCATACAACGTAAAATTTCCTCACCCAAATGGTGAGAGCATGGAACTGAAAACTCCTGTTCCCAAAGATTTCAAAGCACTTTGCTGCAGCATTTTCGGTGAAAGCATTGTCAAAAAATTCAAGGATCTGTTCGAATAAAACACATATTAATAACGAAAGGAGACAAACGTTAATAATGAAAAAAGAAGAACCCATAACGGCCGACGAAGCTCTTTTTCCCACGTGCTCCGAGCCAAAGAAAAAGCTTCCTCTTTTTGCGAAGATATTTTTCATTCTCGGTGCTTCAAGTCTCCTTCTGTATATCATATTTTTAATAAGCCCCGCGTTCTCCGATTTCTTTAACAGAAACATAAGCTCTGTATTCAGAGGAATAACAGCACACATTTCAAACATTGTTCCATTTTCTCTTGCGGAGCTTCTGCTCCTTATAAGCCCTGTCGTTCTTGTGTTTCTTGTTGCGATTGGCATAAAAAAATATTCATCTACCTGGCACGATGTGCTTATCTACTGCCTCTGCATCCTATCTGCAATAGCTCTGATCTTTTCTATATTCTCCATCGGGTTTGCCGCAGGATACAGAGGAAGACCTCTTGACGAAAAGCTGGGGCTTGAGCGACGCGACGTAAGCGCCGAGGAGCTTTACGCTACAGCGGACATATTATGTACTCTTATCTGGAGCGAAATGGATAACATAGTTTACGATCCCGAAGGACGCTCGGTCATGCCATACGACCTCTCGGTCATGAACGAAAAGCTGATAGAATCCTATGATAAAGCAAGTACCGTGTACTCATTTATTCCAAGGCTTAACTCCCGCGTAAAACCTGTAATGTTAAGCGAACCTATGTCATATACTCATATTACGGGCGTTTACACCTTTTTTACGGGAGAAGCAAACATCAATATCGCTTTCCCGGATTACACTCTCCCCTACACGGCAGCACACGAACTGTCTCACCAGCGTGGCTTTGCTCCCGAGGATGAGGCGAATTTCATGGCATTTCTCGTCCCGTGCCTGTCGGACGACTCCTATATCCGTTACAGTGCGTACCTCAACCTTTATGAATACGTATCAAACGCCTTATATTCTGCAGATCAACAGCTTTATTTACGATCTTTCGCAAGACTTCCCGAGGCGGTAAAGGGGGAACTTAGAGCATATGCGGAGTTCGCTTCCAAATACGAGGACTCCACCATAGGAGAGATATCGGGTGCGGTCAACAATGCTTTCCTTATCGTCAACGGTACGGAAGGAACAAAAAGCTACGGAATGGTAGTCGATCTTGCCGTAGCATTCTTCAGACCGTTTTTCAGCGAGTAATATATTCGACTCAAAATCTACGAAAGGCAGACAAAACATGGAAAGACTCATAATAAGAGGTGGAGAGCCTCTGTACGGCGAGGTCAGAATCAACGGAATGAAAAATTCCGCTCTTCCCGTTATTTTCGGTGCTATTGCTACGGGAGGTATCTGTACCATAGGTAACGTTCCCGACGTAAGTGATATTTCTCTCGCACTCGAAACTCTCCGTTCCATCGGAGCTAAAGTAAGATTTGTCGATACCGATACGGTAATGATAGATACGACCGACATAACTCCTCAAAGCCCTCCTCTTGAATATGTCAGTAAGATGCGTGGCTCTACCTATCTTATAGGCGCTATGCTCGGCCGTTTTGGCGAAGCTCTTGTTGGCCATCCGGGCGGTTGCGATTTCGGAGGCAGACCTATAAATCAACATATCAAAGGCTTTGAGCTTCTTGGAGCACGCATTACATACGATACTCTCGGCAACATAAGCGCCGTCGCTCCCGACGGACTTCGTGGAAATCTTATCTACTTCGACATTGCCTCGGTAGGCTCTACTATAAACGTAATGCTCGCCGCCGTCTTTGCAGAAGGAACTACGGTCATCGAAAACGCGGCAAGAGAGCCGCATATAGTTGATATGGCAAACTTTCTCAATGCTTGCGGTGCCAATATCACAGGTGCGGGAACAAGTATGATACGTATTAAGGGAGTAAAATCGCTTCACGGCTGTAATTATACCCTTGCCCCAGACATGATAGAAGCGGGAACGTATATGGCAGCTGTAGCGGCAGCAGGCGGAAAAGTGACAGTCCGAAACGTTATACCGAAGCACATGGAATCGGTAACCGTAAAGCTTCGCGAGATGGGTGTAGGCGTTGACGTAGAAGACAACTCTATTACAGTCACATCGAATAAAAAATACAGAAGTACCGATATAAAAACAAATCCCTACCCAGGATTCCCCACAGATATGCACCCGCAATTTGCAGCTGTTCTATCTCTCGCTATGGGTATCAGTACCATAAACGAGGGAGTATGGGGACAACGCTTTAAATACGCCGAAGAGCTGAAAAAAATGGGAGCTGAAATAGACATTGTTGAAAATTCAGCACACATCAGCGGCGTTCCCTCTCTTCACGGTGCATCTGTAAAGGCAGCAGACCTTCGCGCAGGCGCGTGTCTCGTAATTGCCGCTCTTGCGGCAGAGGGAGAAACGAGGATACAAGGCACAGAGCTTATCGAGCGCGGATATCAAGACCTTACGGGAAAGCTCAAGGCACTTGGCGCTGACATTAGAGAGGAATAAACCTAGATAATAATATAATAAAGGAAGAAAAAATATGAAAAAAACACTTTTGCTTTTATTGGTGATCATTCTCACATTAAGCTTTGTTCTCTTGTCGTGCTCACCCGAAGAAGAAAAAGAAGATCTCGGAGAAGAAAATTCGGATAACGTTACAAATGACGAAGTAACAGATCAGTCGCCCTCACAAGACAGTGAAAGTGACGACTCGGACGATTCAAATAAGGAAGGACTTACGATCGGTGACATAAACGACACCCCACCCCCATCAATAGACTTCGATGACCTGAAATAAATACGGCGCGAAAGTTCTTGACAAATCAATCGTCATGTTATATAATAATTCTGTATTATTTTTTTGAGAGGTTAAGATATGGTAAAAAATGTGCCTGAGATCTTCGGATGCATGGTATTCAACGACGACGTTATGCGTGAGAGACTTCCTAAAGAGGTCTATAAATCACTCACCAAAACAATAGCTACAGGTAAGACCATCGATGCCTCCATTGCCGACGTGGTTGCAAACGCCATGAAGGACTGGGCTATCGAGAAGGGTGCTACCCACTATACTCACTGGTTCCAGCCTCTCACGGGCGTTACCGCCGAGAAGCACGACAGTTTTATCTCCCCCCTGGGAAACTGCAAGATCGTTATGGAGTTTTCGGGAAAAGAGCTTATAAAGGGTGAGTCGGACGCTTCCTCTTTCCCCTCAGGCGGTCTCAGAGCTACATTCGAAGCAAGAGGCTACACCGCATGGGATCCCGCATCCTACGCTTTCGTTAAAGATGGAACGCTATACATACCCACCGCGTTCTGTTCCTATACAGGAGAAGCTCTCGATACAAAAACTCCCCTTCTTCGTTCTATGGACGCTATAAGTACGGAAGGACTTCGTCTTCTCCGTTTCTTTGGAGACACATCGTCGAAGCGACTCAACGTTATGGTAGGAGCTGAACAGGAATACTTTATTATCGACAAAGAAATGTATGACAGACGAAAAGACCTGCTTTACACAGGCAGAACTCTTTTTGGCGCTGCCGCTCCTAAAGGTCAGGAGCTTGAGGACCACTATTTCGGTCCGCTCAAGTCGCGTATCAGCGCATTCATGGCAGATCTTGACGAAGCTCTCTGGACTCTTGGTGTAAACTCCAAAACCAAGCACAACGAAGCAGCTCCCGCACAGCACGAGCTCGCCCCGATATATGCAAACGCCAACATGGCAGTCGATCAGAACCTTCTCACCATGGAGTATATGAAAAAAACGGCTGAAAAGCACGGTCTTGTATGCCTTCTTCACGAAAAGCCCTATGCAGGTGTAAACGGTTCCGGAAAGCATAATAACTGGTCTATCTCTACGGATTCAGGCAAAAATCTTCTCGACCCCGGCAAAACTCCCGCGGAAAATGTAAAGTTTTTGCTTATCCTTGCAGCTGTTATAAAGGCTGTAGACGATTATCAGGATCTGATGCGTTTGTCGGTAGCCTTTGCGGGTAACGACCACCGTCTCGGCTCAAGTGAAGCACCTCCGGCCATCGTTTCGATATTTGTTGGAGAAGAGCTTGAGGAAATAATCGATTCTATAATCAGCGGAAAGACGTATAAGGCAGCGAAAGCTCACGTTATGGACCTTGGAATCCCCACAGTTCCCACCTTCCGCAAGGATACTACTGACAGAAACCGCACGTCTCCCTTGGCGTTTACAGGTAATAAATTCGAGTTCAGAATGGTAGGTTCTTCGCAGAACATTGCGATGCCCAACATCGTTCTCAATACCGCCGTTGCCGAAAGCTTCAGACAATTCGCAGATGTGCTTGATGATGCAGAGGATTTCGACGTAGCAGTTGCAAAGCTTATAAAGGATACCTTTGCCGCACACAAGAGAATAATTTTCGACGGAAACGGTTATTCTGACGAGTGGGAGAAGGAAGCAGAGACGAGAGGCCTTTTCAATTTGAAAACCTCTGTTGATGCATACGATATATTCGCCTCCGAAAAGAACGTAAAGCTCTTTGAGGCTCACGGAGTTATGAACGCTTCCGAAATATCCTCGAGAACAGATATTCTCTATGAAAACTACTCGAAGATAGTCAATATTGAAGCACTCACCATGATAGACATGGCAATGCGTGATATACTTCCCGCAGTCACCTCCTACGTTGCCGACGTTGCCGACTCATTGTCTGCGAAGCTTGCGGTAATGCCAAAGCTTTCCTGCATGTTTGAAAAGGACGTTATAAAAACTCTTTCAGACCTTACAGAGTCTGCATATTCCGCTCTCACAGAGCTCAAAGCAGCAGAAGCCGAAGCCGCAGCTATCTCTGACAACGTAATGAAAGCCAAGAAATACTGTAATAGTGTAATTCCCGCAATGGACAAGCTCAGAGCCTTGATCGATAAGATGGAGCCTCTTACAGCTTCGGAATATTGGCCTCTCCCATCTTACGGAGATATGATGTTCAAAGTCTAATCTTTTCATATTTATAAACTTAAGAAACCCTCAAAAGAGGGTTTCTTTTTGTTTTACAACAAAAAGGACATAATTTTTTTAAAAATGGCAGAAATGTAAAAATCTATTGACTTAAAAGAGAAAATAATATAAAATAAAACCAGAAGTCACAAACTTCAATATTACAATTAAGGAGAAAAAGCTATGAAAACCAACAAAACGGTCATAAGAGCTGTATACGATAACTCCCTTAAAAAAATGGGACAAACAAAACACTTTGACGGAGATATTGAGGCTTCCGTCTATGCCTCGTGGAATGCAAAAAAATTATCACTTACGATTATTTCCGACGAGGCAAAGGAATATACAATTGAACTTGACGGATACGAAAAGACTCTTGCATCAAAGGGCAATGCTACCGCTATAGTGATCGACACAGAGGATACAGCCATTAACTTCAGAGACGGCGGTCAGGTATTTCCTATCGCCATTACTGCCTCTTCAGATAAGGCAAGTGCCTCTCTTTCGGGCGTTTTTGTGCTTTGCGATGAGGATATCATATTTTCTCTTGACAAGAAAAACACACGCGCGCTTTTGGGTAATATTCAGCGCCGTGCAGTTATAAATCCCGAAATGGACCCCGAAATTACAGATTTCGGGGTTGCAGAGATATCTGACGGATTTCAGATATTCGACCGTTTCAATGAAAATTCTCCCAATTTTCCTCATACTGTTATTGATATTGAATCTTCGGATATTGAGGGATTTGACGGTTTTGATATAAACGGAAAAGATATGAGCATCAATATGACCGTTTGCGTCGATTCCTTTCCTTCTATGGACTACATGGCTGTCAGAGGCACTGAAAGCGCCTATGGTCTTTCATTTATTCTCTGCGGTAAAAACGGCGAAAGAGCTCCCTTTTTCGGATTTCAAAGAAACAATTCAGGAATGTATATGTATGTCAATGGCGGAAATCCGCAGCTGACTCAACTTTCCGACCAAATAGACTTTTCCGTTCCATTCGACCTCCGCGTAGTCATCAAAGCGACCAATAAAGCAATAATTATGATCAACGGAAAAACAGTCATGAAAACGACAGTTCCTACCATAAAGCGTGAATCTTTTGGAAGCCGTTCCCTTCACGTCCGTTGGTCGCGTTCGCGATATGCGCCGCAGAGTCATGCAGATGACCTTGACGTAAAGATAACCGATCTTTGCGTATGCGAAGACAATACAGTTTCTGTAGCTGACTCTTTTGACGTAATGAAAGAGCTGTTCAACTCGGGACTTCAAAAAATAGGAAACGGTATATATTTTGCTCCATCCGAGTTTATCGCGCCCAACAAGCTAATAAATGAAAAATACGGACTTGAGCTTCCACTCTTTTATAGTAGCTCCTCTAATGCTCTTATTTCCGTTTCTAAAGGAAAAGGATCGTTCACAAACCCTATTGAAAAAACAGAATTTGTTTCTCTTTCTTTGATCTGTGATAGCTTTAAAGAAAATATAAACTTTATAGTTCCCAAAAAGGACACCGCTCCAAAAACGACCTTTGCAATAACAGGTGATCTTGATCCGTTTGTAAACAAAGACGAGCGCATCGACGGAGTTTTCAACCTCTCGGATAATTTCGCAAGTGTCGTCAAGGACATGGGTGAAAAAACCAAGATATGCGGTGTAACTCTTAAGACCGCCACCGCTGACGTAGGACTTGTTAATAAAAATCACCTTTCCGTATTTGTAAGCGAAGACGGAGAAAGCTACGAATACGTAAGAGAATACTCTCTTCTCACAAAGGGTAATACAGCATATATCTACAACCTTGACATAGATGCGAGATACGTAAAGATACACTCGACAACCAACGGACTTTCGGATACAGGTTGCTTTATTGGTTGCTCCGAGGAAATGATAGACGTAATTACAGCAAATGATCCCCTTCTCTCCGAAGGTGAGTTTACCAACAAAACGATCTATTCGTTAGAAAACGATGAAGAAAAGGAAGTATATGACAAAATAATAAAGCTATCCTTCGACGAAATGAGAATATGCGCATGTGACCTCAAACAAGACAAGAGTGACATTCGATTCTTCGCAGACGGAAAATGGCTTCCCCACTACTTCGACGGTGAGAAATTTTACGTAAGAGTTTTTAGACTCGCTCCAAAATCGACTACAAATATAGAAATCTTCTACGGCAATGAAAAAGCCGAGTCTGTATCTGACGGAAATGAGACCTTCGAAATAAAATACGGACTCAAGCATGCAAGACGAAACCATGAAGCAGGCTGGTTCAACTCTGTTGCAACCATGCCAAACGGAGATATCCTCCGAATAGTAGACCTTCCTTCAGGAGAGGGCAAGAGATCTCTTGCAATGTACCGTTCAAAGAACGGAGGCCTTTCATGGAGCAACTACGAGATCATTCCCGGAACGGATATGATAAGACAGGGCGGAGGCTTCCTCGTTGATAAAAAGAACGGAAAAGTATTTTATTTCGCATATCATTTCAACGAAAATGTACCGAGATCGGAAAAAAGATGTAAATACAAGATCTTTGTTTCCGAGGACAACGGTTATACGTGGTCGGGCCCCATGGAACCTATTGGAAACGTTCGTCCCGTTCCCGACTGGTCACTCTCCTATTCCGACGGTATAACTCTCTCCTGCGAGGACGGAGACGGTCCCAACGTGGACTATGTATTTACAACAGGCGCATGTCTTGATATTATGACATCTGCCTACTCCTCATCCGCCATCTACTCGAAGGACGGCGGTAAGACCTGGATATTCAGTGATTCCAGAGTAAACTACGAACCCGAAGACACGTCTTCTCGAATCGCCTTTGAGGGCGGATGCTCCGAAGAGACCGTTTGGGAAAAAGAAGACGGAACTCTCATAATGTATTCCCGTTGCCAGATAGACGAGATAGTTCATTTTGCAGTCTCCTATTCCTATGACCACGGAATTACTTGGGGCAACGTAAGACTTTCGGACATATACACCTGCAACACCCAACCTATCATATCACCTCTTGACAAAACCCCCGTTTTTCTTTGGGGCGGTAACAATTCGCTTGGTGGAAGGACCTACCTCAGATATCCTCTTAACATGGCGGTTTCAACAGACGATGCAGAAAGCTTCCACGACCTTATCGACGCAAGTCTTCAAACCTGTGTCGCAACAGTAAATACAAGCATCGGAGCTTTGCTCCACACGAATCCCGACCTTACGTTCGGTAGCTACCGCGGAGAAGATATGGCATATATCGTGTCAACGAGACACCAGATGTATATACTTGATCCCAAAAACTATCTTTCAAAAACTCGTGGAGCTTTTGACTCATTTGAATCCGGGGCAAGTGCTGAGGGATGGCTTGATACCATGTTTGACACTATTCCAACCGCAGAGATAGGTGCCACCGACGGCAAAAAAGCCATGCTTTTGAACTCCGGAAAAACGGTCACGAGACCTCTCCACTATATCGAAAAGGGAGAGATCGGATTTGATCTGTATACGTCGAATATAGGAGATGGATTTACCATTGATCTTCAGACTGCATTTAATGACAAGCCAAGTTCGATATCCACACCGATAAGCCTTAAGGTAGATAACGAAGGCAATATTTCGATCTTTGGAAGGTCGCTCGAAGAAAAGATCTCTCATGGTATGAATAAAATTAACATTTTCTTTAATGGAAGAGAAAAAACTGCATCGCTCACTCTTAACGGCAAAATGTTGCCCTTGGATTTTGTAAGTAATGATGCTTATATAAGCTACGTAACCGTTTTCCTCGGAAAAGACGCGAAGCTTTCTATGGATACCTTCTTTGCCATACGTGAAGACATTTAAAACCTTTTCTCAGCACAATGGCTGTCTCTAAAAGACAGAGACAGCCATGATTTTCTTAATAAACATTATAAATTTTGTAACTTTTTATGCAAAAGAGCACTCCAAGATTGACTAAACGGAATTTTTTTGTTATTATATTATTATAATGGTAGAAAAATACTATAGGAGTTTCTTTATGAAAAAATTTATAGAAATACCCGTGTCGATGCTTGGTAATGCTCAGGAAATGATCGGAAAAGATATGATGCTCATTTCGGTCGCCGACGGCGAGAAGCTTAACCTTATGACTGCCAGCTGGGGTTGTATGGGAGTGCTTTGGAACAAGAACGTGGCGGTCTGCTTTGTAAGAGAATCAAGATACACATACGAGCTTTTAAAAAACCAAGACAGATTTACCCTTGCTTTCTTCGGCGGAGAAAGAAGAGACGTACTCTCTCATTGCGGACGTGTAAGCGGAAGAGATAACGATAAGGTGGAACAGCTAGGACTCACCTCTTTAGAAATAGACGGAGTATACGCAGTCTCCGAAGCCAAAACAATTATCGTATGCAAAAAGATCTATTCAGATATGATCGATCCTGACGGATTTGTTGATAAAGAAATATACGAAAAAGCATACGGAAAAGGAGACCTTCACCGCGCTTACGTTTGTGAAATAGAAAAAATATACAGGAGAAACGAGGAATAAAACAATGTCTATAAGAGAAGAAGTCGAGCTATTGTGTATAAACGCAAAAAATGCGTCGTTAAAGCTCGGACTTTTAAGCACCGAAAAGAAAAATGAAATTCTTTTGAAGATAGCCGAACATCTGAAAAAAGACGAGGATAGTATTCTTGAAGCAAATAAGCTTGATCTATCATCGGCAGAGGAGGCTGGGGTTGCAAAAGCAATGCTTGACAGACTAACACTTACAAGCTCAAGACTTGACGGTATACGCGATTCACTCGTCAGTCTCGTCTCACTCGAGGACCCTGTAGGCAAATACCAGGAATGGACCGCTGCTTCCGGAATACAAATACGCAAAGCAAAAGTACCGCTTGGTGTGGTCGCTATGATATATGAAGCTCGTCCCAACGTAACCGTAGACTCTGCGGCACTTTGCCTGAAAACAGGCAACGCAGTAGTTCTCAGAGGCGGTCGAGAAGCAATAAACACAAATATTGCTCTCGTTCGTTCAATGAAAGATGCACTGGACTGTTGCGGAATAGATCCACATTCTGTAGAGCTTGTAGAAAACACCGACAGAGAAAGCTCTATGGCTCTTATGACAATGAGAGGTCTTGTTGACGTCCTCATTCCCAGAGGCGGAAAAGGTCTTATAAAAAGTACCCTTGAAAATTCCACCGTTCCCGTTATCGAAACAGGAGCTGGAAACTGTCATATCTATATTGATGAAAGTGCCGACATAGAAAAGGCAATAAATATAACCGTGAATGCAAAGTGCTCTCGCCCCTCAGTATGCAACGCCGCCGAAACCTTGCTCGTTCATGCGGCAATTGCAGCGTCATTTTTACCCGCACTCTCTGAAAAACTGAACGGAAAGGTGGAACTCAGAGGTTGTCCCAGAACAAGAGTCCTCATACCATCCTCAACCGATGCAACAGAAGAGGATTACTACACAGAATATAATGACTATATTCTCGCAATAAAGGTAGTTGACGACTTAAGCTCTGCTATCGACCATATAAACAAACACAGCACCGCACACAGTGAGGCAATAGTTACCGAGGACGATTCTTGCGCCGAGCGTTTTCTCAAGGAGGTAGATTCAGCGGCAGTCTACGTTAACGCCTCAACAAGATTTACCGACGGAGGTGAATTTGGTTTTGGCGCGGAGATCGGAATATCTACCCAAAAGCTTCACGTAAGAGGTCCTATGGGACTTTTTGCTCTGACCACAGAAAAATATATGATAAGAGGAAATGGAAACTTAAGATAATGAACATGAAAGGAAATAAAAAGCATGAAGATAATGGCTGCCTCCGATATACACGGTGACTACGATTCAGCAAAAGCAATAATAGATGCATACAAAACCTCGGGTGCGGACAGACTTATTCTCCTTGGCGACCTACTTTACCACGGTCCAAGGAACGACCTTCCCCCCACATATGCTCCGAAAAAGGTAATTGAGCTTTTAAATTCCGTGAAGGACGAGCTTCTTTGTGTAAGGGGAAATTGCGATACCGAAGTAGACGCAATGGTACTTGAATTTCCCATTCTTGCGGATTATGCATGGATCTGCATCGGAAATGCACGAATATTTGCCACCCACGGGCACAAGTTTAATACACAAACGCCTCCTCCGCTAAAAAAAGGTGACATGCTTCTTCACGGTCATACACACGTAAGCTGTGCAATTCCCTTCGGAAACGAAAATCTATATATAAATCCCGGGTCTGCTTCCATTCCAAAGGAGAACACACCAAGAGGATATATTATCATTGACGAAAACGAAGTATCCTTTAAAACTCTCGACGGATCAGAATACAAAAATATTAGCCTATAAATCACAAAATAAACTTTTTTACGCATTAATGATACCGACATCTATTACGTATAATAAAAGAACTATCTTATAAGGAGAATGTTATGAAAAAAAGATGTATACTTTCAATAATTTCGTTATTGCTCACTTTGGTACTTCTTCTGGCGCAGGTAACGTTGCTCATATCCTGTATCAATGAAAATGAAAACACAGACTCTGGAAACGGTAATGACGCAACAGATGATAATCCAGGCAACAATGATGCCTCTGACACCTCCGATAACTCCGATAACTCCGGTAACTCCGGAAATGAGAACGGAGAAAACAAACCAAATGATAACGAAAATGTTACACCTGGGGACGAATCAGTTCTTAAAAAAACAACCCCTTTATATGCAGAAAATGTGTCTGACTTCGAAACCTACGATACACAGGGAAAACCCGTATTCAACGCAAACTTCTGCAAGGATTTCGAAAAAATAAACATTCCACCCGCAGAATACGCTCTCAAAAAGACGGTTGGCGATGCACCAAACTCAATAGTAAGCTTTATATGGAATTCCAAATCTATAAGATATACGCTTAATACAGATAAAGCAGACAGTATTTCCGTAAACATCGGCAAATATGAAGAGGTATTCGGAACAGATGCGCTTGAGAACGGAACTACTCTTACCCGCACCGTATCTCTCGATACTATCGGCGTATCCATTCAGGATATAGGTCAGCTTATCGAAACAAAGATAACAGTTAAGAGCGGAGACCTTGTATCTGAATCCGACGGATATATTCAAATATCCGACTATAAGATAAGCTTCAACACTACAGGTATGGACAAGTCCTATTTCACAAGAGTAAACTCCACAGTTAAGAGCTCTGCTGCCGGAATTGATTTTGACAACGGCAAAATAAGACTTTTTGATACATATTCAAACGGGAAAGGTGTTTCTAATACAAAATTATCTCTTCAGAAGAAGGATATAATAGACCTTCAAACCGAAAAAAGAAATTTTGTCATTGAGGCTGATCTGACTATCGACGCAATGCCCGTATATTCTCCTATAATCCTTACAAACAGCAGTGCCGCAGGACTTAACTTCAATGTTTGTCACAGCTCATCCTCTCCTTCTTTCCTCTTTACTCTTGTAAATACCAATAACGGTATTGCTGTAATGGTAGTATCCGACGGAGCTTATTATCTTGCAAATACAGGCAAAAAGGTAGGAGATAACTTCCGCTTTGCAGCATCACTTTCAGCAGCGAACGGCTCTACCATCATTTCAATAGACGGGAAGGTAATTGCAACATTTACAGTATCCAATGCAGCGAGAAAAGACTTTGCTTCAAAGTCTGTAAATATCGTATGGATGGCTGACGGAAACGAAAAAAAGAGTAATTCCGATAACATGGACATAACCATCAATTCCGTAATGGTATACTACGACCAGTCAAGGTCTGCTACAAACAGTCTTACAACAAATGCTCTTTTTGGCGGAAAAGCGATCTCTCCTGTTGACACTTCACTTTCAATATACCGCGTTATAAATAGCATGAGCTTTGTAGAAACTGCATTTGGTGAAAGATATGGCCTTGATACTACTATGTATTGGAGCTCCTCGAACGAGAGCATAATCTCCAAGGATGGAACGCTTACTGCACCCAAAGGCAATGGAAAGATAGTGACCGTAACCTTTTATACTCTTGACGGAAACACCGTTCTCGGAGAAAGAGCATTTAATTTCTTTGTTCCGGGCGAAAACGGTACCGTTTTAGTAAAAAACAGCGACACTAATCCGTTTACAGGCGTTGCAAAGGCAACCGATGCTATCTTCACTCTCAACACGCAAATGAACAGCATCGTATATGACATGGGCAACACTACAGTTATTAACAGAGCTACAATAAAGAGCTTACTTCCCATGGGACTTATAAGTAAAAACTTCGTGGGTCTCTATTACAGTAACGATAACGAAAATTATACACGTATAGACTCCTTCTCCATGCTCCAGACAGGCAACGACCTTTATTTCTACAACTTCAGCATAGAAGCTCGCTACCTTAAAGTGCACATGTCTTTCAGCGGTCTTGAAAATACAGGAACTATAGTTAACGCTACTGGAGATCTTCTTGTTGCAGAATACTCCAATGCTCCCCTTCTTTCAACAGGTACTTTTACAAAGACGGTAGACATACCCCTTAAAAACAATACAAATGAAACAGTTTACGATAAGGTATTCTCACTAACTCTCTCCGATATGGGTATTTCTGCTTACGACCTTAAACGTGATAAAAGCGATATTCGCTTTATGCACGACGGAGCATACCTTCCCCATTTCCTTGTCGGCTCTACCTTCTACGTAAGAGTTCTCGAAATGGCTGCAAATGAAAACATTACAGTCAAGGTCATTTACGGAAATAAGAATGCGGAATCAGTATCCGACGGTAACGAAACCTTTGAGATCCAGTACGGTGAAAAATATGCCAAAATAAACAATGAGCGTGGTTGGTTCAATACGATCATTACAGCTCCCAACGGAGACGTACTCAGAATCGTCAGCGAAAGCGGTGGATTTGGAGTATATCGCTCAACCGACGGTGGTCTTACTTGGGGAAGTATGAAAAAAATTGCCAACTCTACTGTTGTTACAGAAAATACTCCCGGAATTCCCTATGGCAAACCCACCTGCGAGTGCGGAGGCTCTATCGTCGACAAGAAAAACGGAAAGATATTCTTTATCTGTCAGAGGATCGATAAAGAAACCTCTCCAAAAATAGGTCTTAACTACATATTCCTTTCCACAGACAACGGTGAGACATGGACTCTTGTAGGCAATCCCACAGGTTCAAGAACCGAAACTAATCCAAGCGTTGATAATATAGACGATAAAAGAGGTGCTCCCAATTACGCGCTTTCTTACTCGGACGGTCTTACACTCTCCTGCGCGGACGGAACAGGTCCTAATGTTGACTATGTATTCACTCTCGGTGAATGTGTAAATCAGGCAACAAGCGCCTTCAACACTACTGCATTCTATTCCAAAGATGGAGGTAAATCTTGGATATTCAGTAATTCCACTATAAACTACGAAAATGGAAGCAGTAATTTCTTCGAGGGCGGATGCTCCGAGGACGCCCTTATTGAACAGGCGAATGGAACTCTGATATTCTACGCAAGATGTCAGATAGACGGCATTGACCATTTTGTAATGTCCAAATCCACAGACCACGGCGTAACCTGGAAAAAGCCCACTCTCACAAACATCTACACAACTAACACTCAACCGATTGTCGAAAGAATGGGAGACGGTAAACCCGTACTCCTCTGGGGAGGAAATAACGTTCTCGGTGGAAGAAGCTATATGAGATTCCCCTTAAATCTTGCATATTCGAACGACGACGGAGAAACATTTGAAGGTATTCAGAACGCGTCCTTTGGAACTGTCATCGAAACATATGACACATTAGAAGGCAGAAGCCTTCATACCAACCCCGACCTTACCTTTGTAACCTATAAAGGAACCGAAATAACCTATATAGTCTCAACAAAGCATCAAATGTATATAATTGGTGTTGACGATTTCCTTTATAAACAAAAGGGCGCGTTCGACTCATTTGAATCGGGTGTTGCCGCAGAAGGCTGGTTTACAGTATCAGGCAGTGTAGCTTCGACTCCAATTGGCGCTACCGACGGATCTTTAGCTATGGCGATCGGTCAAAACACTACCGCTGTTCGTTCTATTACCTATATGGAAAAAGGAACTGTCGAATTCGATTACTATATAGATAGCTTTGGATACGGACAGGTTATAGAGCTTCAAGCAGCATATAACAACAAGGAAGGCGCAACGCCCATCTCAAAGGTCCGCGCTCCGATTGCATTCCAGATAACCTCTAAAGGCGAGGTAAAATACATAAATGCCAGCGGCGAAGCAATATCTACCGGACTTTACCTTGATATTGGAAACAACACGATTTCCATAAGCTTTGATGGAAACGCAAGAAGCGCAACCATAACAGTAAATAGAGATACTGCAAACATAGGCTTCTCTGGCAATGATATTTATGTATGTTACGTAACGATCTTTACCAAAGACTACGTTAAAGCTTCTCTTGACAGATTTATGGTTATCAAAGACAATTAAGTTCTAACAACAATTCAGGGCGGAGAAAATTCTCCGCCCTGTTTGTATATCGCTTTTAAAAATCAGGAGTAAATTTCGTGTCTGCCGCCCCCGCCCCCTGAAAAAATCCTTTTATGCCAAGCTTTATTGCCATATCTGCTATGCTTTCGTACTCAAATGTAGTAAGCCGCCTCTTAAGCTCTTTATATTCGCAATCCATGGCAAATTCGGGGGTATACTGTCTCATAACGCTTACGAGTATCTCGTCCTTCGGCAATATCCGACAGATAGCTCGAAGCACCTCTGCGCTATCCGCTCTCGCACCGGGTAACACAAGGTGTCTCACGAGAACTCCCCTTTTTAACATCCGATCCTCCCCATATTCTATTTTGCCTACCTGTCGGTACATCTCACGTAAAGCTTCAGATGCAACTGCAAAATAGTCGGAAGCATACGAATATTTTTCGGACAGCTCCGAAGAGCAATATTTCAGGTCGGGCATATAAATATCAATGAGACCGTCTAAATTCTTTAAGATCTCTACCCTTTCATAGCCGGAAGTATTATATATAACGGGAATCGAAAGCTTGTCCTTTACCGCACGAAGCGCCTCGGCGACCGTATCGGCAAAATGAGTAGCCGTTACAAGATTTATATTATGCGCCCCCATATCCTGAATATCAAGCATGAGGTTTGCAAGAGCGCGCGAATCCATCACATCTCCAACCGCTTCGTTTCGACTTATGGCTTTATTCTGGCAAAAAACACACTTGAGATTACAACCACAAAAAAACATGGTACCGGAACCATTCTCTCCGCTTATGGGCGGCTCTTCGTAAAAATGAAGCCCCGATTTTGCTACCAAAGGTAACGCACCCATACCGCAATACCCTATTTCTCCCGCTTCTCTGTCAGCACCGCACATTCTGGGGCACAAATAACATCCCGACACACTCCTGCTCTCCTTTCGCGTTTTTATTAATTATAACTCAAAATCAATAAAATTTCAAGTATAAAAAAGAGATGAGAGTTTACAAAATATACATAGGTGTATAAAAATTTTCCCTATTTTTTTTGCTATACTGTTGACAAAGATCGATTTTATTTACAGAAAGAGAAATTAAGATGAACAATATAAAAAATGCAGAAATTCTATGTGTAGGATATGAACTTCTTCACGGAGACGTGGTAAATACAAATGCCGCATATCTTTCGGAAAAGCTTGATTCCATTGGCATTACAGTTACACATCACACGGTAGTCGGAGACGAGCCCGCTGTTCTTATGAGTGCTTTGTCTGCAGCCTTTGAACGAGTTGACCTTGTAGTTACAAGTGGCGGTCTTGGTCCTACCTATGACGACCTTACAAAAGAAACGGTGGCTAAATATTTCGGAAGAGAAATGAAGATGCACACCCATTCTCTCGAAAGAATAACCGATTATTTTGCCCGCTCTGGACGGATCATGACCAGAAATAATGAAAAACAGGCAATGATGCCCGAAGGAGCGACAGTTTTCGACAATGATTACGGAACAGCCCCCTCACTTGCCATTGAGGACGCAACTCTCGGCAAAACCGTCATTATGCTCCCCGGCCCTCCCTCCGAGCTTTGTCCTATTTTCTCTGAAAAAGCCATGCCATATTTGAAGTCAAGAAGTCATTGCGCAATATTTTATAGAAATATACACTTTTTCGGAATAGGTGAATCGGCACTTGAAGAAAAGCTTGGTGACCTTATGACAAACTCGCAAAATCCAACTGTCGCTCCATACTGCAAGGAGGGTGAAGTAAGACTTCGAGTCACCGCTAAAGCGGATAGTGAAAATGAAGCGATCGCCTTATGTGATGCAATGACCGAAAGGATAAAAGACTCGTCTGTTGGAGAATATATATATGGAGTCGACACAGACACCCTTGAAGAAGCGGTAGTTCGTGAATTAAAAAAACACGGTCTTACCCTCTCTGCCGCTGAATCCTGCACGGGAGGTCTTATCGCAAGACGAGTCACCGATATTTCGGGGGCATCATCGGTATTTCTCGGAGGTTGCGTTACCTACACTAATGAAATAAAAGAAAAGCTTTTGGGAGTCTCCCATGAAACGCTTGAAAGTTTCGGGGCGGTCTCAAAGGAGACGGCGGTCGAAATGGCAATAGGAGTCCGCCGTGTTACCGGCTCGGATATTGCCGTGTCCGCAACGGGACTTGCGGGTCCGTCGGGCGGAAGCGATGAGCTTCCTGTTGGTACTGTTTTCATTGGTATTTCAACAAAAAAAGGCGAAAAAGTAAGAAAGCTTACACTTTCAGCAAGACGAAGCCGTGAATATATAAGACAAGTAAGTGCATCAAACGCACTTCATATGGTACTTGAATATCTTAAAAACATTGAGGAATAATTAACAATTTATGATAAAATATGTAAAAATATCTTGATTTTTTGAAAAATATGTATTATAATTAGAATTGTATGAATTTGTTATACAAAATCTCTACAATTTATTACGGAAGGAAATATAAAAATGGCAAAATTCAGAAGAATCGGCGTCCTTACATCTGGTGGCGACGCTCCCGGAATGAACGCGGCTGTACGCGCAATTACAAGAAAGGCTCTTGAGCAGGGCGTTGAAGTTATGGGTATCATAGGCGGTTACAGCGGACTTATCCATGAAAAGCTCGTTCCACTTGATGCAGGTTCTGTATCTAATATAGTTATGCAGGGCGGTACGTTCCTCTACTCCGACCGTTGCCTTGAGTTCAAGACCGAAGAGGGTATGCAGAAGGCTATGGCTACCTGCAAGAAGTACAACATTGACGCTATCGTTGCAGTCGGCGGCGACGGAACCTTCAGAGGAGCAACAGACCTCTCTGTTCACGGTATTCCCACCATCGGCGTAACAGGCACAATTGACAACGATATTACCGCAACCGATTACTCGGTTGGTTTTGATACTGCAATGAATACAGTTCTTGATGCGGTAGATAAGCTCCGTGACACTTGTGAGTCTCACGCACGTTGCAACGTAGTTGAGGTCATGGGACGTGACTGCGGTCAGATAGCTCTTCTTGTCGGTATTGCGGCAGGTGCTATGTCCGTATGTATCCCCGAGGTAGAGTACGACGAGGCTGCAGAAATAGCAGCTATCAAGGCAGCTAAAGAATCCGGCAAGAGAAGTATGCTCGTTCTGGTAAGCGAGGGCGTTTTTGTAACCGATGAAAACGGCAACAAGGTTCCCTACGGCGAGGTTCTCAGAAAGAAGATCGAGGCTGAAACAGGAATCGAAACAAAGTTTGCAAGACTTGCTCACATCGTAAGAGGAGGTTCTCCCTCTCTCCGTGACCGTCTCGCAGCTACAAAGATGGGCGTTAAGGCAGTTGAGCTTCTCCTTGAGGGTAAGAGCGACCTCGTAATCATCGAGGACAACAGCGAGATCAAATCCATGAACATCAGATTTGCACTCACGGTTGACCGTATGTATAAGAAGAAGCTTAAGGACGGCGACCTTGATGCGTTCACCGCAGAGGAGATTGAGGAAATGAAGGCTATCTGCGCTAAGCGCGACGCTTATATTCACCACCTCTACGACATGGCAAAGGCTGTAAGAAGATAATTTTATTTCCGATATCAAATATTAAAAGCACAAAGCTTCAAAAAATGAAGTTTTGTGCTTTTATTTTCTTCAAAAAATATTTACAAATCACTATTTTCGTGGTATACTAAAATTGCCAAACAAATTTCATAAGCAATCATAGGGATATTTTTCTCTTTTTTAGAAAAGGGTGAATTATACCTTTTTTCGTCGTGCAATAATCAACTATATGAATTTAGCAAAAACGCAAATTCCATCAAGTTGATTATGTATGGCGTAATATCCGTATGTTTGCTTGAAATTTGTTTGGCGACAATCGGAGTTTGCGTTTTTCGGTGCGTATGGCTTCGGTTGTACGCACTTTTTTATTTTAAAGGAGGTTATAAACGTGAAGCTTTATAACAACATTGGAAAGAAGATCAAACTTTTGGCAATCGTTTCGGCTATTGTCTTTGCTCTAGCCGGGTATGTAACCGGATCCATCCTTATGATTTTAGATGACTTTGACAGTACCGGATGGATAGGATTGTTGATAATGATCTTGGTGCCGATAATAGCATGGGTGTCATCTTTTGTACTTTACGGTTTCGGAGAGCTTGTTGAAAAAACCTGCAATATTAACAACATTCTTAGCGGTGGCAAAGCGGAGGACAGCGAGAGAATAAAAAGGATCAAAAGACTTCTCGCCAAAGATTTGATTACCGATGAGGAATATCAGACAATATTCGAAAGGATCAAAAAGGAGGAGGCATGACCGATATGAAAAACACAAAAAACGATAGTATTTTTAAAAACACTGCTGCTTTGATGACTTTCATTTCTTTGGCATTAACAATTTTGAGCTGGATTCCATACTTTCTAAGATATAATACAGGATTAGGTTATAACGAATATTTTAAAGAATATATCAACCAAGGGAAATATTACAAATCATATAATATGTTTTTCAGCTTTCCAACCGTTGAAGAATTCATATCCATTTTGATCGGGTTAATTCCCTGTATATTACTGATCGTTTATCTTTTAGCATTTCACAAAAAAACAAAGGCAATTTGTATGATTCCTATAACACTTGGTTTCATGGCATTTACTAATATCTTTAATATTTTGGTCAGCATCCCGTTCGTGAATTCCGACATAATTTCAACCGTTTTAAGTCTATGTCTTATCGTAGCCCTCGTTTTTGCAACAATAAGTTCGCTTAATGGGTTTTCGAAAAAGATATATATTATAATCGCGTCATCAATAGGATTGCTTGCTGCGCTTATATCTCTCTTTGATTATTTTAATACACTTGATTTCTATTTGAATATTATGAAAAAAAACAACCCAGATATAATTGTATACCTTTTAACTCGCCCTGCAAAAATTTTAGGTAATGCGGCTCTCTATGTGGCACTTCTCCTGTTCGGTCTCAAGAACAAGATCCCACCTATCATTTCTTTAACATTCTCCAAAAACAAAGCAAATAAAGATCATAACGAAACAAATCTCGAAAAGGCACTTGTTGTTTTAAAATTTAAATTTGAAGAAGATATAATAACGGAAGAGGAATATAAAACAGAGAGGACAAAAATCCTCGAAAAACTTTAATAACATAAAAAAGGAACCGCTTACACCGAAACGGTTCCTTTTTGTGTTTTATTCAGAGTATAATTTGTCGTAGTGCCAGCGGAGAGGGTTTTCGAAAATGTATCTTACATGCTCCTCATAGTCCTGTTCGTTGCGAATAACATGATCGAAGAAAAGTTTTTGCCAAATCGACGCGCCAAGGCGTTTTGTAACGTATCCTTTCAATTGTTGTACTACCCGTGATATTGTAGGGGCGACCATTGGTCGTCCGCAATCATCTGCATGAATCAATAATAACAAATGAACATGATCAGACATTATGACATATTGTTCTACCGATATGGACGGATATATATTTGATATATTATTTATTGCATCGTCTACGATCTTTCCGTATGGAGATAATTCAACATCTTGAGGACGACCAATGGTCGCCCCTACACTGTTCCAAAAATAATTTTGTCTTTCTTTGGTGCATACCGTAATGAAATATGCTCCCGCAGTGCTATAATCATAACAATCCAAACGATTCTTTTTGCGTTGTGGGGTATCGTTATTAAAACACATATTTTTTCCTTTTTTCTGATACTACGGCAGAGGAGCTTTCGCCCCTCTGCCGTTTTTTGTGTAAATGATATTAAATTATCAGTTGTCCTTAATGGCAATAAAGCTATCAAGCGAGAATGTAGATTCTTTCTTGGGGAATACAGTGAAGTAGCTTATATAGCCGTCGTTGCCTGCAAATTCTACTTGAGCGGTATTTCCGTTGACCGTAAGGTAAGCCGTGCCGTTCTTTCCATTAAAGAGAATAGATACTTTGTTATTGCCCTTCTCAAGCTTCAAACCTGTCTTCTTGCCGCAGTCAAGAATATTTCCGTTTGTGTCAACATTAAAGTGCATTACCGTACTCTTGGATGCGACCGTCTCAGGCTTATCATTTTTCTTGTCGGGAGCATAGAACAGAATCTGAGGCTTTGACACCGACACGGATTTGTCCTCTCTGTCATTGAATGCCGACTGAAGCTCAATGCCGAGGCCTTCTCCAAATTCGGAAGCGTAAAGGTCGAAGCTTATCTCTCCCTCTCTGATGTAATGGAGAGGACGGGAAATAGCTGTGAAATTCTTAAGCAGAAGCGCACGACCTCCGTCGGTAGCCCCCATGTCCGTGGTAAGAAGTGTTCCCACCTGTGCCGCATACCAACCCTCTGCCTCTGCACCCGACTCAAAGGAGTCATATGCACCCTTGGTCTTTTCAATGTGAGCCTTTGCGTCTAATACGTAAAGCTGATGAACAGAGGATACGATATATGCCGCATCGACTCCACGGTACTTGCCAAAGGTAAGGTCGGGGTTCGTGTGGAGAGAAGCACCGTTATCTCTATTGAGTGTCGCAACGTTTGTACGGAGAGATACGTCTACAATGTCCTCAAAGTTTTCTCCGTCGTCATAGGAGCGCGCGAGGTTAAGAGGATATCTGAGATATGTATTTCCACCAAGGGAGTTATTTCCGCCCCACATAAATACGGGCTTCTCATCAAGCTTTTCAATAATAGGCTGAGTATTTGAGGTGTAGATGTTGGAGAAGGATTCGGAGGTTATATCGCTCCATGTAACACCATGGTCATAAGAGTAGGATTTTGCAAAGTGAACGCAGGTGTCGAGCTGACATCTCGCATAGAATACGAGTGTTCCGTCCTCCTTTTCCCAAACAGTTTCCTCGGAGAGACCGCCCTCTGCAAAGTCGTTGTTTCCGTCGGTAAAGTTTGCGACCGTGTCGCTGAATATCCATGTCTTACCGCCGTCCTTTGAATACATTCCGCCTGTGGAGAACGCCATAGTGTCAAGATTTACCATGATACCCGTGGTGAATACGTAGTCAACGTTAGGACCTTCTCCGTCCTCGTCCTTAAGCGTGATACCGTTGGAGTAGGAGATAGCGTATGTGGGAGCATTTTCGGGATTTCCCACAAAACTCCATGTATATCCGTTGTCCTCGGAAAGGAAGATATAGTATTTACAGTATCTTCCCTCAATGCCGTGAGTCCATTTTCCGTTTATGAATATGTTGAAGTCATAGGCAAAGAAGAATACCTTGTTGTTCTTCTTGTCAACGATAAAGCCGCCGCACTGAGTGATCATATCCGTATTTGGAATTATCTCGTAAGGAGACCAGGTAAGACCGCAGTTTGTGGAACGGTACATAGCAAGTTGTCTCTTGCCCTCGGGGGCAGGAATGTCAACTATGCGGAGCAGATCTCCGTTGGGCATGGTAGCCACAGAATTGAACCAGCCTGTTTCGTTGTTGCGTCTGCCGTGCTTCATGCCGTACTGTATCTCGAGTGCCTCGTGACCATCGGAAACGCTGAGAGCATTCTCGTTCTTGTAAAGAACTGTAACGGTGAGCTTTTCGGAGGGAGCGAGCTCCAGCACTCTTACATAGAATTTTGTTCCGTCGAAGTAGTGGGGGAGATATGCGCCCTTGGCCAAAAATCTGATGTCTGCCTTGTCTGACTTGAGGTCGCACTCGCAAATACCCATATCCGCAAGGGTGAGTCTTACGATCTTGTCACAGACCGCCTTGTTCTCGGTATTTTCAACCGTAAATGTGGTCGTCTTCTCAAAGCTTCCTTCAGCAAGAAGGGGAGCATCGGAATGGAAAGCTTCGAGCATTTCCTCGGAGTAACCTACTACCTTTCCAATATCACCGAGACCGTTTGTGGTGGTGTGGATCTTGACGTATCTTGTATTTGCGTTAAAGTTGTAAAAATATACAGTATCACCCTTTGTGAGAATAGAGAAATTCTTTACGTATTCGTAGCTTTCGTTGTCGATACTTGTAAAGAGGGCGAAGTTGTTCTTGTTGATGACTCCCACGCTTCCGAGAACGCTTCTGAGCACAACTCGGTTGACCTCGGTCTGCTTACCCATGTCGTAGATGACACTTGCGAAGTCGGACGAAAGGTCTATAAGTGCGGAGGAGGGCTCACCCTTACCGACAAAGGGGTCTTTGTCATCGAGTGAAACAAGGGTGTTTTGGGGGACGATATCTGTCTTTGATACTATAAAGCTTGCCTGTCTCTCAAAGGTGGGAGCGGTAATTGAGACCTCAACTCTACGGCTTCGATCTGTGGGAGCTACAAATTTTCCTTCCTTTGTAAGAAGCTCCACATTGCTCGAAATGACCGAAAAAGGAACGGAGGTACCATATTTTTCATTTTCAATAGGCTTATTGATGATAAGGCTTGACGGAGCTTTATAGATAGTGCTACATATAGGCGCTCCTGTATCTTCCTCAAAGATATCCGTTGCATCAAATTTCTCAGACACCGAGAGAGTCTCGTCGGCATATATGTTGAGGTCACAGATATCCATATCCAGATTGTCTTCGTCACAAGCAGGAATGTATCTTGAACGCTTCCATGCGACAGAGAGTGAGTTAGGAGCGAGATGAGGTCTCTTCTGTTTTCCAATTCTCATAGAAACAGCTTTTTCGCCATTTACATAAACAATAACATCACCTGATGCCCCCCATTTAAGTGTAAAGGAGGTTGGAACTCCAAAAGGAATGTTCAAAGGGGCAATTTCTCTTGTACCGCCTACCACGAACAGATAAAGTCCGCCTTCATTTCTCTGGAAACCGAAGTATATAGAATCGTTTCCGTCCGCAGCGCAAAGAAAGAATCCGAGTCCGTAGGAAGCATTGAAATTACGTACTGTCTTATAATCCATGGAAGGAAATGACTTCACGTTAAGGACCATGTCTACGCAAATATTCTTGTCTCTGTCTGCAAGAGCATCAATGCCGCAAAGACACATATCCACATTTGTATGAGGATAGTTCGGAGATGTCTTGTTGTGTCGGTCGTAAATGTTAAAGCCGTTTCCTATAACGCAAGCACCTAGGTCGGTCACAGCAGGATCCATTTCGGGATTTATTGCAGCGGTGACCTTTGTGCTATCAACAAGCTCCTTTATGCTTTCGGCTGTGGTAATAGAGATCATGTCATAATCGCAGAGCATGAGCTGTCCGCAGAACGTCTCTCCGTCCGCTGTGACAGAAATAGGAAATAGCTGGTTTCCGTCAAAAATTTCAAGTCCGTCGGCGGTGGTTATGTTGCACACAGTCTCGCCCTTTGCGCCAGATATCTCTTTTTCTACACCACCGAGAGCAATCTTATATGATTTAGCCTTTTCGGATGTAAGGGTAAGCACTACAGCGTTTTTATTCCACGAAGCGTTTATGAGAACTGCATCTTCCTCGCCAAAATGCCGGGGATAACCGGTTTTTACGAGCTTTTCGTCGTATACCGCCCTCAGTACTATTTTATCGTTATTCATAGGTTGTACCGTCCTTAATAAATTTTGCGACATAGAGAAATATGCCAACATCAAAACAATTTTATCCTATTTAAATAGGTATGTCAAGTCATTTTTATGTTTTTTTAAAAAAGTTTTGCGGGAATTTCCAGAGAAACTCCCGCAAAAGATATTATTGGTAATTATTCAGCATCTTTAGATACCGTATCAGCAAATCTAAACCCTGCGGTAGCAGCTACGGGCAGTGAAAATACTACTGCGTGAGCCTTGGAGTCGATTCCCGCTTTGTTCATTATAGCGGACATTATATCCTTCTTTTTGTCTGTGTGAGAGACGATAAATACCATTTCCTTCTCTTCGGCAATAGACATTCCAAAGAACTTTTCCGAGCCTGCTCCAGTGCCCTTGGCGTGAATGGTAGTGCCCCCACCCGCACCTGCATCTCTTGCGGCGTCCATAACAAACTTGGTATATCCCTTTTCGTATATAGCAACTATAAGTTCATGCGATGATTCCATAATGAATTCTTCTCCCTCTTTAGTAAATTCCTGCCCCTCGGTAAGATATCCGAGTGCTCGGCTTCCACCGATCCCCGAAAGTGGAACGGCAACTGCCACTCCTCGATCGGGAAGGTCGATCTTCATAGTATCGGTAAGTCTTTTGCATAGGCGTTTTAGAGTTGTCCCCGTTACTGTGGAAAAAAGCATAGCCTTTTCGGTCTTTTCTATACCTAAAATTGTCAAGGTCTTTTCGTGAGCTGTGCCATTGCAGGGGGTAGAAAAGTTTACTGTAACACCCTCATCCTTGTAAAAATTCTCATACTCCAAAGAATCGGAGCGTTTTATTATGGTTAAAAGGAAAAACAGATCTTTCATTCGCTAAATCTACCTCCTTTACAGATCTATTATATCGTCGACCATAGGTTGATTGTCTTGGCCATTTGTGTCTGAATGAATATCAGTGATAATATCTTCCGTAGTAGTTTCGACGGTCGTCGTATCCGTATCCTTTGCGACGCGAGAACGTCTTAGCTTGATCTTATATACAAGACCGAGTATTTGAATGGCAATAAGAGGAGTCATGGCAACCATTGCCACTACACCGAAGGCATCCTCTATAACGTCTCCGCCAACAGCGGTACAAGCTCCTATCGCAAAGGGCAAAAGGAATGTTGCGGTCATAGGACCTGAAGCAACTCCACCCGAGTCAAATGCGATTGATGTAAAGATGTCGGGAACGAAAAATGTAAGTAACAGAGCAATGACGTACCCGGGAATTACTATCCACATAATAGATATACCCGTAAGAACTCGAAGCATTGCGATTCCTACCGATATTGATACGCCGATAGCAAGTGCCAGAGATAGAACTTTTCTTGGAATAGTACCTGCTGTGACCTCTTCGACCTGCTTAGTAAGAACCTGTACGGCAGGC
Organism: Clostridia bacterium; assembly: GCA_017631085.1. GTDB lineage: Bacteria > Bacillota > Clostridia > Oscillospirales > CAG-272 > HGM12713. The sequence continues at coordinate 77,386 of JAGBTY010000053.1, forward strand.
TCGGCGGACACTATAAAGTAACCTATGACCATTCCGAGAGGTACGATAATATATTTCAGAGAAGTACCCGCAAGAGCTTCTCCAAGCGCGTAACCTACGGGCATAAAGCCTACGTTTACTCCGGTAAGGAATAAAACGAGACCAACGTAAGTGTATGCAACACCCATAAGAGTCGTTCCGAGTCCGTCTGTTCCGATACCCCCCGTAAGAGCTCTGAATATAAGGAAGAATACAACGATAGGACCTACCGCGATAGCGACCTCTTTCATATAATGAGGCATCATAATGAGAAACGCTTTGAATATCTCACGGGAATCGTTCATTTCCGGCATCATATATTCTGCTGCTTCTGCATTTCCTGCGTTAAACAGAAGTCCGAGTACCATTACGGCAAGTATCGGCCCGATAGAGCAAAGCGCAACAAGACCAAAGCTATCGTTAGCCTCGTCCGAACGAATTGCCGCAACACCCACGCCGAGCGCCATAATAAACGGAACTGTCATGGGACCTGTTGTAACTCCACCTGAGTCAAAAGCAATGGCCAAAAAACTGTCAGGAACAAAAAATGCGAGTACGAATACCGCTGTATAGAACACAAGTAAAAGGTATTTAAGCTTTATCGCAAAAATTATGCGAAGCATCGCAACAACAAGGAAGATACCAACACCCACTGCGACCGAAAGGATAAGAGTAAGGTTTGGAATAGCGGGAACCTGATTTGCCAGGACCTGCAGGTCCGGCTCGGATATCGTTACCATTATTCCCACAAAAAGCAAAATAAAGATTATGAGAAAAAGATTTCTCGATTTCGTTATCTTTGATCCTACGTATTTACCCATAGGAGTCATAGCAGTTTCCGCACCCAGAGTAAACAAGCCCATTCCCACTATCAACAAAAATGCACCAATGACGAACGCCATAAGCGTGGCAGAGGGAATCGGTACTATCGTAGCCAGAAGCAAAAGAACTATTCCGGTTACGGGCAAGACTGCCGAGACAGATTCGGAGATCTTTTCGCGAAGTATTGTCTTTGCAAAAAATCGCACGGTGTACTCTCCTTTCACAATAAGGTTATCTATAAAAGAGTATAACATAAAAAAAATAAAAAAGCAATAGAGATATTCAGTTTTATTCATTATCTTTGATTGACAAGAGATTCGTCGTATGGTATAATAAACAAAGTAAATGCATATGCATAAAACAGTTATTCCGAAAGTGAGGGTGAGTTAATGGAAGACCTTGGCTACTATAACGGGAAATATGACCGAATAGAAAACATGACCGTTCCCATGAATGACAGAGCGTGTTATTTCGGAGACGGTCTGTTTGAAGTTGCCTATTGCAGAAACAGAAAGATATACGCTCTCTCGGAGCACATGGACAGACTTTATGCAAGTGCAGAAGCTCTCGGTATAAATATACCTATTACGGAAGAAGAATTTTCCGCTCTCATTTACGAGCTGTCGGCAAAGGTAGACAGCCATGAGCAGATAATATATTGGCAGGTCTCTCGCGGCACAGCTCCGAGAAATCACGCTCCCGCCAAGGGAATGGTAGCAAACATTTGGGTAATGATTCGCCCAAAAGTCCTTGTTGACATCTATACGCCAATGAAACTCATCACCGTAGAGGACACAAGATTCTTCCACTGCAATATGAAAACTCTCAATCTTATTCCCACTGTCATGGCATCGCGAGAAGCCGAGATGAGAGGGGCGGAAGAGGCAGTTTTCCATAGAGGAGACAGAGTTACCGAGTGTGCCCACTCAAATATTTCTATAATCACAGACGAGGGAGTTGTCAAGACCGCTCCCGCAGACGAAATGATACTTGCTGGTGTCGCGAGAGCGCATTTCATAAATAAATGTCATGAACTGTCCATACCCGTAGTCGAAGAGCCCTATACGGTATCCGAAATGATGGCAGCGGCAGAGGTCATAGTTACCTCTTCGGGAACTCTTTGCCGACCCGCATGCGAGATCGACGGTATTCCCGTCGGTGGTAGAGCGCCAAAGATACTGAAGTCGCTTCAGGACGGATTGCTCGGAGATTTTATGAAAGAGACGGATATTTAATATAACGAAAACAAATGGCAGAGGAACGAATGTACCTCTGCCATAACGATAATATTTCTAAATGAGATAAAAGATAAAAAATGGATAAAATACCAAAAAGAAAGCCAACAAGAATGTATGGGGCGGATTATGATACCGTTGGCGCATATTTTATAACAATTTGTACGCAAGACAGACGTTGTATTCTTTCGCGAATTGTAGGGGACGACGTCCTCGGCGTCCCGTCATACAGAACGGATTTATCGCCGTTAGGAAAAATCGCAGAGAAATACATAAATCAATTAAATATTTTTTACGACCATCTTTCGGTTGAAGAATATGTTATAATGCCAAACCATATTCACATTATGTTGATCGTGTCAGAGAACGGGACGCCGAGGACGTCGTCCCCTACAAAACAAACAAAATTTGTTCCTCATTTTGTTTCAACATTTAAAAGATTTTGCAACAAAGAAATAGGGGAAAATATTTGGCAACGCGGATATCAAGACCACATTATCCGTAACCGTCAGGATTATGAAGAACACGTAAAATACATCCTTGAAAATCCTCTTCGTTGGCACTATGACAAATTATACTCTAAATAAACCACAAAAGGAACCGTTTCGGTGAAGGGCGGTTCCTTTTGTTTGTAATCAATTATTTATATTTTCCACAATTTCTGCAATATAGATTATTCTGATAGTTTCCCGTACCACATTCTTTACAAACCCATGTGACCTTTTGTTGGTTTGCAGTGTTTACATATGAAACTGGGGTTTGTTCATCCTTAGTTTTATCAACAATTTCTTGTGTTGTATAGTTTATCATGTATATTCGAGAATGTATAGAATCCAGCAATGTAATTGCTTCCCCGCAAATTAACATAAATAAAATTGTAAAATAAGCAATAAAAAAACCTACAAAAACAAGTATCGGCTGTTCAAGCAAGATGGCTTCCACACAAAAGATAACCACCTCAAATATTCCCAATATAATCCCGGATATTTTGCATATTTTCCCCAAAGTCATTTTAAAATTCCTTTCTTTATTTAATTACTCTAGACCAATTTGGGCTTTTGAAACAACTTTTCCACCTTGAAATGTCACATTAGCATTTGATCCTGCGTATCCATTACCTTCCCAACTATATATTTTGGTTGCGTATTCTGAGTATCCAATATCAACCTCCGACATTAATTCTCCCTTACATCCAACGACTACAACCACTTCATCGTATGTCATTCCTGTTTTGATTTTGTTGAATTCAGACATAGATATGGTTGTGTCTTTAAAAGCAGAACCTCCTGTTACACTGGAGCTACTGCTGTCCATTAAAGAAATTATTGCCCAAGTAAAACACGTAATGGATAAAACCAAACAAACACATATAAAAATAATTCTTCTTGATGAAAATTTTCTTTTTACTTGTGTACCGCAATGTAAGCACATTGGAGCATTTTCTAAAATAAATTCTCCACACGTTGGACATTTTTCGAATTTTTCTTTTCCAAACATATTTTCCTCCCCTAAAATAAAAAGTGCGTACAACCGAAGCTATACGCACCGAAAAACACATAGCCCCAATTGTCGCCAAACAAAATTCATTTTCCCAAATAAGAATACGGAAAAATGGGCATATGTATTTTTACCTGAAAATAAAAACACGTATCCCCTTTGGGAAGAAATATTGAATTTTGTTTGGCACCTTTAGTATACCACAAAACCATGTACTTGTAAACATTTTTCGTAAAAAAACAGGATTCTTTTTTGAATCCTGTTTTTTCTTTATTATTCGCTCTGCTTTTCCTTTATCATTTTCCTAAGCTCCTCCAGGGCATCCGAAAGACCTCCCACGCGGTCAATTATTCCGTACCTTACCGCTTCCTCGCCACTTATGATCGAACCCACATCGGTCGCCATCTCGTCAGGACGCATCATAAGCTCCATAATGCTTTCCTCCTTGGCTTCGGAATGGTCACAAATAAACCGCAATATCCTCTTTTGCATGTCCTCGAAATATCGAAAAGTCTGAGGAACTCCCACGACAAGCCCGTTTACTCTCACAGGGTGTATGGTCATCGTCGCCGACGGAACAATAAAAGATCTGCACGCACAAGTAGCAAGAGGTACCCCTATGGAATGCCCTCCCCCGAGTACTAATGACACCGTTGGCTTTGTCATTGACGCGATCATCTCTGCAATGGCAAGTCCTGCCTCTACGTCACCACCCATAGTATTCAAAACGACTAATAGTCCATCTATATCCTCGCTCTCCTCGATCTCGGTAAGCAAAGGAATTATCCTTTCATATTTCGTGGCTTTCTGCCCTTCGGGAAGAATATAATGTCCTTCTATCTGTCCTATGATTGACAAACAATATATAGACTCCCGTGAATTTTTTGCCACTGCCATGCCGTCTCCTATCTCACCGTCATTCTCTTTGTCGGAAGAGTGTTCCCTCTCTTCGTTATCTCTTTCGCTCATATCCTGCCTCCAAAACAATTTTCTTTATTATTTGGAGAAATTTATAGAAATATTCCCCGATAACCTTTACAACTGAAAAAAAATGTGATATAATACGTATTGTGGATATTTTTGTCCTTATTTAAAAATTATATAAATTCAGAAAGGGTAAAATCATGGCTAATTTTATTGTTGAAACATCCGCCAGACACGTACATCTTACAAGAGAGACAGTTGACGTCCTCTTTGGAAAAGGTCATGCTCTGACAAACAAGAAAGACCTCAGTCAGCCCGGTCAGTTCGCTTGCGAGGAAAAGGTTACCGTTATCGGTCCCAAGGGCGCACTCAAGGCAAGTATTCTCGGTCCCGAAAGAAACGCGGATCAGGTAGAGCTTTCTCTCACTGACGCAAGAACTATCGGTCTCGCAGGCGTTCCCGTAAGAGAATCGGGCGACGTTGCGGGAAGCGTTGGCTGCATCCTCGAGGGTCCCTGCGGAAAGGTAGAGATCAAGGAAGGCGTTATTGCCGCAAAACGTCATATACATATGACAAAGGCCGATGCTGAAGTCTTCGGCGTAAAGGACAAGGATATCGTTGAGGTAAGGATCGAAGGAACTCGTCCTCTTACATTCGGCGACGTTGTTGCAAGAGTCAGCGATTCTTATGCTCTCGCTATGCACATCGACACAGATGAGGCTAACGCTGCAGGCGTTTCCTGCGGAGCAGTTTTCGGGGAGATCGTAAAGTAATGGCTACAAAAAAAATAAAGATTGTATTTCAGGGTGACAGCATCACCGATGCAGGTCGTGACAGAAGAAATTACCACCACATGGGTAATGGATACCCCAAATATGCCGTTGAGCCTATCAAGGAAGCATATCCCGACGTTGAGTTTGAATTTATAAACCAAGGCTGCGGCGGACACCGCACGGGCAACGTATTTGACCGTATCTACAGAGATACTATTGAATTTCAGCCCGACATAGTTTCCATACTTCTCGGTATCAACGACATCTGGCACCGTTATCTCGGTGAAAGAATAGCTACAACAGATGAGCAGCTTGAACTTAACTACCGTTGCATTCTTGAGCGCATCAGGAAGGAGACGAATGCCAAGATAATTATTCTCTCGCCCTACCTTCTTACTTGCAACGACAAGGATCAGATCCGCGAAGATCTTAAGACCGCTCTTCCTATCATTCGTAAGCTCGCTGACGAATATGCTGATGTTTTCATTCCTCTCGACAAGCTTTTTGAGGAAGCTGAAAAAACAGCTGAACCTATGTTCTTCTCAGGAGACGGAGTTCACCCCAACGAAAACGGAGCAAAATTCATAGGTGGTATTTACGCAGATGCCATCAAGCCTCTTATCGAGAGTATTTAACCACATAAATTATTTAAAAGGAGATAAAACAAATGAGCAAAGAATTTTCTTGCGAATACGCTATGAGCGCAGAAGTCCAGAAGATGTGTGTCGTAGCAAAGGGCCCCGATCACGGTCCGGCTCCCATTCCCGAAGAGGGCAAGTGGGTACAGGCAAAGCAGATAACAGACATCTCTGCTTACACACACGGTGTGGGCTGGTGCGCACCCCAGCAGGGCGCATGTAAGCTCTCGCTTAACGTTAAGAACGGTATCATCGAGGAAGCTCTCGTTGAGACCATCGGTTGTTCCGGTATGACACACTCCGCAGCTATGGCTGCTGAGATCCTTCCCGGCAAGACTCTTCTCGAGGCTCTTAACACAGACCTCGTTTGCGATGCTATCAACACCGCAATGAGAGAGCTCTTCCTCCAGATCGTTTACGGTCGTAGCCAGTCTGCTTTCTCTGAGGGCGGTCTCGTTATCGGCGCAGGTATGGAAGACCTCGGCAAGGGTGAGCGCTCCATGGTTGGTACTATGTACGGTACAAAGGCAAAGGGCGTTCGTTACCTCGAAATGACAGAGGGCTACTGCACAAGAATGGCTCTTGACGCTGACGATCAGGTTATCGGATACGAGTTCGTATCCCTCGGCAAAATGACCGACTTTATCAAGAAGGGCATGGAGCCCAACGAAGCTTACGAGAAGTCCAAGGGTACATACGGCAGATTCAACGATGCTGTTAAGTACATAGATCCCCGTAAGGAATAATTAAGGAGGAAAGACAAATGGCAAAATTTGAAGGTTATGAAAGACGTGAGGCGAAGATCCTCGCAGCTCTTAAAGAATACGGAATTTCCTCCATCGATGAGTGTAAGGCTATCTGCGATGCAAAGGGCATCGATCCCTACAAGATCGTAGAGGAGACTCAGCCCATCGCGTTTGAAAACGCAAAGTGGGCATACACTGTTGGCGCAGCTATCGCAATAAAGAAGGGCTGCACAAAGGCTGCTGATGCCGCTGCCGCTATCGGTATCGGTCTCCAGGCTTTCTGTATCCCCGGCTCCGTTGCTGAGAACCGTAAGGTTGGTCTCGGTCACGGAAACCTCGGCTCTATGCTTCTCTCCGAAGAGACAGAGTGCTTCTGCTTCCTCGCAGGTCACGAGTCCTTCGCAGCAGCAGAGGGTGCTATCAAGATCGCTCTTAATGCTAACAAGGTAAGAGTAAAGCCCCTCCGCGTTATCCTTAA
>JAGBTY010000054.1 GCA_017631085.1 Clostridia bacterium
CCCGTCACAAAAGACAAAAATTTTCCCATCGCCGTAGGGGCGACCATCGGTCGTCCGTTTTATCTCATTTTTAGGCGGACGTGCAATGCACGCCCCTACGAAAAGAAAACGATCTTTTGTAGGGGACGACGTCCTCGGCGTCCCGTCTCACGACGTCCTCGGCGTCCCGTCTCACGACGTCCTCGGCGTCCCGTCTCACGACGTCCTCGGCGTCCCGTCTCACGACGTCCTCGGCGTCCCGTCTCATGACGTCCTCGGCGTCCCGCACGATGAAAGGGTAAAATCATGAAAAAAAGACCATCTGCATCGGGCAGATGGTCTTTTTTAATAAATGTATTTATTTCCGAGAGCTATTTACAGAAGCGCCGAAGGGAAGAAAGGCAAGCTTCATCATTTTGAAGGATTGTACACCGAGAGGTATTGCGATTATTGTCATGCAACAGAGAAGCCCCGATATCAGATGCCCGAGAGCCAATTCCCAACCGCAAAGAAATCCCCAGAGAATATTTGCAACAGGGTGCTTGTCGAAATTTGTGTATACCTTTTTCCCAAACGGAGCGAAAACGAGCTTTGCGACCTTAAAACACTGAATACCGAAGGGAACGCCTATGACGGTGATACAGAGCACAAGTCCGAGCAGCGCCCAAATAGCTCCAAGAACGAGTCCTCCGAAAATTATCCAGATAACGTTCGCAATAAATCTCATTGGATACTGTCTCCTTTTTTAGTAAGGCTTTATTTCTCCGTTGGTTTCAACTACGTCTGCTCCAAATGCGATTGCTTCTGCCATTTCTTCATGTGTGGCAAGTAACCAAACACCAAGGTATCCATGCTCTTTTACCTTTTTTGAAATCTCGTGAGAAACGGGAGGAACCTTGCACCAAGATGTTTCCTCATTATCAAGTCTCTGCCAGATGTAGAGCTTTTCGCGAGATTCAACGAGAGTGTCGAGAGTAGCAAGCGCATCATCGTCTATAACGCCGTCGTAGTGAATAGTGATGCCGGGTACTGCCTCGGCTGCCTTTGCAAGAAATTCTACTTGAGCGCCCGTTATACCTACGTTGGCTTTACTGTGAGCGCGAAGCTGGGCAAAGAGTATTTCCTGCTGCTCTTCGGGGAAGGTTGCGGCAACACTATCTATTTTTATTGCGATTCCGGTCTTTTCTGACAATTCGAGGACCTCTTCCATTGTAGGTATCTTTGTTCCCTTGAATTCGGGTGAGAAGCTCTCACCGAAATCGTATTCGTAAAGCTCGGCAAGGGTGAGGTCCTTTACGTAGATGTCCTCCTCGGGTGCTTTGCCGTCTTTTGTTGCGGTGGCGTTGATCGTGCGGTTGTGGATAAGCACACAAACGTTATCCTTTGTAAACTTTGGGTCAAGCTCGATGATGTCGTATCCTTGAGTCACCGCAAGCTCGTATGCAGGCATTGTGTTTCCGGGTGCATCCGTGCTGACTCCTCTGTGCGCCTGAAGTCTGCAATTTGAATTCTTGTACATAATAAAACTCCTTTTTTGATATGATTTTTATTTTTCTCTTATAGCTATAAATCTGTCAAGAGCAAGGCTTGATAGGTCGTTTGTAAATATTCCGACGTAGCTTACCGCATCAAAACGGCTGTCAAAGTCTATGTCAAAGGATTTGCCGTCAATTGTAAGAGTTGCCTGCTTTTCGGAAGCGTCAAAGGAGATGCATACCTCATAGGTTATGTCCTCGGTAAGATACTTTTCAAGATAGATCTTGCCCTTGTCGGGATCGTTATAGAAAATATGACCATCGCCGTCAACACCAAAGCTTATGGGGGCAGTTTTCGTCTGTTCGTTGTTAAAGGCTGTCTGAAGCTCAACCGAAAATCCTTCGCCTACACAGATGGGAGTAAGGTCGAAGAATATTTTTCCTGCCTCCATATAGTGAAGAGTTCTCGAAAGCAGAGAATTTTCGCGGACGCGAAGAGCATTCTTTCCGTCGGTAGCGCCGATGGGGGTGATACCCGCTTTTCCGTAAGATACGAGCCAACCCTCCGAGATATAACCGTCTTCAAATGAGTCGAACGCCCCTTTGGTCTTGCGAAGATAATTGTCAAAATCAACGATATGCATAGTGTGCATAGAAGATATAACGTAGGACTGTTTTACTCCGTGCTTTTCGTATATAGCCATATCGGGATTCGTATGAAGGGCGTCGCCGTTATATCTGTCTGCCGTTGCTATTACTGTGGCAAAATCAATACCTACGATATCGCGGAATGTCTCTCCGTCGTCATAGGACAGGGCCATGTTTAGAGGATATCGCTGATACGTCCTTCCGCCGAGAGAGTTGTTACCCGCCCACATGAGAACGGGTTGACTGTCAAGGGGAGCGATTATCGGTTGAGTGTTTGCGGTGAAAATATTGGAGAAGGAGTTCTTGCCCACATTCTCCCATGTAACGCCTCTGTCATAGGAATGAGATTTGGCAAAGTGTGTGATCTCGGCTATCTGACAGCGAGCGTAAAGCAGGAGAGAGCCGTCTTTCTTTTCCCATACCGTTTCCTCGGAGAGTCCGCCTTCGGCAAAATCGTTATCTCCGTCTTCAGCGTTTATGATAGAGTCGCTGAATTGCCATGTTTTGCCTCCGTCGCGGGAATAGAATCCCGTGGTGGAGAACGCCAAGGTGGCAAGGTCACGCATGACACCTGTGGTAAATACGTAATCTACGTTCGGTCCGTCACCGTCGGCATCCGAAAGGGTTATACCGTCGGAGTATGAGATAGCGTATTCGGGGGCATTTTCGGGATGAACAGGTCCTGACCATGTATATCCCGAGTCATTTGACTCAAAGATGTAATATTTGCACATATAGGGGTGCTGAAGTCTGAATTTATAGCAGAGATAAAATACCTTTCCCGCCTTTTTGTCCACAATAAAGCCACCGCCTGAGTTTATTCCCGCGGAAACTTCAACTTTTTCAAGCTCCGACCATGTGTGACCGCCGTCTGTTGAACGGCTAATGCCGAAGTATCCCACACCACCTAACCACATGTCCGCAGTCTTGAGAAGGTCGCCGTTTGGCATTTCGGAGACCGTATCCATCCAGTATCCTGCATCCTTTGTTCGATTCACGGCGTAACGCGCACCGTAGGTCATCTCAAAGGTCTCGTTTCCGTCGGATACTGAAAGAGCATTTTCGTTGCCGTAAAGCACTCTTACAGAGATACTTTCATTTGCCTCCATATGGGGAATACGGATATAAAACACATCTCTGTGCAGATACATGGGAAGCTGACGGTCACCAAGAATGAAGCGAATGTCCGAAAGGTCGTCCTTAAGGTCGTTTTTATTTATACCCATGTCCGAAAGGGAGAGGGAGAACACCTCATCTGCTACGTCATTTGTTCTTTTGTTTGTGAGAGTGACCGCTGTCTCGTGCTTCCATTTTCCAAAGGAGAGCAGAGGAATGTTGGTGTACTCGGCTCTTAACATAAGAGAGGGGTTGCCGCATATCCTGCCTACAGCATCGTATGCGTCATTGTGGGTGGAATGTATCTTAAGATAACGTGCATTTACCGAGAAATTGTAGAAATATATGTCCTGTCCGTTTATGAGGAGAGAATAATCCTTGATATACTCATAATTTTGGTTGTCGTCACTTGCGTAGAGCGACAGAAAGCTCTTATTGAGCATATTGACTTCTCCGAAAGTGTGAAGCACGGATCTGTTTATCTTCGTGATCTTTCCCATATCTGCAATGATGCTGTTTCGAGATGTATCAAGGGCAAAATATACGGGAGGTTTTTTTCCGCTTCCCGTGAAGGGATAAAGGTCGTTCTCGACGGTAAGCACAGGGGTCGAGAGCTCGTATGCAAGGTTTATTGAGGAGACTTCAATATCGGTGTCGTCTTCGTGACTTGCCGGCGCCACTCTCGTTCTTAACCACATAAAAACAAGTGAGTTTATACCCAAAAAGCGACGTCTTCTGTGTGTTGCCTCCATCTCGGAAAGAGTGAGACGCTTGTCAACATATAGGTCAAGTCCTCCGTCGGCTCTCCATACGGCAGAGATATTCATGGTGTCCCCGATCTTTTTGTCGATAGGAGCGTAGACGACATTCTTTCCGCTGCAGCATGAAATGAAAAGAGTGAGAGTGGAATCAAGATTCTGTATACCGAAATATATGGCATTTTTCTGCGTGCCTCTGGCAAACGTAGTACTGAAGCCGTAAGAACCGTCGGGGGAAGAAAAGCAGTAGGAAGAGGAGGGCATGGCGGTTATTTTCAGGTCGAAGGAGCAGTATATGTCACGACCGTCTTCTGCAAACTCCGCGATGTTTTCCTCTGTTACTATCTCATGGATAAAAGGGAAGTTTGCACCTTCATTCTCGCTGTATCTGTCAAAGAAACGAATAGAGTCCTTGGATACCTTGATCCCCGCGTCTGCTGTCGACACGTCAAGATTTGGGTCGGCACAGCTTGAGATAGAGGTCTTTTTAAATACTTCGCCTTCTTTATCCCCTTGTACGAAAAATGTGTTCATTTCGCTGATACGTATTCCGCCTCGGAAGTCCGATACACCTCCCGCGTTTTCTGCCAAAACCGTTATTGGCGCGATATTTTCTTTTTGGGGCAGTGGAAGTATAAGGGTATCCTTTTCAGTACCGAGACCGAGAAGATAATTTTTCTCGCCGTAGATAACGCTTACCGACGCGTCGTCAGCTCGGTCGATCATAAGGGTCAAGGAATCTTCTTCCCATGACGCTCCCACGAATACGAGGGGCGATGATCCGTTCTTTTTCGTCAGAGCCTTTTTTAGCACGAACTCGGAAGCTGATACGTGTGGGGCAACAATGATATTCTCCGATTCATATGGGAAATTTTTACTGTTCATAATATTTTTCCTTTCTTACAGAGGCAAAATAAATATCCTCGGTAAAATTATAGGCTATGAAAAAAGAATAGTCAAGCCAAAAAACAAAGAATAGATTTTTTTGTAATCGTATTTAAAAATGTCTCCGATGCGGTGACTCTTTTATGTGTTCTTTATCATTATAAACCTGTCAATGGCAATATTCGTGTTATTCCTGCTCCATACGTTTACGAAGCAGACAGCCTCACCCTTTGATGAGAAGAAGCCAATATGAGCCGTATCACCGTTTACCGTAAGTGAGGCAGAGCCTTTTTCTGCGTCAAATTCTACCAGAATAGTATTGTTGTCCGAAGAAACGGTAAGTGACGTATTGATCCGAGCGCCTGTTTCGTCATAGGTAAAGACACGTCCGTCTGGGGAGAATCCGAATCTTACGGGGGCTGTGATCCCAAGGTTCTGATTGTATGCCGCCTGAAGCTCAAAGTCAGCTCCCGAACCCATGCTGTCAACGAAAAGGTCAAACTCTACCGAACCGCTTCTCGTGTAGGTGACGGGGCGGGATATACTTGTCTCCGATGGGAGGATCATCGCGTATTTTCCGTCGGTTGCGCCTACCGTGTCGACGTAAGGGTTACCGCCGATAGCTATCCAGCCCTCGCTCTCTACCGAGCCGTTTTCAAATGAATCAAAAGCTCCTTTGGTATTGAAAAGATAACGCTTTGCATCTGCTATGCGAAGCTCGTCAAGGGGAATTACCATATAAAGATGGTCGGTGTCCTTGTAGTTGTAATATACGAGGTCTGGGTTTACTACGATATTGTGGTTAGCTCCGAGTATCTGCTCGATGGGAGTCTGGAAGGTTATGTCCTGTGTACCCACGAACGTCTCACAGTCGTCCTCCGAGTATGCAAGATTGAGCGGGAAGCGGTCGTAGCTTGCCCCTCCGATAGAGTTGTTTCCTCCCCAGAGAAGAACGGGGGTGTCGCCCATGGGAGCGATTATAGGCTGTGTGTTGGGTGTGAATATGTTTGAGAAATGGTGAACGTTTTCGGTCCACGTAACACCGTGGTCATAGGAGTAGGCAACGGCAAATCTTATGACCGTCGGATACTGACAGCGCGCATAGAGAATGAGTGTGCCGTCCTTTTTCTCCCAGACCGTCTCCTCGGAAAGTCCCATCTCAAGTCCGTCGTCGAGAAGATGATAATTTATACACGACTCGCTCTGCTGCCATGTTTTTCCGCCGTCCCTTGAATAAATTGCGGTGGTGCAGAATGATTCTGCGGTAAGATTTTTCATCATTCCCGTTGTGAATACGTAGTCCACGTTCGGTCCGTCGCCGTCAAAGCAGGAGAGCTTGATAGCATCCGAGTAGGAGATGAGATATTCGCTTTGACCTGTTACTTCAATTGCCTTTTCCCAGGTGTATCCCGAATCACAAGAGGTAAGTATTTTGAGCTTACACCATTTTTCAGCAAGATTATACTGATGCGCGAAGTAAAATACCTTGTTGTTTTCGCGGTCTACAAGGAAGCCTCCTCCGTCGGAAAAGCCTTCCGTACCCTCCACTGTAACGCTTTGAAGCCAGGTGTGGCCTCCGTCGGTAGAGCGCTCGTAGCAGATGCGGTCGTGTCCTACTCCTCCCATGAGGAGAAGAGAGCCGTCGGGCATCTCTGCCACCGAGTTTCTCCATGCGCCCTTGTGCTTCATTGTGAATTTCGTTCCGTACTGTACCTCAAAGACCTCGTTTCCGTCATAGACAGAGAGTGCGTTGGGGTTTTTGAAAAGTATCTCTATCTCTGCTTCCGAACGTGGAGAGATCTCGGGTATTCTGAAAGAAAGCGTTCCCTTTGAGTAATATTGAGGGAGATATATATCACCAAGCTTCAGGCGTATATCCGAAAGGTCCTTGCGAAGCTCTTCCGTGTTTATTCCGAGTTCTTCGAGGGTATAGGTGCATATTTTATCCACCTCTGCCGAGTCCGTATCGTTTTTGACGGTAAAGTAAGCCTTTTTTTCAAATGCTCCGTCGGCTCTCAAGGGCATATCGGAGTATTCCGCAATGAGCATATCCTGAAGTGAGTTTACAAATGAGGACGAGCTGAACGAGTATCTTCTTGCAGTGCTGTGTACCTTTAAAAATCTTGCGTGTATGTCAAAATTGTAGAAGAATATCTGGTTTTCGGTCTGAAGCATTGAAAAATCCTTGATGCGTCGGTACTCGAGATCGTCGTCGGAGGCATATATAGAGATAAAGCTCTTTGACATAAGGTCGATAAGAGGGGAAGCAGAGCAAAGAGTTGCGCGGTTTATGCGTGACACCTCTCCCATATCGTAAATAACGCTGTTTTCGTTCATGTCGAGAATGAAGCAGGAATCGGAGGTGATACCGCTTCCTACGTAAGGATTCTTGTCATAAGGACGTGAAAGGACCTTTTCGGTCGGTGCTTTTCCCTCTGCGAAAAAGGTGAACGTTTTGTCAAATACCGAGTATTCTCCTGACATTCCGTGTGCCGTAAGGTGTACGACCTTTCCCGACTGTGCGGGCGAGGTGAAACGACCGTCATTTGAAAGGATAGACTCGTCGGAGCTTTCCCATATGAGTGGCATTTCTGTAGAAAGACTGTCATTTTTTATAGAGCTGTCAAGACAAAGCTTTCCATGAGCTTTATATATTCCGTCAAAGCCTACGTTTTCTGCATCTCCGTTCTTTATAAGGTCAGAGATGTCGAATTTGGAGTAAGACGCGTGGGTATATTCGTGAGAAACAGTAAAATTGTGCAGAGTTATGTCAAGATCGTCGTCGTGAGATTCAGGCTTATAACGGCAACGTACCCATTTGATCGTCAAGCCCCGTAGCTTTGCACTTGCCCTTACCATCTTCGGTGTGGGGAAGGACATTATCTCTATGCCGTCAACGAATAGCGCGAGAGTGCTTGACGGTGTCCATTTTGCAGAGAAATTAAAGGTGTCACCGATCTTTTTGGGTATCTGCGCCTTAAGCGTATACCCTACGTTTACAAAGGCATAGAGTCCGAGGGGGGAATTTTGAAGTCCGAAATAAAGGCTGTCGTCACCCTCACCGTATGAAAGGATAAACATCAGTCCGTAGGCGGAGTCTGCCGTGCAGACCGTGTGATAATCCATGGCGGGAAAGCTCTTTACGGTCACATCCATATCAAAGGAAACGGGAGAGCCGTTTTCAAAATCCTCAAGAGAGGTGCTCGAGAGTGTTACATTTGTATAAGGATAATTTTCCTCTCCGTCTCTGTATTTGTCGAAAAATCTTAATGAGCTATTGTTAAATTCGACCCCAAGGTCGAGAGTGGCAACGTCTATGTCCTTGTTTGCCAGCGCGGCACGGCTCACGGTTGACAAAAGCTCGTTCTTTCTTTCCTCGTCGAAAACAAAGAAGGGAGAATACTCACAGAGCCTCATAAATCCGCAAAATGAGGACGAAGCGAGCTTTCCGTCAGCCTTGATGTTGATGGGCAGAAGTATATCTGAGTCACAGAGGGAAAGTCCCGTGTCGATCGCATTCAGTATGAGAGTCGTCTCATTTTTTGATGCGGAAACAGTCGTATTATATTTTTCAATATTTACCGTGTAAGAAAGAGCATCATGGGAAATGAGGCTGAGCTTTATCTCATTTGCGTTCCAAAGAACACCCACCGAGACGGTGGGGGCGTCCTCTGTGTTTTTCTTCAACATGAAGGGAACAAAGCTTGCGGACATATCTTCAGAAAAGTTTGCTCTGATTACGGGTTTGTTTTTAGTGTTAAAATAATTCATTGAAACTTTACCTTTTCAATTCTTTGATTATATTATTGTATTATTAATTTTTTATATTTTACAGTAAATACCTATAAAAGTCAATATAATTTTGATATATTATGAATAAATATAAGTAAATGTCAAGCAAAAATATGGCTTTATCAGATTTTTTTAAAAAATAATATTATATGGCAAAAAACACATAAATTTTCTGCTTTAGTACCAAATATCCATTGTTAAAATTGTAACTATCGACGAAAAAGCGACTTTCATATTGACTTTTGATGGTAAGTATGATAAAATAACATACATTGCAAATAAAAAACGAAAGGAATTTTACATTATGAAGAAAAGCTCAATTTTCAGGGTGATATCCCTGGTTCTTGTTCTTATTATGCTCCTGCTTCAGATGTCTCTTCTTATTTCTTGTAGCAAAGAAGAAGAAGGAAATGATGAAAATCCAGGCAATGGTGCAGGTGATCAAACTTCCGATACCGGAGATGATGCAACCGGCGGAAACGAAGGTAATAAGGACGATACGCCCGGTGCTTCGGATATAAACTCGCTTTATTATCTTGACACCATGGGCAAGCCCGTTGCTCTTGCAAATTTCTGCAAGACTGCAGGTGAGACGGCAGATGCCGCTTACTGTGTTGTTGCATCAGAAACAAATGCAAAGTTTACTCACTTGATAGGTTTCCTTTGGAATGCAGAGACACTTACAGTCCTTGTAAAGACCAATAGTGCAGAGTCTGTTACGGCAAAGCTCGGATCATACGAGGCAAAGCTTGAGGAGATCGATGGAAACGCAATGCTTTCCATTCCCTTTGCTAAGACGGGTATTCTCCCTCAGGACATCGGACAGCTCATTCCCTTGACAGTAACTATTGCAGGCGCCAGCGACAGCGCGGTGTTTGACGGTTTTGCAAAGCTTTCCGACCACAAGGTAAGCTTTGTGTCCGACTGTACTGATCTTTCCGCATTTAATGTCAAGACAACAGCTAACGGTAAGAATCTTAAAACAACCTCCGCAGGTGTAGAGCTTACCGAGGGCGGAATAAGACTTTATGACCTGTTTGATTCAGGAAAGGGAGTTGCTAATACCAACAACCTTTTGAGCGTTGATGAAATTTCCGACCTCGATGTAGCTGCAGAGGGATATGATGCTTATGTGCTTGAAGCAGATATTTGCATTAAGGCAATGCCTGAGTTTCCTCTTGGATTTACGTCAAACAAGAGTGCATACGGACTTTACTTTAACGTAAATAAATCGAGCTCTGCAAACTCACCCTTGTTTGCAATAGTTAATACCGACGGCGGACTTGTAGTCGTTTGTGTCGGTGATACAGCAGACTATTATTCATACGCAAGTATAGGTAAAAACATTGGTGATAAGTTCCATCTCTCTGCAACGTGGAGCGGTTCTACTCTTGTTATTGAAGTGGACGGCATTCGTGTTGCTGCCTTTGAAAACTGCGAAGGAAAGAGAGCAGCTTTCAAGAAGCAGTCCATAAATATCGGTACTCTCAGAAGCGATGCGATTCCTACTGCGGACGATGATATTGACGTAGTATTAAGCTCTATCTACTTTGCAGGCGACCAGTCCGAGTCTCTTATCGAAATGGTTACAGATTCTTCCATCTTTGGCGGAAGAACAGTTCCGAAGATAGACGAGTATATCAGGGCAGCGGCTAAGCCTCAGCTCAAGTTCACAGAGAACGTAACCAGTGAAAAGTACGGTATCAGTGCAAAGATATATTGGATAAGTGATAATACCGAGGTTATTTCAAATACCGGTGTAGTTACGTCTCCCGCAGGCTCGGGCGAATTCGTACCCGTTACCGCATACATTGCTATGAATAACGTAATAGTAGGCGAAAAGGTATTTGAATTCTTCTCTCCCGGATCTAATGCTGATAAGTACGTTACAGTTGTTGAAGGAGAAGAAGATCCTTTCACAGCGGTTAAATTAAGACCTCGTGATACTGTATACGCGTTTGATGATGGACAGAACAGCCTTGTATTTGATCTTGGCAAGGTCGATAAAATAAATAAGATAACATTATCAAGCGTTAAGAACATCGGTCTTATCAATAAGAACTTTATCTCGGTATATTACAGCGACGATAATAAGTCTTATGAAATGATAGACAATTTCTCCGTATACCAGAACGGACACAATGCTTACATCTATAACTTTGACGTAAACGCACGTTACATCAAGGTACTTCTTACAGAGGGAAGCTCCTCTAATACCACAAAGACCATAATCAACTCGCTCCAGAAGATAATATTTGCTGAATACAGTGAAGCACCACTTCTCAGTACAGGCAGCTTCAAGGGAGAGAAGACGGTCAAGGTAGAAAACAACACAAACGAGGTCGTATACGACAAGATAGTTGCTCTTACGCTTAAGGATATCGGTATAAACGTTACAGACCTTAAGGAAGACATGTCTGATATCCGCTTCATGCTTGGCGGACTCTGTCTGCCTCACTACTTTGACGGTGCAAAGTTCAACGTAAGAGTATTTGAGATTGCAGCTAAATCTTCCGTACAGATCAAGGTCCTCTATGGCAACAAGGACGCACAGTCTGTTGAAAACGGCGAGGAGACCTTTGAGGTCAAGTACGGAACTATTCAGGCAAAGAGACAGGGATCCGGTTGGCAAAACTCCATTGCGACCATGCCTAACGGAGACCTTGTCAAGATTATTCAGCTTTCGTCGAATGAAAAGGTATGCACAAACGAAGGAGCTTCCAAAGCTGACCACGCTCAGCTTGCTCTTAGCCGTTCCACAAACGGAGGTCTCTCTTGGACGGTTGTAGAGAGACTCCCCGGAACCAGCCACATTCAGCAGGGCGGTGGATTTATCGTAGATGACGGTGTTCATAGCAGCAACGGTAAGGTTAGAGACGAGAGCGGAGAAGAGAAGGTATTCTACTTTGCTTACGACTTTAATCTCTATCAAGATAGCAAGTGGACTCACGGCGGTGATAATTCGGGTAAATATTGGTGGTGTAAATATTACATTTACGAGTCAACCGATAACGGAAAAACATGGTCACTTGTTGGTAGTCCCATAAATGCTCCCGAGTACGCTATCTCCTATTCCGACGGTATCGTTCTCTCGACTGCCGACGGTGAAGGACCTAACGTGGACTACGTATTTACCACGGGTGCTATGAGAGACAAGGATAACAATAAATACACCGACGAAGGATTTAGCACTACCGCTATATATTCCAAGGACGGCGGTAAGACATGGATATTCAGTGACTCGAGGATCAACTATACAGGTTTTGTTGGTGCATCCAACAATATCGAGAACGGAATGTCCGAGGAAGCTGTTTGGGAGCAGGACGACGGAACACTCGTATTCTATGCTCGTTGCCAGCTCAAAGAGATAATTCATTTCGCTATGTCCTATTCAACAAACGGCGGAGTAACATGGAGCGAAATAGATGACAGTGATTTCTCCAACGTTTATACAACGAACACACAGCCCATTATAGAGACATTTGACGGTAATCCCATTCTTATGTGGGGTGGAAACCACTCTCTCGGCGGTGCTACTTATCAGAGATTCCCTTGGAACCTTGCAATTTCCTATGACGATGCAGAGACATTCGTTGATATTATTAACGGTTCCTTCGGTACTATGATCGATACACTCGATCCTGCCGTAGGACAAATGCTTCATACAAACCCCGACCTTACGTTCTATACATTTAAAGGAAGAACAGGTCTTTACATGGTATCGCAGGAGTCTCTCCTTGTTCTCAATGCAGACGACTTCCTCTACAAGACAAAGGGAGCTTATGATTCCTTTGAGGATACTGCTTTGGCAGAAGGCTGGCAGTTGGTCTACGGTTCTGTAAGCACAGCAGCTGTAGGAGCTACCCGCGGTGAGAAGGCAATGGTGGTTAACGGTAATACAGCAGTTTCACGTTCACTTCACTACATGGAAAAGGGAACTGTTTCCTTCGATTATTTCGTTTCCAATCCGGGTCATGTAACACTTGAGCTTCAGACAGCATTTAATAATAAGGCTCTTAATGAAGCAACAAACAAGACTGCTCCTATTTCGATCTTCACCGATGAAGAAGGTAATCTTTATTACAACATAAATGGTGGAGCAACATCGGGTACTCTTGAAGGTCTTAAGCTTAAGGCAGGACAAAACTCTATTTCCATAGACTTTGACGGAAATACAAAGACTATCAATGTTACTGCAAATGGAAAGACCGCTTCTATGAAGTGGGATGGCAATGACAACTACATAAGCTACTTTACCGTATTTACAAAGTACGGCGCACAGGCAGCAATTGATGAGTTCAGAGCTGTCAGAGAAAAATAATAACAGTTAATAAATTCAATCGGGAGCTTCATTTGAAGCTCCCGATATTTTTGATGGATACCTGCATTAGACTGTAGGGACAGGCATCTCGACTGTCTTAATATAAAAATATTAATTTTTATGCAAATCGGTTATGTGTCATCCTGAGCGAAGTCGAAGTTTTGGGGAGGCTGTGCCGAGCCAAAACCAAGAGCCGTAGGCTCGCAGGGATCCATTGAGCCTTACCGAAGGCTTTCGTAATAGAAAGAATATATAAAAAATCGCATAGCGTCCTTGTAGATTCCGACACTCCGTGTCGCCTTCCTTTCGTCAGGTTCGACTACGCAAACGATTCACAGGATTGTTTGCTCCGCTCAGAATGACACGGGCGGGTGCAACTAGGGATTATCCGATATTTGAGGGGCATCTGTCCCTACAAGGTATGATAAAATTTGAGCGAGCACATTTGCGAACGGCAAACAGCAATTGCGAGGCTCGGCAGGTATTAAAACCCCCGTTTAGACTATGCCCGAAAATTAAACACCCCCGTATATTTTACTGTCCGCACAATTTGGGGCAGTTCAATATACGGGGGGATTTATTTTTTATTGTTTAAAGCTATTTGCTATCGGATATCAGTCTTCCTTGACTGCGATGAAGCGGTCGATGGAATAGCCTGAAGCGGCTGATGTGAAGACTGTAAAGAAGCTTATGTAGTTGTCCTCACCCATAAGTGCAATGGTCTTGGACTCGCCGTTTACTGTGATCTTTACAGTGTCTCCTTCACCGTCAAGGTCGAACTTGACCGTGTTATCACCTATCTTGAGCGAGAGACCGAGATATGTTTTTACTCCCGATTCATTCAGATAGAAGAGAGAGCCGCTTTCATTGACACTCAAAGCGATGGGGGGGAGAATAGGAGGATCGTACTTTTGGTCCGTGCTGGGTGTGTAGGTTCTCTTGCACTGATCGTTAAATCCTGCCTGAAGCTCAATGTCCATCTCGGCAAACGTGCTGACGTAGAGGTCAAATGAAACGTATCCCTTTTTGATGGAATGGAGAGAACGGGATATAGCAGAATTGCTGAGGAGTGAAAGTGCCTTCTTACCGTCGGTAGCACCGATCTCGGTGATGGTCGCTCCGCCTCTTGCAAACTGCCAACCGTCAAATACGACACCTTCTTCGAAGGAGTCAAATGCGCCCTTTGTCTTGTAGAGGAAGTCATCTGCGTTGTATACGTATATCTTATGGTATGTTGAGGTTATGTAAACACAGTCAATGCCTTTATATTTGTAGAATACGAGGTCAGGGTTCATGTGAACGCTCGTGGTAGCACCGTCGGGGGTGGAGGATCTGTTAAGTGTATCAACTTCGGTCTGGAAGGATACGTTTAAGAAGTCATCAAATGTGTCGCCGTCATTGTAGGATACCGCCATATTAAGAGGATATCTTACGTAGGAGCGTCCGCCGAGGGTGTTGTTACCTCCCCAGAGGAATACGGGAGAGCCGTTGAGATCTTCCATAATGGGCTGGGTATTAGATGTATGGAAGTCTGTGAATCCATCGTGCGTCCATGTTACGCCATGGTCCTTGGATACTGCCTTGAGGAAGCGTGTAATGCCATTGACCTGGCAACGTGCATAGAATACGAGGTCTCCGTCGTCCTGCTCATATACGCAGTCCTCAGAACATCCACCTTCCATGAACGCATTACTTCCGTAGGTTATGAGAGTTTCACTGAAGCTCCAGGTCTTGCCGCCGTCCTTTGAGTATACCGAGGTAGTATAAAATTCACCTGTCTTGGTATTTGGACAAATTCCTGTGGTGAATACGTAGTCAACGTTAGGTCCTTCTCCGTCCTCACAGGAGAGTGTAATACCGTCGGAATATGTGATCGCGTAGTCATTGGCATGAGTACCACCGGTAGGATATACGCCGTCAGACCAAGTGTAACCGCTGTCTGTGGATTCTGCTATAAGGAATTTACATTCCTTAAAAGTTATAACATCATCTTTAGTAGGATCGTCTTTATTTGGGGCTGTTACTTTAGAATTATTATAATCAAGACCAATATGGAATACCTTGTTGTTCTTGGCGTCAACAATAAATCCACCGCCGACGATGAAACTTCTTGGTACTACTATTTGTTTTCCGTCTTTGTCAAGACGTGGGTCTCCGTTTTCATCAAGAAGGATATCGTTAGTAACCTTTACGTTGTTAACTGTCTGGAGCGTGCTCCAGGTCATACCACCGTCTTTCGAACGGTAATATCTAAGCATATTGCCTCCGGGGAATGCGCTGAGAAGGTCACCGTTGGGCATTTCAGCCATGCTGCACTCCCAACCTCTTTGAGCATCCTGATACTGCCAACCGTATTTAGTACCGTACTGTACTTCGAAGGTCTCATGACCGTTTGACATGGACTCTGCGTCCTTATTGCCGTAAAGGACCTTGATCTCTGCAGAGGATCTGGGATCTATCTCGAATACTCTTACAAAGAATGTGTTGTTCATAAGATAATAGGGGAGATAGAGACCATCCTGCATAAAGCGGATATCCGACATATCGGACTTCAGATCGGAGGCATTTATGTCCATATCTTCAAGTGTGTAGGATACTATGTGGTCGTAAAGCTTTTTATTTGTTGTGTTGCTTACAGAAAGAGTTTTGTTCTTGCTAAACTCACTATTACTGAGAAGAGGAGCTTCCGAATATTCAGCAAATATTATTTTCTGAAGCGAGTTGACGATCTTTCCTGTCTCATCATATCCGTCTCTGTGAGTTGAGTGGACCTTGATATACTGTGCTTCAACGTTAAAGTTGTAGATGTAGACGGTGTTTCCGGTCTGGAATACAGAGAAGTTATCGATGTATTTAAAGTTTAAGTTGTCGTCGCTGTAATAGACAGAAATGAGGTTTTTGTTTATTGCTCCGATGTTGTAAAGACTCTTAAGAGTTACTCTATTTACAGTGGTTACCTTGCCCATATCGTACGTGACGCTGTTCAAGGTCTGGTCGAGAGCAAATATGGAGTCCTGACAGTTACCTGTCTTACTTGAGAATGGGTTTGTGTCGTTCTTTACTCTGTAGACTTTACTTTCGGGAGCTGCGCCCTTGGAGAAGAACGTAAAGGTCTTTGTGGAAAGAACGGACTTGCCACGCATAAGATTTGCAGTCAAAGTAAGGAGTTCACCTGATGCGGCAGGCTTGGTGAATTTACCGTCGCTTGTTAGAATAGCTGCATTAGAGCTTTCCCAGGTGAAGTCTGCTGTGATTCCGTATTTTTCACTGGTTATAGATTTATTAAGTGTCAGATCCTTTGAAAGCAGATATGCATCGACATCTTCAAGCTTTACTGCGCTTCCTGCTCCAACAAGATCCTCAATGTCAAGAGAAGCCATGATCGATTCGGAGGTGTCGTAGGAAAGGCAAATAGAATGAATGGAAACGTCAATGTTGTCTTCATCGCTCATTGGCGGCAAAGTATTTCTTTGAGTAACGATGCGTATGGAGTTTGAACGAAGGGCTCTTGTTGCAGCCGCATTTTCAAATGTTGCAAATTCCTTTCCGTCGATCGCAAGGATCAAGGAGTTATCCTCTGTCCATACAACAGACATATGGAAGGTGTCGCCAAGCTTCTTTCCTAATTTTACAGGGAACATCTCGGAGTTTTCGTCACCGTAAAGAATGAACACCAGTTCTCCTCCAACGTTGCTTATGGAGAAGAGGGGAGAGTTTTTGGCTGAATCAACTACGAAGTTGAAATAGAGTCCGTATGCCATGTTCTTTGAAACAAAGTCGGGAGAATACCGGGGGAGAGAGTTTACGGTAAGGACTGTTTCGAAGATGTAGTTCCTGAATTCGTTAAGGGCTGCTACATTTCTTACTTCAAGAAGGTTCTGGGTAGAAGCCTGACCTTGATGCTGTGCGAATGTATCGTAGAGTCTGATCGAACCGTCTTTTGCTTCAATACCCGCTACCGATTTCACAGGTGTGATGTCTGCTTTGGTCTCACATTTCGTGAAAGCAGTCAAGTCGTCGCAGGATGTTGAGAATACGATCTCGTAATCAGCGAGCTGAACGTATCCGAAAAAGACGTAGGTGTCGTCACCCGCGGTCGCGTTGATTTCAACGGGAACAAGCTGTCCGATGTCTTTGGGGAGAATGCCCGTGTCGGTGAAGCTTATGTTCTTCATAAAGAGTCCTTCTTCTGCGGAGAAGGAGTTCTTATAAGAGCCAATGTTAATAGCGACCGTTTCAAGTCCTTCTACATCAACGAGGACTGAAAGAGTTTCGGCATTCCAAAGGAAGCCTACCGATTCAGCTGTCGCTTTTTCATCCTTGGTCATATGATAGAAGGATGGGAGGGAGAGATCGTCTGGAGAGGAGGGAATCTCGGCGGTAAACTTTGCGTTTGCAAGCTGTTTTCCAAGGAAGGGTTCTCCTTCTTCAGTGCCGTCAGTGCCGTCGGTCGTGCCGTTGTCACCGGTCGTGCCGTTGTCATCGGACGTGCCGTTGTCGCCTGTCGTGTCGTTATTGTTGTCATTTTCTTCTTCGCTAGCGCAAGAGATAAGAAGAGTTGCCTGAGATAACAACATAATGAGGACAAGTATCATCGACAAAATCGAAATAAATGTTCTTTTTTTCATATTCGTTTTCCTTTCTGAAAAATCAAATTATATATGTTGTATTTTATCATATTGGCAAGGGAAAATCAATACCTAAAAGAGTTTTTTGGCACATGACACAAAAAACTCACCGCCCCATTGTTTATAATAACAAGCTTAAAAAAATATAAATGAATATGTAGCCTTATAGTAGATTTTTGACCGATAAAATGTGCTAAAACGGAACAAAAAAATGCCGCTGTATTATTGACATTAAAGGAAATGTGTTGTATAATTATTTAAGGAATAAAATATGGAATATTTTGCTTTTGCAAAAAGATAGATAGGAGAACGGCAAAGTATGCCGTGACAGGAGTTTTATGAATTATATCGGTATTGACCTTGGAACGACCGCTGTTAAATGCGGTATATATGAAGACGGTCGGGAGCTTGCTCTCTATCGTCGCGAATATCAGCTTATTGCGGACGGAGATTTCGTTGAGCAAAAGGCAGAGCTTTGGTGGGAGATAATCAAGGAGGGCATCAGATCCCTTGCTAAAGAGACAGGAATATATGACATCGAGGCACTTTCTGTGAGCTCTCAGGGTATCTCCATAGTTCCCATAGATAAAGACGGCAACTGCATGAGCAACGCTATCAGCTGGCTCGATACAAGAGCCGCAGAGGAGACTGAGTATCTCGGCAAGACAATTGGGGAGGACGCCATATATGCAACTACAGGAAAGAAGCTTATTTCCTGTTACACTCTTCCTAAAATGATGTGGCTCAAAAAGCATAGACCCGAAACGGTGAAAAATGCCGCGCTCTTCCTTATGCCGCTTGATTTTGTAAACTTCAAGCTTTGCGGTGAGGCAGTGACCGATTACAGCATGGCGAGCGGAACTATGATGTATGACATCGACCGTCGCTGTTGGGACGAAAGATTCCTCGAACTTGCGGGAGTGAGCGAGGCTCAACTTCCAAAGGTTGCAAAAATGGGTACTTTTTTGGGATACATATTTCCTTCACTTGCAAAAGAGCTGAACGTAAGTCCAAAAATGAAGATAATACTGGGCGGTCAGGACCAGAAGCTGTCGGCTCTCGGAGCGGGTATCGGTAAGGGCATAGCTACTCTTTCGGTAGGTACGTCCAGTGCTATCACCTTTGCTATGGGCGGAGGAGAAAAGAGAGATTTCGCGAGATTTGCTTTCGACGATAAGGATACCGTTTATGAGGTCGCTCTTGAGACTACGGGCGCGGCTCTCAAGTGGCTCAAAAACACAATGGGCTATGAGACCTATACCGAGATGGACGATGATGCCGAGGCGGCAGGTTGCTCTGGTGGAGTTTCATTTGATCCTAACTTTTCAAAGGGCGGAAATCTTTGCGGAATAAAGCTTGGCGTTACAAGAGGTCAGATAGTATACGGGCTCTATGAGAGTATCGCAAAAGAAGTGGCGCGTTGCTTTGCTCACGACGACGGTATTGACGAGATACGTATTTTCGGTGGCGGAGCTAAGAGTGAGATCTGGTGTCGCGTTATCAGTAAAGTTACGGGCAAAAAGGTCGCAATGCTCAATACCAATGAGACAGCCGCTCTCGGTGCGGTAATGCTTGCGTCGGACGGACGTGTCGCTCCGGCAACTATTGTAAAGTATATTTAAAAAAATAATATAAAAAGAGGTAAAAAATGTTAAAAGCAGGTGTTTCTATTATTGACATTTCTCCAAAGGAGGGTGTTCAGTTGGCGGGATATCCCCACCAGACACGTGAGAACATAGGCATTCATAATCCTATCTACGCTTCTGTTCTCTATCTTGAAAATAACGGCGAAAAGCTTGTTGTGGTCAATACAGAGCTTCTTTACTTCGGTAAGAAGTTTGTAAAAGAGCTTAGAGCTGAGTACGGAATGAATATGGTATTCACCGCAACTCATACTCACTGCGCTCCTTGGTCCAGCGAACTTCTCGCATCCGAGCTTGCAGACGGCTTTACTTTGAATGATGATTATATTGAATTCCTTATGAAGAGTGTAAGAACGGCTATCAACGAAGCTATCGCAAACACCTTCGATGCGGAGTTTGGTTATAATACCGTAAAATGCGGAGCTTCGATGGGTATTGGCGGAAACCGTCACGATCCCAAGGGACTTTGCGACGACAACCTCGGTGTTCTCGCAGTACGCGATATGAAGGGAACTGTTCGTTACATAATGAACACATACGCTCTTCACCCTACACTTCTTCACGAGGACAATCTCTATGTAACGGGTGACTATCCCTCTTACATCAGAAGATTCCTTAAGTTTACTTTCCCCGAGGCTCACTATGGCTTCGTTCAGGGATGTAGCGGTGACCAGAGTACACGTTATTTCCGCGTAGGTCAGGACTTTGAAGAGGCTGCAAGAGTTGGTACTACTATTGGTGTTGAGATATATCACGCTATCGAGGGAATGACATTCAACTCCGACGTTGCTATCAATTACGCAAGCAAAGAGATAGAGCTTCCCCTCAAGAACTTCCCGCCCCTTGAAGAAGCAGAGAGAAGACTTGCTCTCGCTGAGGCGGACTTCAATTCCAAGAAGGACGCGGACTTCCTTACAAGATGGAATTCCGAGCTTCGTCTTTTCGGCGCACAGAGTACAAGAGCTTTCTCTATACTTGCGTCCAAGAATTACAAGAGCCCCGAGCTTCCTTACGAGATCGACCACATCATGATCGGCGACCTCAATATCCTTACAGCACAGGGCGAGCTGTTTACCGAGATCGGACTTAAGGTAAAGAGCAACTTCCCTGAAGGAAAGGCATTCTTCTTCGCGGTTACAAACGGTACTGCACCCGGATACGTATACAATCAGGAGGCAGTTGAAGAGGGCGGATACGAGTACGGTAACTCTATGTTCGGAGAGACTGCACATCTTATCGTTATTGATGAATTTAAAAAACTTATAAAAGGAGAATAAAAGAAATGTTTAATCCAAAGATCGCAGATTTCGTACCCTACAAGAATAAAGAATTTCTTGACAAAGTAAGAGCAATGAGCGGTGAGGAGCTTACAAAGCACCCCAACCCCGATTTTAAGATCCAGATAGTTCCCGATCCCAGCGGAATTTGGATCGCAGATATGATCGCAAGAATTCAGGCGAGTGACCTTCTCGATAAGAAGCTCGTTATGATCCTTCCTAACCCCTGTCCCGGTATCTATCAGGTGGTTGCGTCTGCAATCAATCAGCTTAGAATAAGCTGCCGTAACGTACATATCTATACCATGGACGAATGGGCAGACCAGGACGGCAACGTTGCTCCTATTACCTACAAAGCAGGATTTTCTTACTCCCAGCTTACATATTTCTACGGAAAGATCGATCCTGAGTTAAGAATGCCTCTCTCTCAGGTACACTATCCTACGACCGAGAACATCAACGATTATTCCAAGATGCTTCATGCTGAAGGCGACGCAGATATCTGCTACAGCGGTCCCGGTTGGGCTGGACACATCGCGTTTATCGATCCTTGCACTCCTGAATTCGGCAATCCTCCAATTGAGGAATATCTTAAGATGGAAGCTCGCATAGTTACACTTAATCCTATGACCATCATGCAGAACTCTCTCCATGGTGTATTCGGACAGAGTGGTGACATCGCTTCTGTTCCTCCTTGCGCTGCAACAATAGGACCTGTTGACGTATTGAGAGCAAAGAACAGAATGGAGTGCCATGCTCTTACAACAGGCGGAAGCTTCTCCAGCTGGCAGAGAATGATCTCCAGACTTATCCTTCAGGGTGAGGTAACTCCTCTCGTTCCCGCTTCTATTCTTCAGCTTATGCCTACTATGGTATATATCAGCGATGATATAGCTAAGCCCATCGAATGCATGGAGACTGTAGGATATTAATTCTTATTGAAACTGTAATGAGGCTTGATGAAATTTTTTGTCAAGCCTCAAAGTTGTAAAATATAATAGGAGAGATTTATGTCATCATATGTGTTGATAGGAAATGTTCTTTTGAGAAGCGGACTTAAAAAGGATTGGATGGTAGCGGTGGAGGATGATATTATTGTTTTGTCCGATGCTCTTTCTTCCAAGCGTTCTCTTGATTATTTAAGTAACATTTCGAGCGATAAAGTATATAATTTTGATAAAAATATAATAGCTCCCGCGTTTATCGATATCCATTGTCATTCGGGTGGCGGAGTGATAAGCCATGAAGATCCGCAGGCGGTCATGGCGTATCACAGAAAGAACGGAACGGGCGCTATGCTTATGACTATGTATAGAACTCTCGGACATGAGGTCACTCTTGAGGGCATCGAAAAGGTCAAGGCGGCTATGGAGAAGGATAAAGGAATACTTGGAGTTCACCTTGAGGGTCCTTACCTTAATCCCGCGCTTGGAACGGCTGTTGCCGCTGACGTTCCAAGACCTGATAAAAATATTTACGGAAAATACCTTGAGAGCGGCATAATAAAGATGTGTACCTTTGCTCCCGAGCTTGAGGGTGCTCCTGAGTTTTGCCGTGATCTTGTAGCGGCAGGCGTTGCTGCGGCAATGGGCCATTCGGCTGCGACCTATGATCAAGTTCATGCGGCAGTAGAAGCGGGTGCGACTGTAGTTACTCACGTGTTTAACGCATCCGAAAAGACCGAAGGACCTATTTCATACAGAGGAACTAAAAATCTTGATTTTGACGAGGCTTGTCTTCTTGAAGACGGACTTTACTATGAGGTCATCTGTGATAAGCGCGGAATACACGTTCGTCCGCAGATGATAAAGCTTCTTGAAAAGACTGTCGGTAAGGACAGGATCGTGGGTATAACAGACTGCTATGGCTATGATACAGTGGAAGAGACGGGAGAGGATGTAAATATCGACGAGCACGGAGATATCTCGGGAAGTCGAATGAATATGACCTGCGTTGCACGTAATTTCTTGGCTCTCGGTTATTCTCTTACTGACGTATTTGCCATTACGGCGTATAATCCTGCGTGTGCCATAGGCGTTAATGATATTTTGGGTGAAATAGCCGAAGGGAAGAGAGCCAATCTCTTAATAACAGATGAAAAGCTTTCGTCTGTCAGATATTTTGAAGGCTGAATATTAAAAACAAGCGCTCTCCGGGGACTCGTGTTCTCGGAGAGGGCTGTGAGGAATATAACATATGAATATAATTATAGTAGGATGCGGTAAGGTTGGACAAAACCTTGCTGAACAGTTAAATGAAGAAGGTAATAATATAACCGTAATAGA
The DNA here is from genome assembly GCA_017631085.1 of Clostridia bacterium. GTDB lineage: Bacteria > Bacillota > Clostridia > Oscillospirales > CAG-272 > HGM12713. The sequence continues at coordinate 22,808 of JAGBTY010000054.1, forward strand.
TCAGGACGCAGGAATTCTTAAAGAAGTTTGCGGAAGATACGATCTTATGGGTGTTATGGGCAACGGAGCGACTCACAGCGTTCAGGTCGAGGCGGGAATAAATGACGCCGATCTTTTGATTGCTGTTACGGGCTCTGACGAGCTTAATCTTCTTTGTTGCTTGATCGCGAAAAAAGCGGGTCATTGCCAGACTATTGCCAGAGTGCAGGACCCTGTATATAATATTGAGGCGCCGTATCTTAAGGGTGAGCTTGGACTTGCAATGGTAGTAAATCCCGAACTTGCCGCGGCAGAGGAAATAGCGAGAATACTTCGTTTTCCGTCTGCGATAAAGATCGATACCTTTGCGAAAGGGCGAGTCGAGCTTTTGAAGTTCAAATTGCCCGAAAAGAGTCGACTTGTGGGAATGTCGGTTAAAGAGGTGGTTACAAAGCTTCATTGTGACGTTCTCGTTTGTACTGTCGAAAGGGACGACGGGGCATACATTGCGAAGGGTGATTTCGTATTTGCTGAAAAGGACATAATTTCTATAATCGCAACACCGAAAAATGCAAATGACTTCTTTAAGGCTATCGACTGCAAAACGCATTCCGTAAAGAATGTTATGGTAATCGGCGGAAATAAAATGACCGAATATTTGTGCGAAATTTTACAAAAGCACCCGATAGATATAAAGGTGATAGAAAAGGACAGAAATGTTTGTAACCATTTGAGCGATATATGGGGTGATGTGTCTGTTATAAACGGAGATGCTTCGGATAAGGGTACATTACTCGAGGAGGGATTGGACTCTGCAGGGGCGTTTCTTGCACTGACCTCTTCTGACGAGGAAAATATACTGTTATCACTCTTTGCAAAGAGTGAATTTAGCGGAAAACTTGTGACGAAAATTGAAAAAACATACTATGACGACGTTGTAAAACATCTGGACTTTGATTCTATAATATATCCTAAAAATATAGCATCGGAAATGATTATAAGATATGCAAGAGCGATGAAAAATACAATGGGAAGCAACGTCGAGACTATGTATTCTGTAATTAAAGGAAAGGTTGAAGCGTCGGAATTTATAGTTGGAGAAAATTCTCCCATTAACAATATCCCCCTTTCACAGCTCAAGTTCAAGGAAAACATACTTGTGGCGGCGATAATTCGTGATGGCAAGGCCATTATTCCCAGAGGTTATGACGTTATCAAATCAGGCGATGCCGTTGTTATCGTGTCGGAAGCCATCGCGCTTCGTGATATAACCGACGTGCTTAAATAAGAGGGCAAAGCAATGAATTACCGTATGATAAAAAACGTTATCGGATGGATACTTCTTTTTGAAGCGGGATTCTTTCTGATACCGATGGTTACGGCGCTCGTATATGCCGAAAAAGAAATATTTTCTTTTGGACTTTCGGCTCTTATATGTATGGCGGCCGCGTCGATCCTTATTTTTGTTGCCAAGCCGAAAAGCAAGACGCTGTATTCACGTGAAGGCTTCGTTATTGTATCTTTGAGTTGGATATTTTTGAGTCTTTTCGGTGCGTTGCCTTTCGTTTTCTCAAACACTATACCCAATTATGTTGATGCCCTTTTTGAGACGGTGTCGGGATTTTCAACGACGGGAGCAAGTATTTTACCTGCCGTAGAGCATCTGCCGCGCTCTATATTGATGTGGAGAAGCTTTACTCACTGGGTTGGCGGCATGGGAGTGCTTGTCTTTATCATGGCGTTTCTCCCCCTTGGCGGCGGTGGAAATATGCATATTATGAAAGCCGAAAGCACGGGAGCATCCGTCTCCAAGCTTGTTCCCAGAATAAAAACCACAGCTTTGATACTTTATACCATCTATCTGTCGCTGACACTTCTTCAGTTTATTCTTCTTTTGTGCGGAGGAATGTCGGTTTTTGAATCGATCAATACCGCTTTTGCTACTGCGGGAACGGGAGGTTTTGGTATCAAAAACGACAGTATGAATAGTTATAGCTCCTATCTTCAGATAGTTACAGCTGTGTTCATGCTATTGTTTTCCATCAATTTTTCTTCCTATTATCTTGCCATCAGAGGTAGATTCAAAAACGCCTTTAATGCGGAGGTAAGAGGATTTATTGTTATCGTAGTTACAGCTGTGGCACTCATTACCCTGAACATAAGAGGAATGTTTGATAGTCTTTTCGAATCCTTCAAGCATTCTCTCTTTACGGTAGCGTCTATAATTTCAACGTCGGGATTTTCCACCGTTGACTTTGACCTGTGGCCCGAGCTTTCAAAAACGGTTATAGTTCTTATTATGTTTATCGGAGCTTGTGCGGGAAGTACGGGCGGCGGTATTAAGGTGTCGAGAATGATCATTCTCGTCAAGGGAGCATTTAAGGAGCTGTCCCAGATGTTGCATCCAAAGCAGGTCAAAAAGGTGACTATGGACAAGCGTCCTGTTGAACACGAGGTAGTACGTTCGGTAAATGCTTATATCGTATGCTTTGTTTTGATCTTTGTCGTATCTCTCGTCCTTATTTCTTTTGACAATAAGGGACTTGTGACGAATTTTACAGCCGTGACCTCAATGCTGAATAACATAGGCCCCGGTCTTTCGGAGGTCGGACCTACACAGAACTATGCTTCTTTTTCGGTATTTTCCAAGATAGTTCTTATATTTGATATGCTTGCGGGCAGACTTGAGCTTTTCCCGATGCTTCTGCTCTTCAAGCCGGGTACCTGGAAAAAATGATCCTATAAAACAAAACACCTCTCCGTTTGACTTTTGTCATGGAGAGGTGTTTTATTTATTGACTTACTTGAGTGATATTACTTTTCGCTTGTAGTATCAAGGAAAATTACTATCTTTCTGTTGTTTTCCGAACCAATTGAATTGGTGGATACGCCATCGATGTTCTGTATTTCGGAGTGGATTATTCTTCTCTCATAAGGATTCATGGGCTCAAGCATAACGCTCTTTTTGTACTTCTGTACTTTTGCAGCCATTCTTCTTGCAAGAGCTCTGAGAGTTTCCTCTCTCTTTGCTCTGTATCCCTCGATATCTACCGAGATCTTTACGAAATCACCTTTCTTGCCGTTTTCTCTCTTGTTTGCCGCAAGATTTGCGAGATACTGGAGAGAATCCAGGGTGTCACCGTGGTGACCTATGAGGATAGATGCACCTTCACCATTTACGGTTATCTTCTTTTCTCCGCTCTCACCGTCTGTCATGGAAACTTCAGCATCGATATTCATGTCGGAAATAAGCTTTTCGATAAATTCAAGCGCATTTGCCTCGCCGCCTACAATATAGGACGCGGAGATCTTTGCGTTGGTTGCTCCGATACCGAAGAGTCCCTTTTTGGGTTCTTCGAGAACGGTATATTCTATTTTATCCGCAGAGGGAGCGTGGAGCTCTTCCACAGCCAAGGCAACAGCCTCGTCAATGGTCTTTGCGGTTGTGATAACTTCTTTTTTCACGTTTGTGACCGTATTTTACCTTTCTTGTAATGATGGTTTTTATTCGTTGCCTTTATCTGTGTTGTCGTTTTCGGTTGTCTTGTCGGATCCTTCATCCTTGCTGTCGTCCTTCATGCGTGTGCCACCGAAAAGCGAAGCCTTTCCGTTTGCCGCACGGAGCTTTGCATCTTCTGCTGCCTGAGCCTCAAGAGCCTCTCTGCGAGCTCTTCCTGCTTCTGCGGTATCAGCAAAGTCTTCGTCGTCTATGTGGTGAAGTGAACGAACGACTCTGCCCGAGGGTGCTCTCTTTTCCTTTTGAGCCTTACCTGCAAGCTCTTTTTCAGCTGCAAGATAATCCTCTTCGGTGAAGACGGGGAAGGGCATTGCGAATTTGAGTATGATCTGCTTTACCATGCCGAGAATACACTTGAATATCCAGTAAACACCGATAGCTGCGGGAACAACAAATGTGATGTATACGCTGAATGCGGGCATCATAAAATCCATGATCTTGTTGGAGCATCCCATTGCTTTGTCGGTGGTTGCGGGCTGATAGGTAAGCTTTCTTGTCAGCTTCATGCTGAGGAAGTATGAAACGAATGTAAGCACGGGAACGAGCAGAAGAAGATTGAAAGAAGTAAACGAGGGTGTTGCTGCAAGGTCAAGAGCTCCGCCAAAAATACTGAGATTGGGGAGGTTTTCAAATACTTCCTCTGTCATTCCTTCAACGTTTGCAAAATCCGCGAATGACATCTTTTTCATGTCGCCGAGAAGGTTGATATTTCTCGCCGCGTCATAAGAAGCACCCGTATGGCTCGACACTATTGTGGATATCTGGTCGATAGCCTCGGTGGAGAGATTGCAAATGTAGTAAAGGGGATTCATTACGATGTTATAAAGAGCCAAGAGGATAGGGAGCTGAATGAGAAGTGGGAGACAGCCACCCATAGGGTTGTAGCCTTCCTTCTGATACATTTCCTGTATCTCCATTGTCATTTTCTGTCTCGTAGCCTGATCGTCGCGTCCTGCATACTTTTTGCGAATTGCCATTTCCTTTGGACGCATTTTTGCCTGTTTGATCTGATTTTTCTGTTGCTTTATTCCAAATGGAAGAAGAACTATCTCGACTATAAGGGCAAAAAGCAACAGAGCCAGGATATACTGGTTGCCCATAAGCGAGTTACAGAATTTCAGGATATAGCCTATCGGCTTGTTGATAATATCCATAATCTTTTTCGCTTTACCTTATGTAAAGCTTCCTCTCATTTTTGTAGGTCGTCTGACCTCGTCTGGTCATTGTTCGTATCAGTGTCATTAGTATTCTGCTCCTCTGTATCCCTGTCGTACTTTGACATTCTCACCGGTCTGAATCTTCCCTTTGGTGGGACAGGATCGTAACCGCCGACGCAAAATGGATTGCATCTGCAAATTCTAAAGACCGTAAGAGCCGAGCCGACGAAAAAGCCACGTTTTTTATATGCGTCTATCGCATAGGCGGAACATGTGGGTGTGAACCTACATGTGGGATTTCGTTTCAGCGGTGAAAGCAGTTTTTGATAGATGCGTATCAGCCAAATGCAAACATACTTCATGATTCTTTTTTCTTTTTTTCTTCTTTTTTGGCGGCGTTGTCATTGTTTTTGAACATATCGAGCTTTGAGAATGAGTATCTTAGCTCTCTCTCAATATCGGTACTTGTCCTGCCGACAATGGCGGTCCGCGCACTTATTACAATAAGAAATCCTGTTTTCAGCTCATTCTTGCAACCGTCAAGACCCGCGCGGATTATGCGTTTTGCACGGTTTCTTTGGACAGCTACTCCTATCTTCTTTGATACGGAAAGTCCTATTCGGTTGACGTATGCCTTTTGAGGATTTTCTTTTTTCAGCCTTTCGGCAGATAGGTCCTTCAAAACGTAGACAGCTACGTATCTTCCCACAAAGCTTTTTCCGCGCTTGAAGGTCTTATTGTAAAGGTGATTTTCCTTAATGGCAATATTTTTCATTTTAATTTCAACTCCAAATATCCCATATATCAAAAACCCCGATGATTTTGGAAAACAAGGATGTTTTCAAAGGTCATCGGCGGTTTTATGTTTTTGGGCTTATACCAATGATAAAAATATCATTAATATGTCAATCTTTTTCTGCCCTTTGCACGTCTTCTCTTGAGGACATTTCTGCCGTCAGCGGTAGCCATTCTCTTTCTGAAGCCATGCTCTTTCTTTCTCTGACGCTTTTTGGGTTGGTAAGTTCTAAGCATTTTCTGCACCTCCTTAAATTTGTTTTAATCCCGGATCACGAGATATCCGGAATTACTCCGGAAGCGTGTTGCTTGTTGAGCATAAATACGCTTTATACAATGACATCTTATATTAAACCACAAATGAGTTCATTTGTCAAGAGATTTTTTTCATTTTTTTGAAATATTATCATTTTGCCCAAAAGAGTTATTGACTTAACGCTGTTTCAATGTTATAATATCTTATGTATGATTTAAATTGAAATTTGAAAAAAAGGAGGGCAGAGCATGGCGACCAATACCGCGAAGGATATAGGTGTTATTAAGGAAGACGAATTCAGACGACAGATAAAAAAAGGACTTTCCGGAGCGTATGTTTTCTTTGGAAGCGAGGATTATATGAAGTCCTTCGCCCTCAAGTCCGCCAAGGACTCGGTATGTCCCGACGAGACCTTTGCCGCCTTTAACGAGATGAGATTTGATGCGCTCAGCTATACACCCGAAGCTCTGGCTGATGCGATAATGCCTCTTCCAATGATGAGTGACCAAAAGTTTATAAGCATTACCGGACTCGATATGAATGGCATGAAGGCAAAAGAGGTGGATGCTCTTTGCGAAACTCTTGGAATGCTTTCGGAATACGACTACAACGTTGTGATAATTTCCGTACCCGCAGGACTTCTCGACGAGGGAAATATCCAGAGAAAAAAGCCGTCGGCTCTTCTCTCAAAGCTTTCCGAGTGTGCTACTCCGGTGTATTTTGAGCCAATAGTCGGCTCAAGGCTGGTGGCTTGGGTAGGGAAGCATCTGGAGCATAACGGAGTTCACGCAACCCCCGAGCTCTGCGCCCGTATTATCGAGCGATGCGGAAGCTCAATGTACGTTTTGTCCTTTGAGACAGAAAAGCTTGCCTACTACGTTTTGTGGAACGGCAGGGACACGGTGTCCGAGGGAGATATCGAAAAAGTGTGTGTGGCGGATATTTCCACCGAGGCGTACGCTCTATCAAACGCAATACTTGACGGACGTAACGACGAGGCACTCAAGGCTATTGAATACCTTAAATTCCAGAGAGTCGACCCTATACCGCTCATGGGAGAGGTGTCGGGAATAATCTGCTCTCTCATTACGGTAAGGTCATTGATAGATAAAGGAGTTCCGACAGCCGAGATAGCAAGACTTTCGAAACTCAGGAACGAATATCTGACAAAACGGTATATCAAGAGTGCGACAGCAAGAACGCCCGCAAAGCTGAAGAAAGCGCTTGCACTCTGCTCGGAGGCAGACATGCTTCTTAAAGGCTCTCAAAGCATGAGCGGATACGCGCCAATAGAGAAGCTTATCTGCTCGCTTTAAATAAAAAATGTTACAATATAAGAATAATATTGACATTTTTTTCGTTTTGTGATACAATTTGATTTTGAAGATAAATTTATTTTTCGGAGGAAAAAATGATATACAACGGCATTGATTTTGATACATATTTCAAGAATTATCCCACAGAGGACGGATATTTCGGCAAATACGGTGGAGTATACGTGTCCGACGAGCTTAAGGCGGCTATGCAGGAGATAACCGACGCATATTTTACCATATGCAAATCGAGAAAATTTATAGCGGAGCTTCGTCGCATAAGACATGAATTTCAGGGCAGACCTACCCCAATATCACATCTTGACAGACTTTCGGAGAGCATCGGAAACGTACAGCTCTACGTAAAGCGTGAGGACCTTAATCATTCGGGAGCGCATAAGCTCAATCACTGTATGGGTGAAGCGCTTCTCGCAAAGTATATGGGCAAGAAGAAGGTAATAGCCGAGACGGGCGCAGGACAGCACGGAGTTGCTCTCGCAACGGCAGCGGCACACTTCGGCCTTGAATGTGATATTTACATGGGCTCTGTTGATATAAAGAAGCAAGCTCCTAACGTAGCAAGAATGAAGATACTCGGAGCGAGAGTTGTTGAGGTCACAGAGGGACTTCAGACTCTTAAGGAGGCGGTAGATGCGGCATTTGCGGCATACGCCAACGAGTACAAGGACGCGATATACTGTATAGGCTCTGTTCTCGGACCTCACCCTTTCCCCATGATGGTAAGAGATTTCCAGCAGGTAGTGGGAATAGAGGCAAGAGATCAGTTCACCTCGATGACGGGAGAGCTTCCTGACGCGATAGTTGCATGCGTTGGCGGTGGTTCAAATGCGGCAGGATTTTTCTCGGGATTTTTGAACGATCCTGTTGATATATACGGAATAGAGCCTCTCGGAAGAGGAACAAAGCTCGGAGACCATGCTGCAAGTCTTAAGTATGGCGAAGAGGGAATAATGCACGGATTTAACAGCATCATGCTTAAGGACGAAAAGGGCGAGCCCGCTCCCGTTTACTCGGTAGCAAGCGGACTTGACTATCCTTCGTCAGGCCCCGAACACGCATTTCTCAGAGATATCGGCAGAGTAAAATATGACGTAATAGACGACGAGGAAGCTATCGACGCATTCTTCAGACTTTCAAGAATGGAGGGAATCATTCCCGCAATAGAGAGCTCACACGCAGTTGCGTACGGCATAAAGCTTGCCAAGGAAATGGGTAAGGGTTCTGTTCTTATCAACCTTTCGGGTAGAGGCGATAAGGATATGGACTACGTTCTTGAGAACTTTGGCTTGAGGTAAAAATGAAGGTCTTAATGATAAACGGAAGCCCAAGAGGCGACGGCAGCAACACTCTCAGAGCACTCAGGGAAATGGAGACGGTGTTTGTAAAGAACGGCGTAGAGTGTGAGATTGTTACAGTAGGTGATAAGGCTATAAGGGGTTGTATGGGCTGCGCCGCATGCCATAAGACAGGCAAATGCGCTATTGACGATATGGTTAATGAAGTCGCTGAAAAATTCAAGGAATGTGACGGAATGGTAATAGGCAGCCCCGTATATTACGCTGCGGCAAACGGAACTCTCGTCTCTTTTCTTGACAGACTTTTCTATAGCTCCCAATTCGATAAAAGATTCAAGGTAGGAGCGTCTGTTGCGGCTGCCCGTCGCGGAGGACTTACATCTACCTTTGACCAGCTCAATAAATATTTTACCGTAAGCGGCATGCCTTTGGCATCGGGTACTTACTGGAACGGGGTACACGGAAGACGCGTTGGGGAAGCTGTGGAGGACGCAGAAGGGCTTCAAAATATGAGAACACTTGCCGAGAGCATGACCTTTCTCATGAGAAGTATAGCTCTTGGAAAAGAGAAGTATGGAGAATTTGAAGCAGAAAAAAAGATATATACGGATTTTATAAAGCGAAATAAAGCTTAAAGAGGGTATAGTCATGCAAAAGGAAGATGCAAGTAAAAGGCTGTTTTTGTGCTTGTTTATAGTGTATATTATAAATGTGTTCGGAAAGATAGCCTTTTCTGCCGTAACCGTCGAGCTTGTAAGCGACGGGATACTTACAAAGACGCAAGCGGGACTTGTTGGAGCAATGTTTTGGCTGATATATGCAATAGGTCAGATATTTGGCGGAGTTGTCGCAAATAAGCTGTCACCCTATTTTATGCTTGGTTTTACATATATCGGCTCGGTCGTGACGAATATGCTCATGTTCTTTTCGCGCGGATTCGTTCCTATGCTGATAATCTGGTCGGTGAACGGATTCGTTCAGTTCGGTATGTGGCCCGCAATACTAAAGCTTCTTACGACCGAGATCATACCGTCCCAAAGAGGCAAAGCCACAAGCCGCATATCGTATTGCTACTGTATAGGCTCGATACTCAGCTATTTTCTCACGTCGCTCATTCTTCTTGTGTTCGATTGGAAATATATGTTTGCCTTTTGCGCGGTGGCAAATCTTGTCAGCTTCATTTACGTAGAGCTTGTCAGAAGAAAATGTTCACCTTGTCTCGAGGAAGAAGCGACCGAGCGCGTATCGGAGCAAAAAGCTAAACCCAAGCTCACACTCAGACTTGTGCTCGAAAGCGGACTTATTCTGTTTTGCATAATGATGTTCATAAGAAGCCTTCACGAATCAAGCGTCAAGACATGGATGCCCACCATACTTACCGAGACATACAACGCAAGCTCGAGCTTTACTCTGATGCTGTCGGTGGTGCTTCTCGCAGTCAATCTCTTCGGTGTAACGGTTGCTTTCTTTATCCATAGAAAAGCAAGGCGAAACGAGGCGGGAACGGTGTCTATACTCTATGCTATAACCATTCCGCTCATGCTGTTGCTTACGGGATTCAGAGGATATAATATAATCTTTACCACGGTCATTATGACCGTCATGACACTTCTGTTCTACGGAGCGGGGCAGGTCATTATAATGCTTTTTTCGTCGAGATTTCAGAATTTGGGGCTTACGGCTACCGTCGGCGGTATTATCAATAGCTTTGCCGCATTCGGTAACGTTGCCGCCTCCTACGGAGGAGGATTCGTAGCCGATAATTTCGGCTGGGATGCTCTTATCTGGGTGTGGTTCGCCCTCGGCGCGATCTTCGTCACACTTAGTGTGTCTACTATATTCATATATAGAAAATTCAAACGCAGAACTGCTATGATGCAGCAACAATAAAGCAAAGGGGCTGTCATATTTGACGAGACCGAAAAGTCCGAAAAACAAAGTAATAAGCTGTCCCACAAATAGCAAAAAACACAAATTAGACAATCATAATGTAGAAAACAGAGCCATTTTCGGCTCTGTTTTCATTTTTTATTC
>JAGBTY010000055.1 GCA_017631085.1 Clostridia bacterium
AGTTCGTGAGATCACAGGTCTCGGACTTAAGGAAGCTAAGGAGATGGTTGAAGGCGCTCCCAAGAACGTTAAGGAAGGCGTTTCTAAGGACGAGGCTGAGTCCATCCAGAAGGCTCTCGAAGAGGCTGGCGCTGAGGTTGAGGTTAAGTAATTTTACTTACTCACAAAAAAGGACCGCATTAGAGCGTTACTCTAAAGGACAGTTTTTCAAAAATACGGCATATCTCGAAAGAGGTATGCCGTATTTCTGCATTTGTGGACACAAATGCAGTGCTTGTCAGAAAAATTGACAAGGCATAGATGAACTTCCCCCTTGTGTTAAGGGAAGCAAAGCTGACCAATGGATTGTTATCTTCTGAAAATCTTCCTAAAATATTCTCGAAAGCTATTGACAGCAAAAAAAAACATGCTATAATATATCTACGTCCGATATAATAGGAGGGTGATATGGCAAGCATCAAGCAATTTGAAGAGCGTAAGGATAACATTTCTTCCGTTGTTTCCTTTGTAAGGATAAATCAGAAGGTTACTCGAAGGGAAATATGCAATGCACTTTCAATGAGTTGGGCATGTGTTTCCGAGCTTGTGGCAATTTTGATAGAAGACGGTATTTTGATTGAATCCGATTGTGGCGCAAGGACAACATCTGCCGCAAAGGGAAGAAATCCTTCGTACCTGTCGTTAAACGAAAAAAAATATTTCATTGGCATTGATATTAACGATTCGGGGTTTGCTATTACGTCTCTTTCAATAAACGGTGAGATGATCTCATCAAAAAAGTGGGAGGCTGAGTCCTTCGCTACCGAAGAGGAGTTGGAGCTTTCGGTTTGTAAAAAAATTTCAGAGTTTCTTTGTGACAAAAAAAATTGTTGCGGTATTGGTATAGCAATGGAGGGAATAAGATCCAAGGACGGAAGCTTTCGTTATCCGATTGGTGATAATTGGGTACCGGTTTTCCCACATGTGTTTGTTGCCAATCGTTTTGGATTGCCTGTTTCAATCAGGCACGATCCCGAATGTGTGATTTATTCCGTGGCGAATACCTTTCAGGATTGCGTGGTGGTAAGAGTGGATAACTGGATCGGGGTTGCGGCTATGAAGAGCGGAAAAATATTGGATCTTCCATTGGAGCTGGGTTTGATACAATACGGAACCCGAAAATTACACAATATTCTTCATAACTGCGCCAAAAGCGGTGACTATCGTGAGATTGCCGAAGCTCTTGGACGTTCTGTGGGAAATATGACTGTGCTACTTGGCATTGATGCCTGTTTTTTGGCTGGTGAGATAACAGAGTGGCTTAATGGATGCATAGATAAATTTGATGTCGCCTTTAAGGAGGCAAATCCGCGTGGAGAATATAAGCTCTGCTTTGTATCGGATGCCTCGGACGGTGCGGCAAGGCTTGCGTTATCAGACTTCCCACCCTTACATATCAGTACGAAAGGAGCACCACATAATGAAAGTCAATAAAACACAGTTGACAACCGGTCCGATATTCAAAAATCTTGTTCTTTTTTCATTGCCGTTGGTAATGATCAATATTTTACAAACGCTTTTTCATACTACAGATACCGCCGTTCTCGGTATTTTGGCAGGAGATGCTGATGTGGCCGCCGTAGGGGCTTGCGGTTCTTTGATCTCTATGCTTGTTTGTCTTGTTTCGGGATATTCTTCCGCAGCAAACGTAGTTATTTCTCGAAGGATCGGCGCGGAAGATAAGGATGGTTCAAGAAGAGCAACGGGAAGCGCGTTGGTATTGGGCTTACTTTCTGGTATGTTTCTCATGCTGATAGTGATGGTATTTTCGAAGCAATTTTTAATTTTGACGAACTGCCAACCGGAGATACTCGACAAAGCGGACATATATATGAAAATATATTTTCTTGGCATGCCTATCACAATGCTGTATAATTTCAGTGCTTCAATTCTACGCGCATCGGGAGATAGTGTGCGTCCGATGGTTTACATGATAATTTCCGGCATTGCAAACGTTGGACTGAATTTTGTCTTTGTCGGAGTGTTCAATATGACTGTAGCGGGCGTTGCCATTGCTACCGTACTTTCTAATGCGATTGCTTTAATTTTGGCTCTTTTTGCTCTTTTGAAGGATGATGATTACTGTAAGGTTGAGAAGAAAAATTTGCGTCTGAGAAAGCAAGAGATGCTCGAAATGATAGGTATCGGTCTGCCTTCGTGTATAGGTGGTTTATCGTTTTACTTTGGTGAGGTCGTTGTGGTATCTTCTGTCAACTCTCTCGGCGTTGATGCGATGACAGCAAACACAATATCCGCTCAGTTAGATAGACTGAATTATACGGTTGGATCTTCCATAGCAAGCGCAGTAGGCATTATGATCTCCCAAAATTTTGGAGCTCGAAAATTTTCCCGCATCAAAAAAACGATGAATATCGGAATGCTTTACTGTACGGCACTTTCCATGCTTATAGGTATTTTTGTGGTTGCCTTTTCAGATGTTTTGATCGGTATTTTTACGGATAGCGAAGCAATCATATCACTTACCAAAGGACGATTGATACTGATCTGTCTTACAAACTTTATTACCTGTGCTATGGAAGTCTTTATGAATGCGGTACGTTCCTTGAAACGAGCGAAAAGTGTTTTGGTGGTTGGGATTACTTGCGGATTTTTGATCAGAAGCCTCTGGGCGTGGTTGATTTGGCCTATATCCAAAACGATACCATTTCTATTTATCTGTTTCCCAATGAGTACGGCTGTTGGATGTATTATTTATTTTTTTATTTACAGAAATGCTATGAAAAAAGGGATCTGAAATGTTTATCGGTTAAAACGTTTTTAAAAGACAGACTTGTTTTGCGATAGAATTAATACTAAACTACAAAGGAGAAATAGAATTATGAGGAAAAAAACCAAGATTATTTTAATGTCAGACATACACTACCGTTGTGGCAATTATTTTGGTAGATTTTCGGAGGAGATCGCTGAGCTTTTGTGTGAGGATCTTGCGGCTGAATATAAAAAAGAACCGTATGATGTACTTTTACTTCTCGGAGATTATTCACTTGATCATTGGGGCTGGTATACGAAAGGCACTTACATTAACGAAGGTATCAGCAACGCAAAGCTTTTTGTTGAACACTATCTTAACAGAATCGTACCCGATGGTGTTAGTGTGCGAATGATCGCAGGAAATCACGAGCAGTATGGTGAGAGGCTTTGGCACGAATTGACAGGGCAACAAAGAAGAGATCACCTCGTTATCGGAGACATTCTTTTCGTATTGACCGACACCTTTGGCGCGGATCTTGATCCTACCGAGCATAGTGACGGTACATATTGTGGTGCAAACGTGACAGATATAATGGAGCTTATGGCGAGGTATCCCGAGAAAAAGGTTATTCTTTGCGCTCACTGGTTCGATATAAATACCGAAAGCCAAGAGTTTTGTGAGCTTCTTCGCAAAGATGAGCGGATCATCTGCCTTTTCTGCGGTCATAATCATAAGTCCGGTATAGCCAATACAGGTGAGAAAAACGGAAATAAGCCTATTCTTTATACCGGACACTATTCTTACTCAGGTGAGCCGAATAACATCCGTTGTCTTCCCGGCTACCGTGTGCTTGAAATTGACAAAGACGGACTTTTATCCAAGTATGTCGTTCGTCCGCATACCTATAAGATAGATAATGTTAAATTCAGTAATGAATATACAGAACAGGATATACTTGAGTTGAAATTTTAACAATTGTTTCTACAAATTCAATGCTTGTCAAGAACCAAGTGCGTTTGTCGGAGGTATTATTTATTCTTTTATTTATAGGAACACTATAAAAAGAAAGACGAAAAGCTTACCGACTAAACTAACACCAAAAACAGCAAAGGGCGCTGATTCAAAAACTTTTCAGAAAGTAATTGACTCAGCACCTTTTTCTTTATTTAAAAATATTATTAAAAACTGTCCTTAATAAGCCACGGCATTTTGCGGTTCTTTTTTTCTTACAAAATTGCCCGACCTCTTTTTGAGGTCGGGCAATTTTTTACATACATCAATTAAAGAAACTATCAAGAACAGTTCCTATACCCTCATTTGCTTTTTTTGCTTCTTCCATCTTTTTAGCTTCAACTTCAGCTGCACTTTCAGCTTCATTGTCAAAGCCTGCGGCAATAATGGTTATTCTCATCTCATCCTGAAGGTCGGAGTTGAATGCAACACCCCAAATAACGCTTGCATCAGGATTACACTGATCTGCGATCATCGTACATGCCTGATCTACGTCCTCAAGTCCAACGTCGGGAGATGCGGAAATGCTGATAATTACGCCGCGCGCACCCTTGATAGAGGTCTCAAGGAGAGGACTGGAGATAGCCATATTAGCGGCAGCCACAGCCTTATCCTTACCTGTGGAGCTACCAACACCCATGTATGCAACACCGGATGCAGCAATAATAGCGGTAACGTCTGCGAAGTCGATATTGATAAATCCTGGAACGTTGATAAGGTCGGATATACTCTGAACACCGCGACGAAGAACGTCGTCTGCCTCAGAGAATGCGTTGGCAAGTGTTATTCTTGTATCTGTAACAAGCTTGAGTCTTTCATTGGGAATAACTATAAGCGAGTCAACGTACTGGCTAAGCTCCTTGATTCCCGCTTCAGCCTGGATCTGTCTCTTTTTGCCCTCAAATCCAAAGGGAGTTGTTACAACAGCCACAGTAAGAATTTCCATTTCCATAGCTATCTTTGCAACAACGGGAGCAGCACCTGTTCCTGTTCCGCCGCCCATTCCTGCGGTGATGAACACCATGTCAGCTCCTGCTAAAAGCTTCTTTATTTCGGGAGCTGCCTCATCTGCTGCTCTCTTACCTATTTCGGGGTTAGAGCCTGCTCCGAATCCGTTGGTTATCTTTTCTCCGAGAACGAGCTGTGTAGGTGCAGTAGATGCCTTGAGCGCCTGCTTATCGGTATTTACTGCGATAAACTCAACACCCTGAACTCCGTATGCCATCATTCTGTTAACAGCATTATTTCCGCCGCCGCCAACACCTATGACCTTTATGTTTATGCCAAACTCTTTGTTTTCGTCATGCTCAAACAACATTTTTTATTCCTCTGCTTTCCGTATTTTCACCAATATACTGTATATTGTGGTGAACACTATTATCTTACACTATATATGATAATATATTTTTAGAAATTTTGCAATAGGTTTTTGTAAAATTTTTGATTTTTTTTAAAAAATATAGATAACCGCAGTCATTTTTTGAGACTGCGGTTATTTTTTATTATTTAGTTAAGCATAAACTGTTATTTAGAACAGATTTGAAAAGAGATCATCAAGGTTAAGTGAGCTTGCGTCCTTGATCGGTTTCTTTTCATTTGCCGTCTTGGGCTCTGCCTTGGCTGCGCCGTCATTTTCAGCAGCCGACGAAGGATTCATATAATTAAGAGCTTCTCCGTTTACGTCGTTTTCAAAGCCTGTGGCAATGATCGTAACTCTCATTTCGTCCTCAAGAGAAGAATCGAAAGCAACTCCGAAGATAACACGGGCGTCGGGATTACACTGGCTGGAGATCATGGAAGAAGCAACGTCAACATCCTCAAGAACTATGTCGGGAGATGCGGTAATACTGATAATAACACCCGTTGCTCCCTTAATAGACGTTTCAAGGAGAGGACTGGAGATTGCCATATTAGCTGCTTCCTCTGCTTTATCCTTGCCCGTCGCGCTACCAATACCCATATGAGCAAGGCCCGATTCTGCCATAATGCTTGTTACGTCGGCAAAATCAAGGTTGATATATCCAGTAGCTGTTATGAGCTCGGTTATGCTCTGAACTGCTCTGCGAAGAACGTCGTCCGCCTCGGAGAATGCGTTGGCAAGAGTTATACGGTTATCGGATACGAGCTTTAGTCTTTCGTTGGGCACAACTATAAGAGAATCTACGTATTTACTAAGCTCAGCAATACCTGCAATAGCCTGATCCATTCTCTTCTTTCTCTCAAATGCAAAAGGCTTGGTTACGACTCCCACAGTAAGAATATCCATTTCCTGCGCGACTCTCGCAATAACGGGAGCTGCTCCCGTACCCGTTCCGCCGCCCATTCCTGCGGTGATAAATACCATATCTGCTCCTGTGAGCATATTCTTTATTTCTTCAATCGATTCCTCTGCGGATCTCTCTCCTATTAAAGGATTAGCGCCCGCTCCAAATCCCTTGGTTATCTTCTCGCCGATAACTATCTGTGTAGGCGCAAGAGAGTTGCGAAACGCCTGTTTGTCTGTATTGACAGTTATAAAATCGACTCCTTTTACTCCCGAAGAGATCATTCTGTTTACAGCGTTATTTCCACCGCCGCCAACTCCAACGATTTTTATACAAACGTTACATTCCCGGCTATCATCATGCTCAAATATCATTTCTGCTTCCTCCGTTTTCGGTGTCTATTACATATAATATAATAATACATTTTAAACTTTTTTTCAATAGTTTTTTAAAAGTGTTAATTATATTTTTACATTTATGAGCTATTTCGCCTTTTTATGCCGTTACCTATTCATATGCTCTTTCAAAAAAAACCATTTCAGGATTTGATGCGTCGATCTTTCCGCCCGCTGCTCCACTTGCTTTATCGCTCAAAAGAAGATTTTTTATCGCTGTAAATTTGGCTTCTATATCTTTATTGTCACCAAGATAAACCTCAAACGTACCGTCAAGAACTACGTTTATATCAAATCTGCTCTCGATATCAAGCAGCGACATTCTGCTCTTCATTTCCGAAGAATTGACCGCGACTATTATCTCACAGCTTTTGATTATCTCATTTTCGTCAGCTCCAAAGGATACGATCTCACCCTCAACGAGCCTTGTTACCTTTGGCAGTATAAGCTTTGTAACTCCCCTTGCTTTGAGACCGTCCTCATATATATTTTCCTCTATAACACGCAGGTCACTGTCCAGAACAAAAAAGCTCTCCGACATTTCTATATACCACACGGGTTCTTTCTCGGTGACTTCAAACGTAAGTCCGCCAAATAGTGAACGCGATATATTCACTTCTTTAACGTATGGACATTCTTTAAGTATTGCCTCCTCGGCGTCACTCTTGTCAAAGGCAAACATACGGTCGCCAACCTTTATTCCGGCAGCCCCCGCAAGCTCTGCGCTACTATACGAGCATACGCCGTCAATATCCATACTGCTTATTTTGGCAAAGCTTCTTGCCACTCTTACAAAACAGAAAAGAGCCAATACGACCATCGCGAGCAAAACCAGCAAAAGCAATATCTTATTTTTCATGCTATTTCGCCGTTTTTCTTTTGAGTGTCGCATAAGCTCCTCCGTTTTTTATTTTTTATCTACCAGTTCTTTTATTACGTTATAAATACTTTTTTCAACGTCTTCTTTGGCAAATTTTCTGACGTTTTCCTCAAGCGAGTGTCTGTAAGCATCATTATCGGCTATTTCCTTGACCTTTCCAACTATAAGCTCTGCCGTAAGCTCACTTTCCTCAATAAGCACCGCACCGTTTCCGTCTTGGAGCTGCTTCGCATTTTTATACTGATGATTGTCTGTAACGTTTGGTGAAGGAATAAGTATCGCCGCCTTGCCCATTACCGCAAGCTCTGTGAGAGTCATCGCTCCCGCCCTGCATATCACTATATCTGCCGCAGCCATATAGGTAGGCATGTCGTATAGATAATTTGACATTACAAGTCTTTCATTTCTTTCAAGTCCATATCCCGCGAAGAGCACCTTGGCGTTTTCGTATCCTCGGCTACCACCCGAATGAAAGTGCATAACGTCCTCACGCTCTGACGCAAAACCCTTCATTACATCAATAGCTGCTTGATTTACTCTTGCTGCGCCAAGGCTTCCGCCAAATGAAAGTATTACGGTGTTTATACTGTCGGGAATACCCAGCTTCTTTCTTGCACTTGCTTTATCTATTACCGAGCATGACCTGCGAAGCGGATTTCCTACGTTTATTACTCTTGCATTGTCTCCCAAAAGCTCTCCCGTTGACTCGAAATTTGTAAGCACCGCATCAACTCGCGTTTTAAGCTGTCTAACAGCAACTCCGGGAAATGCGTTTGATTCGTGAACAAGTGTAGGTATATTCATTGACGACGCCGCACGAAGCAGGGGCCAACACACGTATCCCCCCGTACCAATAACGATATCGGGAGAAAATTCCTTTATTATCTTCTTTGCTCTCGATGGAGAGGTCATTACGTAATATGCAGTTTTTATGTTAGAAGGAGAAAGAGAACGTCTGATACCCTGTATCTTTATATGATAAAGCTTATACCCCTCCTTGGGCACGAGCGAATTTTCTATTCCTTTTTCCGTACCGACAAAGGCTATCTCCGAATCGGGATAATTTGCTTTTATTATTTCGGCTATGGCAAATGCGGGGTATACGTGTCCACCCGTTCCGCCGCCTGTCATCAGAACCCTCATGCTTCCTCCTCAAAAGTAGTATTATTTTTTCTCTGTTGAAAATCTTGATATTGCAAGGATTATACCCGCCTCGAATATCTGTATCATCTGTGCTGTACCTCCCGAACTGAAAAACGGCAGGGATATTCCGGTGTTCGGCATTGTATTCGTTACAACAGCAATATTCATTGCAGTCTGTAATGCTATCTTAAAGGTTATTCCCCACACAACAAGTGCGGAAAATTTATCGGGAGCTCGTTGACCTATCTTTACTCCGCGCCATACGAGCATACAGAACAGAAGTATTATTCCAAGAGCTCCAACGAATCCGAGCTCCTCACAAATTATCGCAAAGATAAAGTCATTCTGCGGCTGTGATACGTATCCGAATTTCTGTCTGCTGGCACCGAGTCCGAGTCCGAAAAATCCGCCCGATCCTATGGAATAAAGGCTTTGAAGTGTCTGCCATGCAGAGCCAAGCGGGTCGGCTGCCTCGATATTCCACCATATTGCCATTCGCTCCTGTGCATAATCCGAAACAAGAACCAAAAAAACTCCCGCAACAGCTATAACCCCTAAAAATGTTGCAAGCCATTTTATCCTCGTTCCGCCAAGATACATAACGAAAACTCCGATGATACCGATTATCATAAGTCCCGATATGTGTCGCTCAAGAGCAACAAGAGCACATATAACTCCTATGATACACATAGGAATGAAAAAACCGTATTTAAAGTTTCCGCCAAATTTATGGGTAGAGTTTATCTCTTTTTCATGCTCGGGCATGAAAAGAGCGAGAGCCATTATAACCCCAAGCTTTGCAACCTCTGAAGGCTGAATGGTTACAGGTCCTATAGCGATCCATCTCTGTGCTCCTCCTCCCACTGTTCCTATTACTATAACAAGAAGCAGAAGAAGTATGGACACTCCGTATGTAGCGGCTCCGAATATTCTCCAGAACCAAGGTCTTGCGTATATAACGAACGGTATTGTCACGGCGATTGAAATGATTGCGAAGATCACGTACCTCTGCAGAAAATGCGCCGAATTATCATACATTCTTTCCGCATATACGGCACTTGCACTGTAAGACATCACCGCACCGATACATATAAGAGCGATCGTCGCAAGTAAGAACCATACATCGATATTTCCTCTTACAAGAGGCTTTGGTTCTTCCTTCTGCGCAGGTGTCAATGGTTCTTTAAAGATAACATCGTCATAAGCTCTTTTTTGGGCTGCGTTTTCTCGTCTTATCTTGATACCGTCCTTTATTTTAACGCCAATTCCCGTTCTCTCTTCGGGCAGATCTTCTCTACCGACTGTTTCGGTGTTTTCCTCAAAAGGCTCGGGAAAATCGTTATTCTCTTCCTCTATCCGAAGATCTTTATCTTCCATCTTCCCTTACCTCCAATTATTTTTATTTCAGAGTCCAAACCATGCAACAACGCATGCAAGAACCGTAAATACCGAAAAAACGGTGACCACTTGTCCTTCACTCCAACCGCATTTTTCAAAGTGGTGGTGAATAGGTGCCATTTTAAATATTCTCTTGTTTCTCAATTTAAAGCTTCCAACTTGAAGTATGACCGAAAGAGCCTCTATAACATATATGCTTCCCGCAATAAGAATTATTACAGGTTCATTTATAATAAAAGCAGCTCCCGTTACAGCCCCTCCGAGAAACAGAGAGCCCGTATCACCCATAAATACTTTTGCAGGGTGTATATTATATATCAAAAATCCAATAAGTGCACCTATGAGCGCACCCGATATAAGAGTTAGCGACGTGTTTAAGAAATTAAATGCAACAAATGCAAAAAATCCCGAAATCACAAGTGTTACACTACTTGCAAGACCGTCTATACCGTCTGTAAGATTTGCGCTGTTTACCATTCCTACTATAAGGAACATGGCAAATACGTAATATACAATACCGAGCTCAACTGTTTTTGAGGTGAACGGTATACTCAATTCCGTATCAATATAGCCGAGAAGCTTCAGCGCAAGAATATAAAGAGCGGCGCATAGCACCTGAAGGAAAAGCTTCTGGTATGGCTTCAGTCCCTCGTTCTGCTTTTTGATAAGCTTGCAGTAATCGTCAACAAAGCCTATCATTCCGTTAAGAACTGCCAAAAACATAGTCAGTGCCAAGGGTATAAGCTCTCCCTGCTCACTGTTTATAAAATAGTATATCGCAATACCCGACAGCACTATCATAATTGCAAGGATAAAGCATATACCTCCCATCGTGGGAGTACCCTCCTTTGTCCTATGCCATGACGGTCCTTCAGGTCTGATAGACTGTCCTATCTTTTTTCCGCGAAGTATGGGTATTATAAAATGGGAAAGTATCGCCGTCAAAGCAAACGACGATACTCCCACGACAAGAAATTCAATAATCAGCTTCTCAAACATTGATGCGCTCCGTTTTGTTTATTATTGACGGCAAAGTCTGTCTGTGTTTTCCTTTAAGTACCTGATAACACGCTCTGCCGCAGCTCCTCGACTTGCCTTTACGAGAAGTATATCACCCTTACCAAGATAGTGAAGCAGCATCTCTCCGCTAATTTCAGGGGCTTTAATATTTCCGTTTCTGAATATGTTCTCTCCGCTTATTCCTCCAAGCAATGCGCCGCCTGCAATTCCGTCGGCAGAGCTACCGAAGGTAAAGAGAGCCGAGCCACCAATTCTTGCAAATTCAAGACCTACTGACTCATGGAAGCGGTCGCTCTGTTCTCCAAGCTCATACATATCACCAAGGAGTGCTACCATTCTTCCACTCTTTAACTTACCGAGAGTTCCAAGCACACCAAGTGCCGCTCTCATAGATTCGGGACTTGCGTTATAGCAATCCTCTATGACCGTTATATCACCGAGACCGTATATATTCTGTCTCATGCCAACAGGCTTGAAATTCTTAAGACCTCTCAGTATTACATCCTCGTCAAGAGACATTCCGACAGCTACAGCTATCGCGAAGAGAGATGCATATACGTTATGTTTTCCCATTGCCGGGATAATGACGTTTTTAAGTATTCTGTGACCCATACGGACGTCATACATTGTAAATCCAAAGCCTTCTCTGATATTTACAGCTCTGAAATCCGCCTCCGAGTCAATACCTACAAATATGGGCTCAATCTCGTCGTTTTTATATGTTCTTAACATATCGTCGTCGCCGTTAAGAAGAAGTGTTCCGCCTCTCTTAAGTCCGCTTACTATCTCGAGCTTTGCCTTGAATATATTTTCGCGGCTTCCAAGATGTCCCATGTGTGACGAGCCAATATTCGTTACTATTGCTATATCGGGCTCCGCTATCTTTGAAAGATATTCTATTTCTCCCGCACCGCTCATTCCCATTTCGAGCACAGACACCTCGGTATCACCACTCATGGAGAGCATAGATAGGGGCATACCTATATTACTGTTATAGTTTCCTTCTGTCTTGTGTACCTTAAAGGCTTCGGCAAGAACTGCCGCTACAAATTCCTTCGTGGTAGTCTTTCCAACGCTTCCGGTAACTGCTATCTTGCGGTGATTTATGCGTCGGTCGTAAGCCTTTGCAAGCTCTCCGACTGCCTTTATAGAGTCGTCAACAACGACTGCAACGTATTTTCTGTCCGCAAATGCCTCGGGAATACGCTCACAAAGAACACAGTCACTTCCCGATGAGAGAGCCGCACCGATATAGTCGTGTCCGTCTACCTTTTCGCCGCCAAGAGCAACAAAAAGAGAGCCGTCTGCCGTTTCTCTCGAATCGGTACACACGTTTTTGAAATGAATATCACGATAGCCGTCGCCGCCGACACAGGTAAGTATACCGCCGCAAATACGCGCAAGCTCTGCCATCGTCAAGCTATTACATCCTACGTTAACCTTCATGCTGACCTCCCTTTCCGACACCCGTCGAAGAACTGTATCTTTTCCTTTTTTATTTTATCCCTTTTTGTGCTTCTCATACCTTCGCTTCATTGATGCGAGGGCTATGATATATTCGTCAAAGGAGTGTTTCCCCTCTGAATTTATTTCGTATTTTTCGTGCCCCTTGCCTGCAAGTATGACCATCTCACCTTCCCTTGCAAACTCTATAGCAGTTTTTATTGCCGTTTCTCTGTCGGCAATCACTGTATATGGCTTTTCCTTATCTATGCCCTTAAGTATATCCGAGATTATCTGCATTTTGTCCTCGCTCCTCGGATTATCCGAGGTAACGATAACAAGATCCGCAAGACTTGATGCTATCCTGCCCATCTCTTTTCTTTTTCCTCGGTCTCTGTCGCCACCGCAACCGAAAAGAAGCGTTATCTTCTGCCCGTCCCGCCTGAACTCTCTCGCACTGCGAAGCGTCCCCTCAAGTGCGTCGGGCGTGTGAGCGTAATCTATAAAAACGTCAAGGTCAGAGTCCGTATCAGTGACAACCCTTTCCATTCTACCCGAAACTCCTTGGAACTCGGAAAGAGCAAGTATTGCTTTGTGGGTGTCCACCTCGAAAAGCTTCGCTACAGCCAAAGCCTCAAGTGAGTTTATTATGGCAAATTTCCCTGCCATGGGGATAAAAACCCTACTCCGCTCGCAACCGTCGATACTGCATACCATATCGTATTCGGCACTTTCGGAGCCATTCATTTTTATATTTTCAGCGAGAAAATCCCCCTCTACCCCATCACTACAAGTAAAAATGGGGCAAAAAGCCTCTGACACAACTCTCTTTCCAAATTCAGCTCCGACGTTTACAACTCCACGTCTGCTCTTTTTGAAAAGCTCGAGCTTTGCCAGAAAATATTCTTCTATATCCTTATGAAAGTCCAAGTGGTCTCTCGTAAGATTTGTAAATACTGCTGTGTCAAATTCTATGGCATCAACTCTCCCCTCTACAAGCGAGTGGGAGCTTACCTCCATAAATACTATCTCTGCGCCCTCCTCTGCCATCAGAGAAAGAGTGCGATACAACTCTTCGGGTTCGGGTGTCGTCATTCCGCTCACATGAGTGGATAATCTCTCATTTCCAAGAAAAGAGCCAAGTGTTCCTATCGAACCCGCCTTGTATCCCGACTTAAAAAATATCCACCGAAGCATCTCTGTAACCGACGTTTTACCGTTAGTTCCCGTAACTCCGACCATCTTCATTTTTTTCGTCGGTTCACCGAAGCGATAGTTATAGAGCCGTGAAATTGCATGCCTCGTGTTATCACAATAAATGATCGCGGCACCACCCACACATTCGTCACGCATCCTCTCGGCAACTATAACCGATGCTCCTGCCTTTATTGCTTCGTCGATATGCGCGTGACCGTCGTCGCTCCGTCCTTTAAGGCAGACGAAAACACTTCCTATCGTCGCCTTTCGCGAATCAGTCACTATATTATCGACTTCAATATTTTCATATTCTTTTGGACAAAGGATATCCGCCGCTCCCAAAAGCTTACCAAGAAGCATATTCTCTCCTCCAAGACGTTATTTTTTTAACATCCTTGGAAGATCACCGCTAC
The DNA here is from genome assembly GCA_017631085.1 of Clostridia bacterium. Classification (GTDB taxonomy): domain Bacteria; phylum Bacillota; class Clostridia; order Oscillospirales; family CAG-272; genus HGM12713. The sequence goes on from JAGBTY010000055.1 coordinate 13,917, forward strand.
CTGATATAATCGGTCTCGTCGTCCTCGTCCGTGTAACGAAACGTAACGGTTACTACCGTTCCCTTCGCTACCTTTGTTCCTGCGGGTACTGACTGCGAGTAAACTCTCGCGCCCGTTCCCGAAAGATAATTGTTTGTTCCTTCTATTTTTATGTTAAGTCCAAGATTTACAAGAGTTCCGTTTGCCGCCGCGGCGGTCATTCCCGTCATGTTGGGGACCGTCACATCATTTGTCAGTTCAGCATTCCCCATATAAAGTACTATATTGCCCGATACCTTTTCTATATATGAGCCGTATTCGGGAAGCTGCTTCTTTACAACCTCTCCACTTCCGACCACTGTATATTTAAGTCCTCTGTCCAAAATGGCTTCCTTGGCATTCTCAAGAGACATTCCCGTGTATCTTCCGACCTTTACTGCCATCTTTTCAAGCTCTTTTTCGGTGTATTTTGCTTCAATACCAAGATACGGCATTATATTTTTAAGCGCTCCTGACACGTAGGGGGCAGCCACAGAGCTTCCGTAAAGCACACCCTCGGTCGGCTCGTCAACTATAATGATTATCGCTATCTGTGGATCGTCTGCAGGTGCGTAGGCAACCGTCGAGCATATATACATTCCCTCTTTGCCTGCATCCTTTTTCTCCGACGTTCCCGTTTTTGCGGCTACTCTGTAACCCGCAACGTATGCGTTTTTAGCACCGCCGTCTCCCGAAACGCCCTCTTCAAGCATTGAGGAAATAGTATTACATATCTCCTCGCTTACGACCTGACGTCTTACCTCGGTCTCGTGACTGAATATCACGTTGCCCGATTTGTCGGTTATTCTCTCAACTATATATGGAGTTACAAGATCTCCGCCGTTTGCAACAGCCGATACGGCACATATCTGCTGCATGGGTGTTACGTTAAAGTTCTGTCCAAATGAATATATCGCAAGGTCGAGATCATCCATCTCCGAACGATATATACTGTTTCCTTCGCCGGGCAGGTCTATTCCCGTTTTTTCGGTATATCCGTATGCGCTGAAATATTCAGCGAATTTTTCTTTTCCTATTTTTTCTCCCGCCGTCATGAACCATACGTTGCAGGAGTGCTGAAGTCCCTCGGTAAATGTAAGAGGTCCGTGTCCTTCTGTTTTATAGCAATGAACTCTTATTCCCGATACAACCTTTGAGCCGCTACAGGTAAGTCCGTCGGTCACCGACAGTACCTTTTCCTCAAGAGCCATAGATGTGGTTATTATTTTAAATGTCGATCCAGGAATATAGCTCTCTGTCACCGCCTTATTTGACCACATTTTCGTAAGCAGGTCACGCGACAGTTCATTATATTCGTCGCTTCCCTCGGCGTATCCGCTGTATTTCAGTTCGTTTTTAGATGCAGGATCAAGCCCCCAAGGATCGTTAAGATCAAACGGAGAGCTAGTCGCCATAGCAAGTATTGCGCCCGTATTTACGTCCATAACGATACCGCAGGCACGGTTTTGGGCATCATGGTCGGTAACGGTCATCTCTATCTGTTCTTCAAGAAAATTCTGTACCGTCGTATCTATCGTGGTGGTAAGGTCGTAACCGTCCACCGCATCAATGTAGCTCGCGTAATCAAAGGGCATGAGATTTCCGTAAGAATCTCTTGCCATTATGTAATATCCGTCAGTACCCTTAAGATACTTATCATATTCAAGCTCAAGTCCGTAAAGTCCGACTCCGTCACTGCTTGTAAAGCCTATCATATGACAACCAAGAGAATCATTAGGATAATATCTTGTGCTTTGCGCTTCAAGATATATCATTTTTTCAAGATCATGCTGCCCGATAAACTCTCTGACCTCGTCTGCCTTCTCCTCATATACAACTCGCTTTATCGTTCTGTCGAGATACTTCGTATACTTGGTCGCTTGCTTGTATACCTCGTCGTATTTTACGCCGAGTATTTCAGAAAGCCCCGTGGAAATAAGCGTTGCATAATCAATATCCGTATCTTCCGGGAGCTCATTCTGATAACTCTGTATGGCAGAAGGAGAAATAAAAACACGATATGTCGTAACGTTTGTCGCAAGTGGACTTCCATTACGGTCGTATATCTTTCCTCTGCTTGCCGCCACCGCAGATTCGGTGGTCATCTGGTCTATTACCTTGTTCTGATATTTTTCGAAGTTGACCGTTTGAATTATAAAAATTCTGATAAGCAAAAAGGCAAATACCGCAAACATTATAAGGCAAAGCCAAGTAGAGCGCTTTTGTGCTCCGCTGCCAATCGGTCTATCGGTCATCTTCTTCTCCTTCCGTTTCTCTTTATCGCTTCGGACATAATTCGTTTTTTAATTCAAAATTATAAATATGAAGCGGAATGGTGATTTATTCACTTGTTAAGCTTTATTCCAAATCCCGAAAGCAGAGCCACAAGTCCGATATCCTTGTCTTCCTCCGCGTCGTCATAAGCAACTATTCCCTCGTTGCCCTCTGCCTCAATGTATACGTTGTCGGCATACTCTCGCTTTACCATTCCAAGCTCCTTGGCTTCCGCCTCAAGCTCGTTAATATCATATCTCAAGTCAAGGTCGCTTTGAAGCTCATCCTGTCTTGCTTCGAGTGACGTTATCTCACTCTCTACACGCCCAAGCTCACCCGATGCCGAGCCTATCATAACGCTTCCGCTGACTATAAGACCTAAAGAAAGTGTAAAAACTGCAACCCCTGCCATTGCTGACACAGGAAGTCTCATTCTCTTTCCTTCTATTCGTCCTTCCTTTGCTTCAATTGGGAAGAACTTAAGTGCGAGCTCCTTTATTACCGACGTAAGGGTGCTTAAATGACCCTCCTTTCCGGAGTCGGCTGAAAGCTCGCCGCCTCTGCTTTTGCCCCGTCTTGCAGGAACACCTGCCTTCGCGCCACTCTCCGCTTTGGCTTCGGTCGCGTTATTCAGGACACTCTGCATACTGTAAAAGGAACGGCGGTTCTTGAAATATCTGACGAAATCGTCGCTCGTCATATATTTTGACCCGTTATACTCTCCGCTACGGTATCTGTCTCCTATCATAGAACGGGAGTCAAACAATACGTATGAGCCTGCTCCTTCTGAAAGAGCTTTGTTTTCTTTTTCGGCTATTTTTTCGGCTTCGTTTTTAAAATTCGCACTGACACCTCTGCCGTGGTATCTTGCGCGAAGCTCTGCAATGCAGCGATCGTATGACTCGTTGATAGGATCAAATGCCATCTCGTTCCTCCTTATTTTCTATCCTTTATTTTAATATTCTTGTTTTTCTATATCTTTTCTGCCACTCTTAATTTGGCGCTTCTTGATCTTGGGTTTTCTTCAAGCTCAATAGGTGTTGGCAATATTGCCTTTCTCGATACGAGCTTCAAGCTCGGCTTGTTGCCGCAAACGCATATCGGCAATCCTCTGGGGCAGGTGCAACCCGCCGCAAGTGATGCGAATGTCTGCTTTACTATTCTGTCCTCAAGAGAATGGAAGGTTATTATCGCTATCCTTCCTCCTTTTTTGAGAAGCCTTACTGCTGAACGGATAGCAGGTTCTATTACATCAAGTTCACTGTTGACCTCTATCCTTATAGCCTGAAAGCTTTTTTTCGCCGGGTGATGTCCTCCCTCTTTTGCATATGAGGGCATCGCTCTTTTTATTATGTCTGTAAGCTCTGCGGTAGTCTCAATAGGCTTTTTCTGTCTCTCTCGTACTATAGCCGAAGCTATTGCGGGAGAAAATCTCTCCTCACCGTATTCATAAAGTATTTTTTTGAGTTTTTCCTCGGAGTATTCGTTTACGACCTCGTACGCCGATCTATCAGCCCTTTTGTCCATTCGCATATCGAGTCTTGCATCGGACATATATGAAAATCCTCTCTCGGGTGTGTCAAGCTGATAAGAAGAAACACCAAGATCGAGAAGAAGTCCGTCTATCTCGAAAATTCCAAGCTCCTCGCAAACGTCCGCAAGATTTCGGAAATTATTCCTTACCACTATCGCTCTTTCCCCAAGGGGAGCAAGTCTCTCGCTTGCCGCCTCGATCGCCGCGCTGTCCTGATCGATAGCAATAAGTCTGCCACCTCGAAGTCTTCTGGCTATCTCGAAGGAGTGTCCTCCTCCACCTGCCGTTCCGTCTATATATATTCCGTCAGGGTCTATCGCAAGCCCCTCAATACACTCGTCAAGCAATACCGAACGGTGAGAAAAATTCACCTTCGGTTTTCTCTCTTCCATCATAAGCCGTATGATTCAAGAAGAGCCTTAACGTCGTCAAGATTCTCCTCGCTTATCATTACGTCGTAAGCTTCCTCTGCCCATATTTCAGCATATTTGCCGCATCCGACTATAACCGCACCCTTTGTGATACCCGCATGCTTTACAAGAGCAGGTGTAAGTACGATTCTTCCTTGTGCATCAGGCGAGACCTGAGCCGCATCCTTGGTCAGAGCACGAAGAGCAAATTCGGAAGCCTTTCTCTCCATTTTTTGTATAGGAGCTATATATTCTGCCCACTCCTCCTCGGAATACACCTGGAGACAACTTTCTCTTATGCTTTTTACAACGACGAAATTTCCGTTTCCGCCGATAAGCTCTTCCCTATGCTTTGATGGAATGAAAAGACGGTTCTTCGCATCAAGACTGTGTCTGAATTCGCCAAGCAACATTTGTGTTGTCTCCTTTCGGTGTATTTTAGCCGTCACGCCGATTTATGACGGCTATTATAATATGTAAGCTTTAATCGTTTTGTCTGCTTCGTGGGGATTCTTACCAAAACCGTGGTATTTGAAACCATTTTGCACCACTTTCCCCCACATCGGTGTTATTATTATAAAACACTTTTTAATTTTCTGCAATACTTTAGTGAAAATTTCTCAAAAATACTTTCAATTTTTTTTATTTTTTCTGTTTTTTTTATCAAATCGGGCTTGTTTTTGTCGTTTTTTGGAATATTTTTACACTTTTTTACTTTTATTTACATTTCTTTAAAATACTTACATCGTCACTGTTGGCTTGATAAAATACAAACACATTGCAACAATAACATAGGTTCTTTTTAACGACAAAAAAGGGGACATTCTGCTTTGTGAAATATTTACTAAAAATCAATTGTGATATTAGTAGAATGAACGAAAAGAGTAAATACATATTGACTTTTAGTCAAAAAAAGTGTATAAATTACTGTATAGATAAGCGAGGAAAATCATTATCCCGCAAAACTAAAAATAATTTAATAAGGAGAAAAACTTATGAAAAAGACATTTGCAATGATGCTCGCACTTATCATGGTATTTGCGACTGTCATAGCTACTCTTGGAACTACCTCTGCAGCAGAAGCAGAAGAAGGCTTCATGGTAGCAAC
>JAGBTY010000056.1 GCA_017631085.1 Clostridia bacterium
CCACATATATGGCGAATGGGAAAAGCATGATGATAAACAGCACAAGAAATCCTGTGAATGCGGCGACATCGTTTATACTGATCACGTATGGAATGACGGTGACATAACCGAAAAGCCCACGCACACATCTAAGGGTGTTAAGAAATTTACTTGTACAGACTGCGGAGAGACAAAGACCGAGACCCTCGACAAGCTTCCCGACCACGTATATGGCGAATGGACAGAGACCAAAGCGCCTACCTATGAGGAAACAGGACTTAGAGAAAAGCTCTGTGAGTGCGGTGAGACGCTGACAGAGGAAATTCCTGTTCTTCAAAAGCTTGTTGATACTGAAGGAGATGACACAGACGAAAAAGACAGCACCAACGCCGACGGTAATGATACGCAGAAGCCCTCTGATGATACTTCAAACGACAAATCGAATGACAAATCGAATGACAAATCGAATGACAAATCCGATACCACCCCCGCGTCCAACAGTTCAAAGGGCTGCGGCGGCTCTATTTCGGGTAGCATTGGTATAGCTCTCGTATCGACCTTTGCGCTTTCGGCTCTCATTCACAAAAAGAGAGACAACGATTAAACAAACAAGATTTAAAGCCTGACATTTTTCGGTGTCAGGCTTTTCGCTATTTATTATAACCCTCTCTCAGCTCTCAAGCTGTTTTCCAAGAAAATTAGCTGCGGTCATTATAAGCTTTGCTTCAACGTCACCGCTGACACCTTCTCTGCCTCTGTCTCCCTCGCTCTCGACGAGAGACGCAACACAACCGATAACGTCTCCCTCGCAGATTATAGGCATAGCCGTGCTTACAAAATGTGAGCCTCCATCTTCAAGAGGCGCGATCTTTATACCGTCGCTTCGGTAGGAATACATTCCTCTGTTCTCAATGATCTCTTCCATTTCAGAAGACAGCTTTCTTTCAAGATATTCCTTTTTAGATACTCCTGCGGAGGCAATAACGGCATCTCTGTCGCTTATTATAACGGCGAGCCCGCAGGTCTTATATAAGGTTTCCGCATACTGTGCGGCAAAGGAGGATAATTCTCCTATGGGAGAATATTTTTTGAATATTACCTCCCCTTCTCTGTCTGTATATATCTCGAGAGGATCGCCCTCGCGAATTCTCATTGTTCTTCTGATTTCTTTCGGTATGACCACACGCCCGAGATCGTCTATTCTTCTCACAATTCCTGTTGCTTTCATATATAAAAATCTCCTTGATTTGCAAAATTGTACCTTTAGTATCTGCAAAACAAGGAGATTTATACTAAAATTCAACCCCAAATGATGTGTTCGTTTCTGCTTGGATAAAGAACACTTTCATCTTTCATACATTATTGCTTATTTGATCTCGTCAACAGCATACGGCGCATACGACACGTCGGCAGCATCGTACTCACTCTTCAGCACTTGACCGCTTTTCTTTTCCTTTTTCTTCAACCGCCATAGGATAGTCGCCATAGCAAATATGATCATAAGAGCAAAGCTGACTCCCCACTTGATTTCAATGATGTTAAGCATTCTTCCATATAAGCATCTTTGTGCAAGATCCAAAAAGATATACGCCATAAAAAGATCAATGGTAATGCTGATCACCATAAGAACTTTAAGTGTTCTTATTCCACCCATACGTGTGCTACCAAAAAAGGTATGCTTTATGAGCTTGTAGAGCAAAAGTCCTAAAATGATAAGCGTTGCACAGACGGAAAGAATCCAAAAAATGCTTAATATTCCCGGATTGCTTCTTCCATATATGATCGAATGAAATAGTGTCTTAGCCAGGCTGTCATCAGCGATCTCTTCGCTTAATTCAAGGTTCTCAAAAAGCTTATCTCCATATTCCTTATGGATAGATCTGTAAAGCGCCCTATCCGCACTGGACATTTCGCTAATATCTAGCATATTAACATGCAACTCATCGATAACACCATATTGATCCCATATATTAATACTGATAATGGGCAAAAATACAGATATAATAAGAATGACAAGTAAAATACAACACACAATTCCGCGTATTCTTTCTCGCGTAAATATCTTCGTATCGTGCTCGGCTATTTCAAAAAAGCTGACAGCACACGCAAATATTGCACTCAAAACGGAAAAACAAGCGCAAGTAATCGCTCCCCAGGCAAGTTCATTAGCAAAGCCTTCATATCCTTTGGTATAAACACCGTATACTCCAAAATCGAATGCCTGTGAAAAAGAAAACATCAGAATGGGTACAAGGCATGCTATCATACATATTATTGCATATGATGCATGTCTCTTTTTTACTTTACCTTTTTTCTTTATCAAAAGCAATTCAATTATTAGATCCTTAATAGCAATGCATAAAAGTATGAGGCAAAGTATGGCGTATATAACAGAGACGACAGCAGCAACAAGAACTGTTGCTCTCATAGGAGCGTTCCTGTTCATAGCCGATATCATTATATTTTTCTTGACCAGCTCTTCCTCTTCGAGATCCCCTTCTTCCTGTGCAAGTACCATCTTTTTATATATATCGGTTTCTGTAATTGATACATCATCAAGAAAGACAGCCGATCTGACCGCAAGCTCAACGCAGTCTTTGGGAGAAAACGCAATTGTAATTGAATCATCACGGCCCAACGTTTCCATATCATATTTGGCGAATGGAGTAAAAATAAGTGAAAACAGAAGTATAGCTACTGCAAGTACGATGGAACGATTCACTATTTTCTTCGAAAAAGCAAGCGAAACCGTCTGCGCAACCGTACATTCACACTCGCTTATAGTAACATTTTTCATCAGTGAAAAATCATCTATGAGTTTTTTGGAGGTATTATCCCCTGTCGCGTGTTCAACTACAGCTTCGGTCGCTTCCTCTTGTATCGCATTTTCCGCTATACCTTCGGTCACTTCTTCTTGCATCGCATTTTTCGCTACACCTTCGGTCGCTTCCTCTTTCATCGCATTTTCCGCTACACCTTCGGTCACTTCCTCTTGCATCGCATTTTCCGCTATACCTTCGGTCGCTTCCTCTTTCATCGCATTTTCCGCTACACCTTCGGTCGCTTCCTCTTGCATCGCATTTTCCGCTATACCTTCGACCGCTTCCTCTTGCATCGCATTTTCCGCTATACCTTCGACTGCTTCCTCTTGCATCGCATTTTCCGCTATACCTTCGGTCACTTCCTCTTTCATCGCATTTTCCGCTACACCTTCGATATTTTCTTTCTCTTCTACATCTTCAGCAAAGAGCTTGTTTTTAGTGTCTTCGGACATAATCGGACCCTTCCTTTAAATAAGACTATCCTTTGGGGCTATCATTTATAATTTATTTTATCTTAACATGATAGCCCCATGCTGTTTGTGTTTTAATATACGGTAAGATTTCCAAATGAATACTTGGTCATCTCGTAATTGTACGTAACATCGTTTCCTTCGCTATCAAAAACCTGCCACGTATCCTTGCTACCACGTCGGTAGGAATCTATCTCAGATCCCGTAGCAAAGTTATTGGGAGACGTTCCCTTTGATGTCTGCGATCCCAAGAAGTTATTGATAACGACCGTATGACCTTCCGCAATGTAACCCTTTGACACAAAGAAGTTGTGATTTATCAAGGGCTTACCGTCATATTGCTTCGTGGCGCTCTCCGTTGTTATTTCAAATCTTCTGGGATTTACGGTAAGAACATCGTAATCCTCGCCTGAGTGATAATCGGCTACGATCAGACGGTATTCATCCGTAACGTCAACACCGTTTTGATATATTCTGTACTCAAGGTAACTATTTATATCCGCATTGATCATTGACGACGTAATGGGAGCTCCAACATTTGTCATAGAAATATTAATCTTTGACATAACTATTTCAATTCCATCAGGATTATCGGGCGTCAGAAGGAACTCATCGTTATTATAGGTAAACGCCTCGGAGGTATATTCCATATTTTTTTGATAAATATAGATCTTCAACACCTGACGTACAACTTCAATAATTCCTTCCTCAAAGACAAGCTCAAACATATCGGTAACATCGTTACCGTCAGGATCGTAAAGCACGAAGCTTTCTGGGTCGATCATGCTGGAACTTATTCCCACGGCTACTCTTGAACCGATAACGTCCACCGTGTAGGTGTAATTCTTATTCAGAAGCTCACTCAAAACAATATCAAGTTCAAGCTCATCCCTGGCGTAAATCGTTTTTCCGCTGTATTCAGCTATCGTATGGACGGGCTTAAGCTTTATCGTTTTCTTCTCAGGAGTTTCTGTATCACCCGAGCCACCTTCACCTGAGCCACCTTCGCCCGAGCCGCCTTCACCCGAGCCACCTTCACCGGAGCCACCTTCGCCCGAGCCACCTTC
>JAGBTY010000057.1 GCA_017631085.1 Clostridia bacterium
TCATTCTGAGCGGAGGAAACGATCCTGTGGATCGTTTGCGTAGTCGAACCTGACGAAAGGAAGGCGACACGGAGTGTCGGAATCTACTATGCCACTATGATATTATATATTCTTTCTATTACGAAAGCCTTCACACCTCACTTCGTTCGGCTGCAAGAATTTCTTTTCGCAAAGCGAAATATAAATTCTTGCCATTGAGCGAAGCGAAATATGCTCAGGATGACACATAGCCGTTTTGCATAAAATCCCAACAATACCGTAGGGGCGATTCACGAATCGCCCGCAAAAATAATGGTTGACCCTCGTTCACGGCGAGAGGCATGCGAAAAAATTTCCCCTCTTACCGTAGGGGACGACGTCCTCGGCGTCCCGTCACAAAAGGCAAAATTTTTTCCCTCACCGCAGGGGAGATTCACGAATCGCCCGAAAAAACAATGGTTGTCCTTTTTTTTCGGGAGCACCAAGACGCTCCCCTACCGAAATAGAATAAAATTTCCGCATATGTCTTGCCGTGAAGGAGGTGTCTCCTCCCGCAAATTTGATACAAAAAGACTTCGGTTCATAAAAACCGAAGTCTTTTTTGTATTTAAGATCATTCTGCAAGAACAAATCCTGAATCGGTAAGCTCTACCTTTACATTCAAAACAGATGCGATGGATTTGAGTGTCTTTTCGTCGCTTTCCTTATCGCTTGAAGCATTCCACTCTGCGTTAAGAGCACCAACAAGCTCTGTTGTCTCTGCTTCACTGAGCTTACGCTCGCTGTTAAGAGGATTATCTACCTCATTTCCCGATCCGTCATACGCCGTATGGACCATTGTATCGGAAACTACGTCGGAGTTCATAACTCTGGAAACGTATTCGGTAGCGGTAATACCCGTTTTACTGTTGCCGCCCTTTCCGAATACGGGCTTGTCATCATTTGACGTAGCTGACATTGCGACGTTCATAAGGTCGGAAACCGCATCCGCTTCCCTTTCATACTGCTCGTCGCTCATTCCCTTCGCCTTAGCTTCTCCAAGATTTCCAAACATGTGGGATACCATTCCCGATACGGGCACTGAGCTCTGCTCTGATACGCCGTGATTCATTACCATGTCAGGAGTTGACGTCTTCTGGATCGCTTTTGCGGAAGCAGGCGTCAGGTCTGCCATCATTTCTCGTACAGCCGCCGACGTATCCTTTTCGTCAGAGGATGCGGCGCTTATTGCTTTAACGGTACTCGAGAAGGATTTCATAAGGACCGTATAGCTATCGGTATCCGTTCCTTCGTTTATTGTAGCAGCTATATCTGTAGCTTCACACAGCTTAAAACCAACGTTACTGCTTATATTTTCCGACTGAAGAATGAGTACGAGAAGATACTCTGCATTTTTCTTGCCTATTGTTTCGGTAGCTGCAAAGGAATCGAGGATCGGACCAAGCTCTGCAACCATGTTATATGCCTCATAATCCTCGTCCTCGGTCATATCCATGACATTGATAACCGAATGAATGGCAGCGGCAAGATCATCCGCCTCCTCTTCGGGTGACGTTACATTGGAGCTATCAAGCTTTACATCACTTACAACAAGAGCTTCGGTATAGCTGAGGAATTCCTCCTTGTTTCCAAGATATGCTTTTTCTGTCTTTCCCGCTTCGGAATCTACTATTACCTTTACAGAATTTTCCATGAAATAATTCTGTACGTCTATATCATATATATAATTGCTTCCAAAACGGCTTTGCATATCTGCCGCAATGGTTTCTGCGATAGGAGTATTTATTCTTATTCCGCCCTTGTCAAATGATCTTACAAGATCTGTCGGAAGAGTGGTCGCACCATTTCCAACAGAGGAATTATATGCGCCGCTTACACCCGAAATAAATCTTGCGTAAAGCTCGTCATTATTAGCGGGCATTTCAAGAGAATCACCCATGACTCCTATTCCCATGCTTGTAAATCCACCTGCAAGAGGAGAAAGTCTTTCATTCTTCAATATTTCATACAAAATATCACTTGAAACTTCCTCGTTCTCGAATATTGCTGCAGGATCATCAGCCATTGAACCAAACATTCCCTCTTCAAGAGATATGGCAATAACGTTAATGATCGTTCCCATATCCTCTTTTATAGTCTGTGTGTTGCTTTCTTCAAGAGCCTCAAAGAACTTCTCAAATGCTTCACCCTCGACACTAAGGAAGCTTACGCCCATATAATCATTGCCGTTTTTCCATTCTCCCGCTGCCTCGGATATAAAGCTCGAAAGAAAGCTCGGCAATATAACCGAATCATCCATATGATCTGTTATTCCCCTGAAGCTATCAGCCTTTTCACTATCGCTGATACTATCACTTGAAATGTCGCCTATTCCTTTTGCGATATCATTCAGGAATACTATTTCTTTTTTGAGAGAAGCTCTTTCTCCGTCTATTTTTGTGGAAGAAAGAGAGGAATATATAATATCTCCGCCAAGTATCCTTACGGTGATCGAGCCCGCGTTGTTTGAAAGAGCATCGGTGGTATCAAACAAGGATTCCATGTTTCCTTTACTCTCTTCGGGCGTTATTGCCTCGACTACGTTTAGGGCGCCGTCAACAACATAAAACGTTCCGACCATGGGAGCAAAAAATGCGCAAAGAACGAGAATACTGCAAACAGCGCCAATAGCTCCTCCAAGAACATTTGGTCCGTCCGCCCTGAATCTCATCATATTCTTCTGGCGCTTCTTACCCTCAAAATCGCTTACGTCGTTAAGCTTATCCTCATGTTTGAACAGCTTTACGATAAGACCTGCAAGCATGCTTATAAATCTGTACGCTATTACCTTAATTATTACAAACACAGGGTAGAAAACAAAAGGAGTAATTATCATCAAAATAAGTGCGGAAACGATATCAGACATGCCTCCCACCGTGTCTGTCGGCATAGCGCTGACGATCGGGTTCACGATCAGCTTGCTCAAAAGCTTGGCAAGAATGACCGATACTATTGCCGATACTAAAAACAGTACCACTTTAGCAAGTGAATAATGCCATATGAATTTATGGCCTTTTTTATAGCCGTAAAAACCCGCAAGAGCAATAAACGCGAATATGGCTAATGCAAAGATCAAAGAAACCATCTTTCTTCCTCCAAATAATATTTTTGTCTCAAAGACATTATCGTTCTGAATTAAGTAAACTAAATTATAACCCCTTTTTCAGAATTTGTCAACCGTTTATGCCTGTTGGTCTTTGTTTTCCTTTTCTTTTTTTAACATATAATCATCCCTTAAGAGCCCACAGCTTCCGATGGTCTTATATTCTCCTTTTACGAGCATCAGATCCTTTTTATAGCCCTCAAATTCCATGCCCAGCTTCTGCATAACGCGCAGCGAACGCTCGTTCCCTTGCATAAATTTTGCCTCGATCCTATGAAGCTCAAGCTCGGAAAACCCAAAATCCACTATCCTCCTTGCCGCTTCAAACCCATACCCCATTCCGTGATATTTAGGATTTATAACGTAACCTATCTCCGCGCTGTTATTTTTGAAGTCAATAGAGGTAAACCCACACGTACCTATCATTTTTCCGCTATCGGACAGGGTGACCGCCCAATCAAAAAAATCACCGAGTCGGTATCTTGCCTCAATACTTTTCAGATAACTTCTTGTGAATTTTTCACTCTCGTGAGGCGACCACAGAAGAAACTCGGTCACAGGAAGCTCTCCTGCATATTCATACATATCCGAAGAGTCCTCTTCCCTGAGGCCTCTTAAAACAAGCCTTTCGGTCTTTATTGTAGGTATCTTATAAAACAGCTTTAATATCTTGTTTTTTCTCACCTGTCAATTATTCTCCCAATACAAAAGATAAAATATACGTTTTCACTGACATTATACTCCATTATTGCATTTTTTTCAATAGATTTTTAAATTTTGCCTATATTGTCAAACAACCGTTTGACAAATAGAAAAAGCTATGCTATAATGATATATGTATAATTTTGCACGAAAGGACGGAGTCGCCTCATATGAATAAAACACTCGGTATACTTGGTGGGCTCGGTCCAATGTCAAGCGTTTATTTCTACGAGCTCTTGACCACCCACACCAAAGCCGAAAGGGATCAGGAGCATTTGAATATTTTGCTTTCATCTCTTGCAGAAACACCCGACAGAACAGAATTTATCCTGGGCACATCATATAAAGACCCGACTCCATATATGCTCGGTGAGGTCTCAAAGCTTGTGGGGGCAGGAGCAGATGTTATTGCCATTCCTTGTAACACTGCGCATTTCTTTTATGAAAACATAAGTATTGCTTCCCCCGTACCAATAATAAATATTATATTCCAGACAGTAAGATTTTGTAAATATTCCGATATCAAAAGTGTCGCGGTGCTTGCGACAGAGGGAACGGTACGATCGGGCTCATACGACCGACTTCTCGAAATGGCAGGCATATCCCACGTATCTCTCACGCCTGAGGAACAAGCGACAGTTTCGGAAACCATATACGATCATATAAAACGAGGACTTCCGCCCGATATACAAAAGCTTGTTTCCCTTTCGGACGCACTCAAAGCACGGGGAGCTGAAGCACTTATCCTCGGTTGCACCGAGCTCTCGCTTATCAGAAAAAATTTCAGTGAATTTCAAACGGATCTCTATATAGATTCCCTTGAGGTCCTTGCCGCGTCTGCCATAAGGCTTTGCGGTAAAGAGCCTATAAATTTCCCAAAAAAGCTTCAAGAATTTAAGTTGATATAAAGGCGGTAATGATATGCTTCTTAAAGAACTTTTAAACGTCATTGACTACAAAGAAATAATAAACCGTTCGGGGCTCGATCCCGAAAAAACAGACGTCGCATCTCTGTGCTCAGATTCAAGAAAAGCAACAGAGGGCTCAATGTTCGTATGTATATCGGGCTCTCTCGCTGACGGACACGACTTTGCGCGCTCCGCATATTCTCTCTCCTGCCGTATATTCGTGACAGAGCACCCCCTTTCACTTCCCGACGATGCGTTCGTTATCGTCACGTCTGACACGAGAGTAGCGCTTGCGAAGCTCTCCGCCCACTTTTTCGCCTATCCCGCAAAGGAAATGACTGTTATCGGCATAACGGGAACTAAAGGAAAGACAACGTCATCTCTGCTTATATACAACATTCTCAATGAAAGCGGATTGCCTACGGGTTATATCGGCTCAAACGGCATAAGCTTCCTCGGTAACACAGTTGAGACACTCAACACCACTCCCGAAAGCTACGACCTGCACAAATATATGCGCGAGATGTATGACAGCGGAGTGAAGACGGTGGTAATGGAGGTCTCCTCACAAGCCTTGAAGATGGCAAGAGTCCATGGAATAAAATTCAAGATCTGCGTATTTACCAACCTATCCCCCGACCATATCGGAGAATTTGAGCATCCCGATTTCGAGGACTACAAAAACTGTAAGCATTCTCTGTTTACCGATTACGGCGCGGAATATATCGTTTATAACGCGGACGATGGACATTCTGCTGAAATGACGAGCGGAAACAGGTGTAAAAAGATAGGAATATCTTTAGAAAAAGATTCGGACTATAAGGCTCAGAATATAACCTACTTCCGTTCTCCCGACAACATAGGCGTAAGCTTTGAATGTACCGCAGGGGACAGCACCTTCCCCGTTGCCCTTTCTTTCCCGGGTGAGTTCAGTGTATACAATGCACTTACCGCTATTGCGGTATGTAACTGCCTCGGCCTTTCCGCAGGTAAAATAACAAAGACCATGCGTCACGTTAAAATAAAAGGAAGATTTGAGACCATAGAGATACCGAACGGAGCGACAGTTGTGATCGACTATGCCCATAACGGAGTAAGCCTCAAAGCAGCGCTTCAGGCGCTCCGCGTATACGATCCTACCCGTCTTATCTGTCTTTTCGGATCGGTGGGCGGAAGAACGAAGATGAGACGCGCGGAGCTTGGTCTTGTAGCATCGAGAGACGCAGATTTCTGTATACTCACCTCGGACAATCCCGACAACGAATCTCCAACAGCGATCATAGGGGAAATAGCCTCATACTTTACTATCGGCACTTGTCCTTACATTGCAATTGCCGACAGAAAAAAAGCTATTGAATACGCCCTTTCCCACTCTAAAAAGGGAGACATAATACTCCTTGCGGGTAAAGGACATGAAACCTATCAATCTATCGGTGGCGTCA
Organism: Clostridia bacterium; assembly: GCA_017631085.1. Lineage (GTDB taxonomy): Bacteria > Bacillota > Clostridia > Oscillospirales > CAG-272 > HGM12713. The sequence continues at coordinate 6,174 of JAGBTY010000057.1, forward strand.
GAGAATATTTCTGTGAGTCGGAAATAGTCAAAGACTTCTGCGCCGAACATGCCCTTGAATTTGAACAGGCACATGAATGTTGAGAAAACAAAATATTGTATCAAAAAACTGCATCAAGCACTAAAGCGCTTGATGCAGCTTTTTATTGTGAAACGGTAGGCGAAACGCATCCCCTACGGTGGCAGGGTGGAAATTTTGCTTTTTTCGGGCGATTCGTGAATCGCCCCTACGGTGTTATGTGGTGAAATTTTTGTTTTTTGAGGGAGGCGAAACGCCTCCCCTACAGGCGTTTTGTTATTTATCGGTTGCCGTGAAATTTACGGATTTTCCCTCGTTGATCGTAGGGGCGATTCATGAATCGCCCGTCATAAATGTGAGGTTATCCGTTGTTTTTTTGCGGGACGCCGAGGACGTCGTCCCCTACAATCAAATATAGATGTTCCTCAAAAATATCGGATAACCCCTCGTTTACGGCGGAAGGGATACAATAAAAGGCGGGAGATAAACTCCCACCTTTTTACTTCTTTATCTTAAGTCTGCTTCTTATCTTGAATATATAAAGGCTTATCAGTCTCGTCAGCGCAAAGTCGTAGAGCACGAAAACAAGCTCGGCAAGTACCACGGCAATAACTACAAGCTCTATGGGAATATCCGCTGTTGTCATAAACAGGGTCTTCAGCAAAACGAGCATTATAACGAGAGCTACGTTGAAAATTACCTCTTTAAATATCCAAGAGATTTTCTTACCCTTTGCCTCAAGCTTTTCCTTAAGTATAGGATAGTATCCGAAAAAGACCACGTACATCATAGACGGTGTTCTCGGGGACAGAAGCAAAGACAATACTCCCGTAACCGCAAAGACCAGCCACGGAGCGCTTCCGCCGTATTCAATAACAGCGAATACGCAAAGCAGAGACGCGATCACTGCCATGGAAATATCTATGACCTCTATCAAAGCTCCCATATATAACAAAACTACGCCAAGTGCCGATAACATAGCACAAACGGCAAGTTGTCTCGTATGTTTTTCTCTTTTCGTGAGATCCACCTTCCTTCAGATCATTTGGCTTTTTATAATCGTTAACAACAGGAGATAAGGTCGCCTCCGCAGCACTCGCAGCAGCAGTCTGCGCAAAGAAGTCCGGAACATACGTCACAGCCCGAGCAACCACCGCTTGACGTCTGGTATCCGCCGCCGTAACCGTTAGCTCTTGCTCGGAGATTTTCCTGTGCGGCTCTGTACTCTCTGTTTTGAGGATCCATTGAACACGCTGTATCAAAATAACGCTGTGCGTCTACGTAATTGCCTCTTCGTATCTGAACGCATCCCATGAGGAATTGCCATTCAGCGCCTCTGTCAATATCAGGGATCTCATAGAGCATCTGCTCTGCCCTGCCAACATTACCCGAATTTATATATCGGCGTATCTCGGTATACTTGGGGTTACCTGATGAGGACGTATTTCCCGCATATCTTCCACCGCCGTTATTTTTTCTTGTTCCGCTCTCACGGATCCTTTTTATCTCCTCGTAAGCCGCGTTGACCTCTTTCATTTTTTCCTCTGCGAGATCGGAGAGGTCACTGTCTCTGTATTTATCGGGATGATACTTTCTCGCAAGCTCTCTGTATGCTTTTTTTATCTCGTCGTCCGACGCATCGGGAGATACTCCCAATATCTTATAAGGATCGTTCATCTTCTTCGATATATCCTTTCTTATTTTTTTCTTTACGTTCTTTCCCCGCTATTATCTTTTCGACCGTTGCGGGCATTCCTATATAAATAATATTTTTTATTATATTCATTATCGCTTCGTTCTGTTGCGTGGCGGGATCTATCAGGTCTGTGGCACTCTCCACCGCGTACAACTCGTTTTTAAGAGCCAGACCTATACCCTCCATCTCCGTTTCATTCGGAAGCCTGCCGCCGTACAAAAGAACAAAGGGGTTATACCTGCCCTTTTCAATATCCTCGTGGGCGTCGTCAAGAGCATCTGCAATATATATCCATCTTCCAACGTGCTTACCAAGCTCGTAGGCTATTCTTCGCTCACGTTCAGCCATACCGTAGCTCATTATTTCCCCGAGTATCTCTCCAAATACAGTAGCAGGTACATCAACGCTTGGCAGAAGACTTTTCTCGGTCTCGGAAAGACGTAACAGTCCTCTCTCTATTTTTTCGTCAAGCTCGGAAAGTCCTCGCTTCAAGGCTTTCTTGCGGCTATGTGAAGCAAATGGCATAAGAAGTCTTGCGCGAAGCTTTTTACCTCCCTTTTCATCATCAAGGTCGTCCTTCAGCTTATGGTAAGAAAGAAGTGCCGCCGCCCCCGACGAAAGCTCAAGCTGTGGATTCGATTTCATGGAATTTCTTTTTTTCAGAGGGTGGGCAAGACATCTTTTTCTTTCGAATTCTGCCCCCTCTCCCTCTATCGCCATGCGAACAAGAGAAAGAAATACAAAATCATAGTTAAGTGTCATTCGTGAGCATTGTCCCGTACACTTACCCATAGCTCTGCAAAGTCCACAATATGTACCCTTATAAAACTCATATTCCCTTACCTTGAGTTCAGAGCTATTCACCTTAACGTATCCGAACAAAAACTCTCACCTCTCAAAAACACAGCTATACATCTTTATTATAATATCGCACTTTATAAAAAAAAACAACCGTTTATTTGTAAACATTTCATGAAATACCAAAAAACTTAAAAAAATAAGAGATCCGAGGCTACCGCAAAGTATTTCCTCGGATCTCTGATCAGTTGTGCCCCTCAAGCTCTTTGTCAAACAAAACCTGAGCCTCAAGGCACACCTTTCCCTCTTTATTAACGGTTTTAAAATAGAAGCTATCGCCCACACACTTTGAGAGAATACTTAAAACGTCACCGTAAGATGCCTCTCGCAGATAGGACAAAAGAAATCCCTTGACTCTTCCGGTTTCTTCAATGGGAATATAGTCCATAAGCATATCCGCATACTTCGTATTGTTCATATGCATATTATAATCCAGGTCTGAGTATACTATCCTTCTCTTGTCGATCTCTTCAAAGCTCCCCTCTTTCGGTACTTTCATGCGATTTGGAATTTCTACCGTCGGCACTTCCTCGTGTTCAAATGGGTATCCGCAACTGTCCACGTGAACGAGACCTCCGTGTTCAATATCAACCAATGCCCACGTCGTATCTGCTTCTGCCACCGTTTTTTCGTCCTTCAGTATGCGATAAAAACGTCCTGTGCCTATCCCGTGAGTCTCATAAGTCCACGTCTCAACAGAAATATCCTCACCCATATACAAGGGCTCATATATAGCCAACCGTATTTTGCTGAGTATAAATGCCAACTTCTTTTGATCCCTCAACTCGTCAAGCGAGCACCCAAGGCTCTTGATATGACGGTTTGACGTCTCCTGCATATATACGAGCAGCTGTGTCGGTCTTACTCTTCTGAATGCGTCAGTGTCATGCCAGCGGGTAGTATACCTTGCAGTGTATTTCATGTATATTGCTCCTTTGAGTATTTTAACAAGATATATTTTACCACTATTTTGTTACATTTTTTAAGAATTTCAGAAAAATTTCGGTTAATTGTTATCCTATTCCCTCTATATTTTCACCCTGACCGCCATCAAGACCAAAGCTTACGGCGATTGCATTATTGACCTTATTCATAAGGCTATCGTCAAGATGTCCCATTTTTTCCTTAAGTCTTTTCTTATCAAGCGTACGTACCTGTTCAAGCAGAACGACAGAATCCTTTGCAATTCCCACCTTGTCCGCATAAATATCTATATGTGTGGGAAGATGAGTTTTACTCATTCTCGAAGTTATTGCTGCGGCGATAACCGTAGGACTGTATCTGTTTCCCACGTCATTCTGAATTATCAGTACAGGTCTGAGTCCTCCCTGCTCCGAGCCTACCACGGGGCTTAAGTCGGCATAATAAATATCTCCTCTCCTTACACTCATTTCATTTATTTTCTCCTTTCCTTTTTTTAGAGGATATTCCTTGATATTATTTTTGCCTCATATATCTGCCGTTTAATCATAAAAGGTGTTTTTTGTCGGCGGAATTTTTTGGAGAAAAATTATATAAAACACTCAAATATCCTTGATTTTACATTTAAACTATGATATAATTAAACTGTATGGGTATATTTTAAGACCTATAATTTATTGACACATTTTTAGAAAAGCTCTCATATACGAGGCAGGAAAGGAAATTTTAAAAATGAGCAAATGGATCAAGGAAGGCTTCGAGTCCTTCCGCAAAGGAACATTTGGAAACGGCGGTCAGAATATTTACGTTTCCAAAAAAGGTATTCTTCAGAGAATACATAACTTTGACGTAGACGCAAACGGATATCCCGATATTCCCTACGCCAACTCACACAATCTTCGTGAGCGTCAGCCCGTAAAGGTATATACAGACCTTTCGGACCTTTCAAAATTCACCCTTCTTCCAACAAACGGCGCATACGACGGTTTTGTCTGTGACCTTAACGGAGACGGCTATGATGACCTTATTATTGCATGTCAGAACAACGGTACGCATGCTGACAATGAGGCAATTATCTACTATGGATCTGAATTCGGTCTTACCGAAGACTACAAATCCACCCTTTATGCTCCCGATGCTATCGGAATTACTGTTGGTGATTACAATGCAAATGGCAAAAAGGATATTTGCTTCCTTTGCAACGGCGTTCTCAAGATATTCACTCAAAACGACAGAGGCTTCCACCACGGAACATACTATGAAATAAAGTGCGACGAGGGAATCGAGACAGTATTTACAGCTGACATCAACGGCGACGGATACGACGACATATACGTAAAGCTCGGCAACGGCTCCTCTGCTGTATATTGGGGCTCTGCTGACGGCATCAAGGCTGACGCGGTCGACGTATTCGTAAAGTCCGACGAGATCCATAACGTTATCTCTACTTCAACCGCTGGCAGAAGACACGTATACGAGGACTGGAAGACCTGCGTTATGTCTGTAAATGGTACTACATATCTCTTCCGTGGTGGCAAGACAGAGGCTGAATTCTATACCTACGCAGACGGAAAATTCACTCTCGCTTTCTCCTACGCTTGCAATCACCCTAGATATGCTGTCGCGGCAGACTTTGACGGTGACGGACAGGACGATATTCTTATCCTCTGCTCAGAGAACAGAGACAACACCGACGACGCACACGTTCTTTGGAACAAGGACGGAAAGTTCGGTGAGGACGTTCTCAAGTTCACGACTCAGAGCGCACGTTCTGCTACAACTGTCACACTCGACGGCAAGCTGACCCTTGCAGTAGCTCAGAGCGGTAACCATATGTATCTCGACTTCCCCATTCTCCTCATTACATTCGACGGCAGAACTATCGCTTCCAAGAAAGAAGTAATGTCCGAGGATTGCCCCAGAGTTCTCTTCGGTCACTTTGACGGTAAGGATGCCTACGGAATGGTAACCATACAGCACGAAAGCGGATGCTTCAGAGGTACGGAAGAGGTCGCATTCTTCCTCGGAGATAAGGACGGCTACCGCCCCGATCGCTCCATCAGACTTCCCGGTGTTTCGGCTATCGACCTCCGTCCCATCGACTTCAACGACGACGGTTATCCCGATGCTCTCGTTTCTAACTGTAACGAAAACTGGACTCGCGAGGAACCCGGTACATACCTCTATTGGAACGGCCCCGAGGGATTTGATAAGAACAACATGACAGTTATCCCCACCATCAGAAACCACGGTTCTGCTATCGGTGACTTCAACCACAACGGTTACCTTGATATAGTTACAGGCGGTATCGCAAACCGAGAAGTCCGTATCCTCCGTGGTGGTCCCGACGGATACAGCGAGGATAATATGGATAGAGTCGTATTCGGACCTAACCCCGACGACTCATACCGTCCAAAAGCCGACATCATCGGATGGGGCCCAGGAGAGGGTGCATTCAGCGACGAGGAGGTTGCTCTCAATAATGAATTCGGTCACATGAGATGGAACTTCGCCGCAGACTTTAACGGCGACGGTTGGCTTGACGTATTCGTATCCGTCATCGGCTCCGGTTACGGCTACATTCTCTGGAACGGCCCCGATGGCTTCTCCCTTGAAAGAAGCACGAAACTCAATGCCGAGGGCGCTATCTGCGCAACTGTTGCAGACCTTAACAAGAACGGATATCCCGATCTTATCCTCGGCTGTCACTACAATCCCTTCAAGCCCTTCCGCCATGAGACTAACATCATAATCTATTGGGGCGGTCCTGACGGATACGTAGAGCACAGAAAGACGGTACTTCCCGCATTCGCTGCAAACTCTGTTACTGTCGGTGACTTCAACGGCAACGGCTGGCTCGATATCTATGCTACTTCCTATAACAACGGACGCCGCAGAGACCTTATGAGCTATGTTTACCTCAACGATAACGGTCACTTCAGCGTAAACAGACGTCAGATGCTCTATAATCACTCCGGAAGCGGATGCTTTGCAGGTGACTTCAATGGTGACGGATACTGCGACCTGGCAGTTGCGTCCCATAAGGACGAGGGTGACCACAGAACCACCTCTTACATCTATTGGGGCGGTCCTGACGGACTTAATGACCTCAACAGAACAGAGGTTCCCACAGTAGGACCTCACGGAATGTCAAGCGTTGACCCAGGAAACCTTATGGATAGAGGTGACAGAGAATATTACGTATCCGAAGCATACGATGTTCCCTCCTCCACCGCTTCTATTACCTACGAGGCAGAATTTATAAGCACCTCTTGGCTCGAGCTCGAGTACCGCACAGGCGCTTGCGATAAGTGTCTTGAAACTGCTGAGTGGAAAAAGGTCGAAGCAGGCGAGAAATTCTCTGTTGAAGGTAAGATGCAGTATAGACTGTCTCTTTGTGCTAAATGCGGTTGCGGAACTCCCAGAGTTTCCAAGGTCGTTGTAGACTTTGAGTAATAAATAAAAAGCGATCAAAACCGTCGGCTTATTTCGGTAAACCGACGGTTTGATTAATTTGATCTATAAATTTTGGGAAATTTTATTTTTTCAATATTGTTATTTACAATTTTTCAAAAAGCCTTGACAATAAAAAAATATTATGGTAAAATATATGGCGTTGACATAAAATTTAAAAATGTACAGTATGCATCACGGAATGTTTCTCGCCTGTGGCGAAGGATCTCCGTAAATATGATGCACGCTGTTGCTAAAACCAAATATGTACAGTATGCATCACGGAGGGTTATCTCGCCTGTGGCGAGAATACCCACACTCTACGCCTGACAAGCAAGCTTGTCGATCTCCGAGTGGGGTATGCGAAGTGGATTCGACGAACAGAGTTCGCCGAGCCGCATCTCATAGAGCTCCGTAAATATGATGCACACTGTTGCATCATATTTACGGAGGGATATCGAAGTGGTCATAACGAGGCGGTCTTGAAAACCGTTAGGTTTGAAAATTTCAAACCTCTCGGAAAGCCTTGTAAATACTGACTTTTCGCCGATTTCTTCCATTTGATTTTTTGATTTTTCTAACAGCTTTTCTAACACTTTTCATTTTCTAACTTAATACCGTTTTTTACGGAGGGTTATCGAAGCGGTCATAACGAGGTGGTCTTGAAAACCATTTGTCCTTTGGACACGTGAGTTCGAATCTCACACCCTCCGCCATTTATACCCCTTGCAGATCAATGATTTGCAAGGGGATTTCTCTTTTCTTTCGAACCTAAAGAAAAGCCAAACGGACATTTGAACTATTCAAGTGTCCGTTTGGCTTTTCTCTATTTGCTTTATTTCTTATTATTTAACGATCTATGCATCTTCGCATTTTATTGCTTGTTTTGCAGATGCTGAGTTCGAATCTTCTTTGAAGTTCGTTAATATGGTTTTGTGCCAATCGCTTTTAGGAAAGGTTAATGTAGCTGAGTCGGTACTGAAATACTTTATTAAGGATTTCTTCGATACTACTGTTTTTGTTCCTACTACTGCAGAGTAAATTGGTTGAGTTCGTATTAACCTATATATCGTTGATTGGCAATAACCAGTTGCTTCTGAGGCTTGTTTTACTGTAAGTACATCCGGCAATGAGAACCACTCGATTTCGATAAACGCTTGTAATGCAATCTTTTCCTCTGGGGATAGTATGATTACATTGCTTCGTTTTTTACAGGGAGATTTTGATGAGAATATTCCGACGGGAATATCCTTGTCCCTTTCTATTTTGTCTTTTTTTAGATATTCAAGTACGTCTTCAAGTTTTATGGCGTACTTGTGGGTCGCTGTTTCACGTTTCCTGCATGGTATGATACCATGTTCTAACATCCAAGTAACCTTTCGTTTGCTTACATGGAGTATTTGATACAGTTCTTCCAAGGATATCTCGTCGGCTTTTCTCATTATCTTATCCCTCTCTTTCTACGGAAAGCAATGTGTTTATGACATTGCCTGCTTCTATTTTCGACTTAGATTCCAAGTGTGAGTATATGTCGGCGGTTGTGCTCATGTTGCTGTGTCCAAGCCACGTTTGTATAACTTTCATATGAATATTCTGGCTTAGCATCATCGAAGCACATGTGTGTCTCAAGTCGTGGAATCTTATTTGTCGTAATCCGTATTTTCCGAGCAGTTTGGGAAAGTGAGTGGTCACATAATTGGGTTTAATTAGTTCTCCTACAGGGGTGAGACAAATCATATTTAGATTGTCTTTTTTGTAACCGTTTCTAAATTCTTTTCGTTGTCTTTCTTGTTTAGCCTTGTGAGCGATTAGTATATCGCGCACTTCCGGAAGTAATGGGAGTGTTCTTCGTGAACTGTTATTTTTTAATTGTTCAGATATCTGTACACTATGGGGAGCACCTTCAATTTCATTTGATTCCTCATAGGCTTTTTGTATGATGTGAATTTCATTTGTGTCGAAGTCTATACAATCCCATGACAATCCTACTATTTCGCTTCTTCGTAATCCATAGTAAGCAGCCATTACAATGGGTATATAAATAGTATCATCCTCTGCAAAGGCAAGTAGCGTTTGAACTTCTTCGGGTGTATAGAATTTTCCGACATATTTCTTCGGTTGCGGACGATCCACTTTAACCATAGGGTTTATTTCGAAGATTTCTTGTTTTACAGCATACTCGAACGCCACATGCAGTAGGTTATGATAATGAAGGACGGTACGCTCCGTTGCACCACTTTCTCGTAGCGACTCGTAGAAGTTATGAATTGCTTTAGGGGTACAATCATCCAACGTAGTTTTGTGCCCGAAATAATCACTTATTTTTCCATCGATAAGTTTTTTGTATCCATCGTAAGTTAAGGCTTGAATCTTCTTTCGATGCACATTATCAAGCCATTCACTCAAAAACTTCACCAACGGATAGCATTCGGGATTGTCGTATCCTTCCATACATCTTAGTTCTTCTTCCTCCAACTCTGCTAACATTTGACGCTTTTTCTTTTCGATTACAGACTTTTTGTCAGCGGTAGTTAAACCCATTGAAACCCACTTAACTTTTCTTTCTTTTTTTACGGGATCATAATGGCGGTATGTTAAGTATAATCTTCCGTTTTTTTCTTGTACACTGCCATACAGTGTAAAGTCGTTCTTTTTTGCCATATGGCTACCTCCTTTATTTGTTAGCACAAACAATACCACACTATTTCCTCAAAGTCAAGGTGTGTGGGTTCGAAGTTACATTTACAACACATCTTTTTCTTGAGACTCTACTATCTCCTACGTAAGCCATAACCGAAGTCTTAGCTATGCGGTATTCTCGACCTACTTTTACAGAGTATATTTTCTCTTCCTTTAGAAGTTTCGCTGCCAGCTTCGTGCTGATATTTAATAATTCCGACAGTTCCGAAAGAGTTATCACATCGGGGTAATTTCGAAAAATGGTATTGGAAGCAGCAGATAGTTCATTCATCATGTTACTCCTTTTCTTGCAATATGATAAACCTCCTGATATATCTTATTGATCATTGCCTCAGACCACATGATAGCCGATTTTTCGCTTTCTGTGGCTGTTTCACATGATATGCTTTCTAGCACCTTGCTGAGTTGCTTTAACTCCCGCACGACTGGTTTGAGCGACTCTCCGATGATTCTTTTTGGTGCGATAATCATATTTATGATATAATCGTTTCTATTACTGTGTGCATTTGATGCCTTTTGGTTTATTAAATCAAATTCGTCATTACTTACACGAATCAAGATTGACATATTGCGTTTTCTCATTTTTCTCCTTTATCAACAACAATTATTTTTTATCCTGTTTGTTTTCCTTGTCAAAATATTTCGCAGACTTTACCTTTTTAAAAAACTGCTCAATCTCATCGAAATCTTTCACTCGAGTATACTTTCTCAAAACATGTTGAATTCTTCTAGCATTCGCTCCATCATATGCTCTTGAGTCGAGAATGGACACAAGACCCGTATCAGTCTCCGTTCTTATCAAACGGCCAACACCTTGTCTAAGTTTTATTAACATCTCTGGAACTGCATATTTTCTTACAAACTCTTGCGTAGACTTGCAACGTGCCTTCTTTTGCTCCATTGTTGCATTTCGAAGCGGGTACGGCAATCTTGTAATTATAACTGAAGATAAGCAATCACCAGCACAGTCAACTCCTTCCCACATTGCACCCGATGCAAATAACACGGCATTATTGGATATTTTGAAATCTGTGATAGCCCCTTTATTACTCCGAGTCATACAGATAAGATCAAAATTTTTCAGTTGAACTTTTACACTCTCAAATACAGAATTCAAAACATTGTATGATGTAAAAAGAACCACGGTGTGTCCGTGTGTTGCATTCACTAACTTCACAATATTTTCCGTGAGTTTTTTTATGTATTCCTCGCTTTCATTGTCAGGAAAAGGCATATCTTTAGATATATATAACCTTGCATTTTTTTGATAATTGAAGGGAGATTCAGTTGTTGTTGTATTGACCCTAAATGATTCAAGTCTGTCTATCCCATTTTCAGCCATAAAAAAATCAAAGTTCACTCCATCGCTCATCGTTCCTGATGTAAGGATGTATGAGCGATCTGGAATGTTCCAAATATATTGATACATCGTTTTGGAAATGTTTTTCGGAGCACAGCACAATGACATGACTTTGTTTTCATCCATTTCCAACCAGTAATACATATCCTCATTCCCACAAAGTAATTTGTCAATCGAATTCAAAATGGACTCGGCTTGTCCTTCATTGTTTTCGTCTCCCCCATCATTTAAATCTTCGATTCGCTGGAGAATATATTTGATATTCTTCAAATATTCTTGTTCTATCACCCCCACCTCAATAATCGTGTTGCTTCCATTTTCAAAATCTTCCACAAAGGTCTTTGTACGTAGATGCTGAAAAAACTTTTGGTTCATCTCAGCCATCTCTGCTATAAAATCTTTGTAGTTTGATATTATGTGTTCGTTTTTACATAAATGTTTAACAGCGGAAATATAAGCGGGAATAGAATTTTCAATGAGGCGTTCACCAAATATATCCTCGGCAGCCTGTTTTAATTTATGTGCCTCATCCACTACAACACAAGAACCGGTATGCAGCATAGGCTTAGCTTTATGTCCTTCATTCATGATCTTTAATGACATAAGATACATGTTATGATTTGTAACAAGAAAATCATACTTGGTTTTATTTGATCTTTCTATATATTCTGCAAATCCACAACCAAGATCATCACACCTTTTTAATTTGCACTTTTTACAAGATGTTTTAACACATATCTTCTCTTTTATAGAAGGTCGTAAATCGAATTTATCAAGATCAATGATTTTCTCATCTGAATCGATAATTTCTTCCAGCCTTTGTGTTGTGGAGTTATACTTTTTAACTTTTGATATCTGCTCATAGTATGAACTATATCGTCGCGGGCAAAGGTAATGCTCCTTTCCTTTTCTTAGCACGACAGTTAACGGTTGTTTAATAATCCCAAATCGTTGGAGCATACTTGAAAGATTTGGGATTTCTCTTTCAACAAGAGCCTTTTGTAATTCAATACTCGATGTTGTTATTGTAATTGGTCCTTCCCTATGAGGAAGAAATCGTTTGGCTGAAAATCCTGCAACAAGGTAAGCCAAAGATTTTCCTGTCCCTACTTCGGCCTCATTGATAGAAACCCTATGATCCTTAAAGCCATTATACATTGCTATTGATAACTTGAGCTGTTCGTCTCGCACTGTATAGCCGTGATAGGGTAAAACAGTTTTAAAAATAAAATTTATCAACTCCTCAGCACTCATTCCTTTTTTCGTAAGATATCTGCTATCTCCTGTATATTTAATCGAGTACAGAAGGTTAGGTACTAGATCCACATAATTTGTCTCATCGTAAATTGTGCCATTCCTTACACATTTTACCTCAGATGCTAGTTCTGTTTCCTTATCAACTGTTATGTAGTGAGTATATCTCTTATTTGAATAATGATAAACTATAAATTGATTTTCAAATGTAAAATCATATATTCCTTCCGGATAAACCTTCTTTTTCTTAATAAGCTGTTCAAATAGTTTTGATTCGTTACGTGTCAGTTCAAACATTTCTTTCTCCTTAAACAGTTATTTGACGACAGAATGGTGTGCAGGAAACGTTAGTTCCTGCACAGTAGTTCTACCGTCAAATAGATTATTTTATGGTAACTATTGCCGTATTATTTCCGTCCCCGGCACAAACACATACGACAATGGCGCAAGTGTTAGGGGAGATGCTAAGTACCCAGCAGCATATATGTCACAACTTTTTTGTAACACCTAAGGTTCATTTACACAGTAACAGACATCAATGTTCCAGCCCGAAACTCCGTAACCCGCACACCTGCGGGCTGCATCAACACAGAAGTATCATTATTCACTACAGTCTCTGTCATTGCCTACCGTACAATGCTGTTTGTCTGTACGGTCCGACACAAGATTTATCGCTCACTCCACTTTTTTCAAAGAAACATGGAGGTCGTGGCGCTCTTGCTCGGGAGCTTGTCCTCACGAACGAGACTGAGAGTTACCTCAGCATCTCAGTATTCAATTGTCAACGAGATAAATAATCACTCACTATTTATCCCTTCACTTATTAGCCATGGGATTTACATTTTGGCAGGGTTATTTTTGAAAAATTTTTTTATTTTTTCTTCAGCGGCATAAAAATGTTCTGACACTGTTGTTTTTGAGATCCCCATTCTTCTTCCTATTTCCCTAAAGCTTATGTTGTCAATACATTTTGCGATAAGTATTTTATATTGAATTTCAGTAAGAGTCTCCAAAGCTTTTTTCATTAATTTTATTCGAAATTCTTTGTATGCTTCTTCCGCATAGTCGATATCTTCAGCAAACTCATATCCTTGTTCTGTAAGATGCTCAAACGACACATGTCTCCGAGTTTCCTTTCTTGATGTAAGATTGTCTTTATATTCCTCAGTTATGTAAGCGTTTGTAATACGAATATCATTTGCTTCATCTAATGCCTTAGATGTTTGATCATCGAGAAAAACAGAAATCTCCTTTTTCTTTCCCGTGTTGGTAATAATATAGCTACTGTATTTTTCCATTTTTTCTCCTTAATCTTCTTAACTTATTTCTGGAAAAAGAAGTCTTAA
>JAGBTY010000005.1 GCA_017631085.1 Clostridia bacterium
CTTTAGGCTTCGCCACACCTCGTTCATTTCATTCGAGGGTGTCTATGCGCATTGCGCAAGTAAAGAACTCTTTGTGTTCTTTAGGCTTCGCCACACCTCGTTCATTTCATTCGAGGGTGTCTATGCGCATTGCGCAAGTAAAGAACTCTTTGTGTTCTTTAGGCTCCGCCACACCTCGCTCATTTCATTCGCGGGTGTGGCGGAATTGGCAGACGCGCTAGACTTAGGATCTAGTATCTCCGATGTGCAGGTTCAAGTCCTGTCACCCGCACCAAACATTCGATAGAATAGAAAGAAAGGAATTTCAAAAAATGAAAGTTCGGAATTTATTTGTTTTATTCTTATCCTTAGTTTTGTGTTGTTGCATTTTGATCGGTTGCTCCAATACCAGTAACTCAAATTTAGATGATGATTCTTCGGGAGGCTCGAACAATAGTTCTTCAAATAACACCCAAGATGAAACAAATGGCGCGGAATCGAATAATGATGGCGAAACAGTCGATTTGCCTGACAATTTTCACATACATTCTTTTAATAGTAGCAATGTATGCGAAGATTGCGGTGAAAGCTATGAGGATAATGGGCTGATCTTTACAAAAGCCGCGAACGACTTGTTCCATGTTACAGGCTATGTCGGCACCGCATCAGAGGTGATCATACCTTCCAAATTTCAAGGTCTTCCTGTTGCAGGAATTGGATATGAGGCATTTGCATACAAAGATGTTCTTGTGCGTGTCATACTTCCTGAAAGCATAATATCTATCAGCAATAATGCATTTACAAACTGCGAAAATCTCACCTACATTTCTATTCCTTCGAACACTACTCGCATAGGAAACGGTGTTTTCGCCAGCTGTAACAAATTATTGCAAAAAGAAAATGGAGTGTACTATGTTGATAAATGGGCGGTGGATTGCGACGAAATAGCAACCTCTGTTACGTTGAGAAGCAACACGGTAGGAATTGCAAATTCTGCTTTTTATAACTGTAACTCCCTCACCGATGTAATATTGCCCGAAGGTGTTTTGTCTATATGCTCCGGAGCTTTTTACAACTGTGCAAAGCTTGAAAACATCAATATTCCCGATAGTGTAATCTATATTGACAGTGCGGTGTTTTCCGGGTGTAACGCATTGATTGAATCAGAGAATGGTGTAAACTATGTTGATAGGTGGGTAGTTGGTTGTAATATGACGGTTGATACGGTTACTCTACGAAAAAATACCGTAGGAATCAGCACGTCAGCACTTTCAGGTGCATCGATTACACAAATAAATATTCCTGAAGGTGTAAAAATCATTGACCGTGGCGCATTTAACGGTTGTTATAACATGGTAGGCGTTATAATTCCAAAAACGGTAAAAACAATTGGAATGGGAGCGTTCAACAATTGCGATAATCTCTCAACTGTTTACTATACTGGTAGCAATTCACAGTGGGAAAGTATTCAGATCGATTCGACAAATGATTCCTTGACTTCGGCATCTATGGTATTTAATTATATTCAATAAAACTTAAGTAAAAATCGACAAGTTTCTATCGAAACTTGTCGATTTTTTACTTATTGTTCCTTTGCTTTTTCATGAAAAACTTTGGAAGATAATAAATAATAGCGAATAGTTAAAAGCGGGGAGAACTATTATAATATAACCTTCGCACAGATATAAAGATTTAAACCTTTTGTCGAAAACATTGAAATATCAGAAAGCATGTTATAATTTCCAAAAAAATGTTATTTGACAACCTATTCAAAACCACAAGCAAAAGAAAGGAAATCTATGGTAATTTCAGAATTTCTCAGTCAAATGACGGAAAATCCGCTATTGTTCGTTGCGGTGTCTTTGACCCTCGGAGTAATTCTCGTCAACGGTTGGACAGACGCACCTAACGCCATCGCAACCTGTGTAGTAACGAGATGTATGCCACCAAAGGCTGCAATACTTATGGCTGCAGTATTTAATTTTCTTGGCGTATTTATTATGACCAAACTTAGTAATGAGGTTGCAGTTACGATCACAAGTATGGTAAACTTCGGAGAAAACTCGGGAAGAACGGTTATTATAGTTCTGTGTGCAGCAATGCTGGCTATCGTTACTTGGGCAACGTTTGCTTGGGTGTTCGGTATTCCAACCAGTGAGAGTCATGCACTTATTGCGGGACTTACAGGCGGAGCGATGGCGCTTACCGGTCTTGATGCTATTGTTTGGGATCAATGGCTTAAGGTCATTTACGGTATCGTTATTTCGGTTGCTCTCGGCTTCGGATTCGCATGGCTGATATGTAAGCTTGTAACACTCCTCTTTCTTAAGGCAAACCGTCAGAAAACAGAACCATTTTTTAAAGGAGCGCAGATAGTGGGGGCTGCCGCAATGGCATTTATGCACGGTGCGCAGGATGGTCAGAAGTTTATGGGCATAATTTTACTTTGTGTCTTTACCCTTCAGGGCACGGGTGTTGGGGTAGCTACATTTGAGATCCCTATGTGGCTTATGATAGTCTGCTCGTTAATTATGGCGGCAGGAACTGCTATGGGTGGCAAGAAGATAATCAAATCAGTGGGCATGGATATGGTGAAGCTTGAAAAATATCAGGGCTTCTCGGCAGATATCGCGTCGTCAATATCTCTTGTGTTCTGCTCGGTATTCGGCCTTCCTGTATCTACGACTCATGTTAAGACCACCTCTATTATGGGTGTGGGAGCTGTAAAAAGAATATCCGCTATCGATTTCGGGGTAGTAAAGGAAATGGTCATGACATGGATACTCACCTTCCCCGGTTGCGGAATACTTGCTTTTCTCGTAACTAAACTGTTTTTGTATATTTTTAATTGAATAAAATTTTTAAAAATATATAAATATATGTATTAAAACTATTTTGCAGATGGCAAAGGCGTTTTTGTCTTTACCTTGACAAGACTTGTTTTTTGATATATAATTATACCTAAAGATCTATGAAAAAAGGTGGAAAATGAAACGGTATAACGTAACTGGAATGAGCTGTGCCGCTTGTAGCGCGAGAGTTGAAAAAGCCGTCTCTGCAGTCGACGGAGTAGACTTCTGCTCTGTTAATCTTCTTACAAATTCTATGGACGTTGACGGAAGTGCTTCGAGCGATATGATCATCGCGGCAGTAATTGCCGCAGGATACGGTGCTTCAGAAAAGGACGGTAATACAGCTCCAAAAACAAAAGACACGGAGATCCCAAAGTTGAAAAAACGGCTTCTCGCGTCAATATGTATTCTTATCCCACTTATGTATTTATCTATGGGATATACTATGTGGGGATTTCCTCTCCCTTCATTTATTGTTAAATACCCCTTGATTATTGGACTTTGCGAGATGCTTCTGGCGGCAGCTGTCATGATTATCAACAAAAAGTTCTTTATAAACGGTACAAAAGGGCTTCTCGGGTTGTCTCCAAATATGGATACACTTGTTTCTCTGGGTTCTCTTGCTTCTTTTGGATACAGCATTTTTGTCCTGTTTTTAATGTCAAACGATAGAATGACGTCGCATCTGCACGATCTATATTTTGAATCGGCGGCAATGATACTGACGCTTATCACAGTGGGCAAGATGCTTGAAGCTCATGCAAAAGGAAAAACTACGAGTGCCATTGAAGGTCTTATGAGTTTGTCGCCCAAAACGGCAACTGTAATAAAAGACGGAAAAGAAAAGACCGTTAAAATAGAGGAAGTAGAAATAGGCGATGTTTTTGCCGTCCGTGCAGGAGAACAGATACCTGTTGACGGCATAGTTCTCGAGGGACACGGTGCAGTAAACGAATCGGCTTTGACGGGTGAAAGTATACCTGTCGACAAGGAACCGGGGGCATCAGTATCGGCAGGAACACTAAATGAGAACGGTTATCTTATGTGCCGAGCAACACGTGTCGGTGAAGATACCACTCTTTCCGGGATAATCCGTATGGTGAGTGACGCGTCTGCTTCAAAGGCTCCCATAGCCAAAATAGCCGACAAGGTGTCGTCTGTTTTCGTTCCTACGGTAATTGGTATATCAATTTTAACTCTTATTATATGGCTTATTTTGGGCGAGAGCTTTGGATTCGCTATTGCGAGAGCGGTATCGGTTCTCGTCATAAGTTGTCCGTGTGCATTAGGACTTGCAACACCCGTAGCTATAATGGTGGGAACCGGTATCGGCGCAAAGAACGGTATTCTTTTTAAGACCGCATCCTCACTTGAGGCGATGGGTAAGACACGAACGGTCGTACTTGACAAAACGGGAACTATAACCGAAGGCGAGCCTACGGTAGTAGGGATTTATCCCGAAAGGAACATCTCGGAAGCAGAGCTTATGACGTTTGCCGCATCGCTTGAAAAAAACAGTGAGCACCCTCTCTCGAAAGCTGTACGCAAAAAAGCAGAGGAAGACGGCGTTGAGTATCTTGATACAGCAGAGCTTACTATCTACGCCGGAAGCGGTCTTTCTGCAAGGCTTGGGGCTACAATGTTATACGGGGGGAATCTGAAATTTATTAAGACACACTCGACGGTTTCGGAACACATGTTGAAATTATCAGAGGCTCTGGCAGACGAAGGGAAAACACCTCTTTTTTTCTCAAAAAACGATTCTTTTCTTGGAATAATTGCCATCTCTGACAGAATAAAGCCTGACAGCCGTGAGGCTATATCGGAGCTTAAGGATATGGGTATTCGTGTGGTAATGCTTACGGGCGACAATGAAAAGACGGCAAATTCCATTGGTCAAGAGGTTAATGTCCACGAAGTTATAGCAGGTGTTCTTCCAAATGAAAAGGAATCAGCCATAAGACGTATGCAAATTGAAGGAATGGTTGCAATGGTAGGTGACGGAATAAACGATGCTCCTTCTCTTACGAGAGCTGACGTGGGAATTGCTATCGGTGCAGGGGCGGATATTGCGATCGATGCCGCCGATATGGTTCTCATGAAAAATTCCATTTCCGATATTCCCGCAGCCATAAAATTAAGCCGAGCAACTCTTAGAAATATTAAAGAAAATCTGTTTTGGGCGTTTATTTACAACATTATAGGTATACCTCTGGCGGCAGGAGCATGGTACTATTTGCTTGGTATTAAGCTTACTCCCATGTTTGGTGCCGCTGCCATGAGCCTTTCGAGCATTACAGTTGTATTAAATGCCTTGAGACTCAATCGATTGAAGGTATCAAAAAGACCTCAACCGCAAAATCATAATATTCAAAGCGAGGAAAATGAAATGAAGAAAACTATGTATATTGAAGGAATGATGTGCCCACACTGTGAAGCAAGAGTTAAAAAGGCTCTTGAAGCCATTGAGGGAGTAAAGGAAGCTGTTCCGAATCACAAGAAAGGAACGGCGGTCGTAAGACTTGAAACCGAGGTTTCCGATTCGGCTCTGAGATCCGCTGTTGAAGCACAAGATTATAAGGTTACAGAAATAAAATAAACGGATAATGGGCAACGCAAGCGTTGCCCATTATCTATAATTAAAATACCGAAGGTATCTCCCTCCATTGCCGCGACAAAATGTCAAAAGGGAGATATACTTAGCCTTTTTGACGGTTACCCCAGCATTACGTCGAGGATCATCATGACTGTAAATCCGCTGATGATTCCCATTGTGGCAAGGTACGACTGTTCTCCCTCTGAATGTTGACATTCGGGTATGAGCTCATGTACTGCAACAAGTATCATAGCTCCTGCGGCAAATGAAAGGGCATAGGGTAGAACTGCAGTCATATATATAGCAAGAGCCGCACCGAGAACACCTGCTATCGGCTCGACCATTCCTGAAAGCTGACCTAAAAAGAAGCTTTTGCGTCTTGAATATCCCTCGCGTCGCAGTGGCAGGGATACTGCTGCGCCTTCGGGAAAATTTTGCAGACCTATTCCCACGGCAATGCTGACAGCGCCGAGAAGAGCTTCCGGCGTTATCTCTCCGCCTCCAAGCAATCCGAATGCAACTCCTACCGCAAGTCCTTCGGGAATATTGTGTAGGGTGATAGATAGGACGAGCATTATTATTCTTGTGCCCTTTGCATTATCTTTGCCGTCGTGAATTAATTTTTCTCTTGCCCTCGAAACTATTTTGTCAGATGCCCACATGAATAGCGCTCCAGCCAGAAAGCCAGTGGCTGCTACTATGTATGCAGGAATGAGCGAACTATCCTTTGCTTGCTTGATAGCAGGGGAGAGCAGTGACCAGAAGCTTGCTGCTATCATAACTCCCGCGGCAAATCCCATCATAAAGTCAAGTATGCGTTGGCACGGATTTTTAAAAAACACTACTGCGCTAGCACCCAGAGCTGTCAAAGCCCATGTTCCAAGTGTGGCAAGCAGAGCATAAATGATAATATTATTCAATTTTTGCACCTCCTCTTTATTATTATATCCTGCAGTATTGAGGTAGGTGATTTTCTTATTTGAAGTAACTGTTTTGAGGTGAGTTGTCATAGAAAAAAGAGGCTAAAATTTATCTTATTTGGTTGACAAAGGTATGTTTATATGTTACAATTAGTCAAATAAAAAAGGCAAGCGTGTCTTTTTATATTGTAAGATAAACAAAAAGGAGACAAAAATGAAATCTGTCAACGAAAAGAACGAAATACTTTTTACGAATCTTGAAGAGCATTTCGGTCCAAAAGAGAATTTTTCACCCTATTCGCTTAAAAATAAGTGGAGAGTTGTTCCTGTGGGAACGGCGGAGTATGATTGCAATATGATAACATCGTATGGTGGACGTCCCGATGACATTACTTTCTCCCCCGAGCTTCGCGGTTGGTATAAGATATATCTTCACACTCCCGGTGGCTGTATGATGAATATAAAGCTGACAAGCGATCCTGCATTTCTTGCCGTAGCTACATACGTTACGGGTATTTATAATATGGAAGAGATGCTGTGGAGATGCGCTGACATGACGGGAGAGAGCATAACTCTTACAAAGAAAAAGGACGGAGACACAAGACACACCATGCTTGCAGCTATCCGCTTCGTTCCCATGAGCGAGGAAGAGGTCGAGGAGTATATACGTGAGGAGAAGCGTCAGGACACAAAGAGGATATACGCCACCGACGATATGCACAACAGATTTTGCTTCGCGAATCAGGAGACCTATGAGGATTGGCTTCCTACGGCGCTCAATTACTATCATTCCGACGTAGAGTGGCTGTCTATCGAGCAGATAAGGACCTTTGTTTCGGAGAGACTTCCTGTCGACAATATTGACGATTTTTGTTTCCCGAGGCAGTGTGATAAGAATGTGCAGATGAACCGCGCGAAGTTCGATTACGACAAGGTGCTTCGCATGGTAGTTGAAGAGGGACATAAAATAGGACTTAAGATGAGTGTATCTCTCCGTATGGGCGCGTGGGGTATGACCTATCCTTACGATCAGTTCTATTTTGACTGTGATTTTATGGAGGAGCATCCCGAGCTTCGTACCTATGACCGAAACGGAGACGAGATAAGAGCTCTTTCTTATGCTTATCCCGAGGTACGCGCTTTCCTTATAAATGAGTTCCTCAATATGGCGCGTTCGGGCTGTGATGCGGTAACTCTCATAGCTCACAGAGGTATTCCTTATGTTCTGTTCGAGAAGCCGGTAGCAGATAAATTCTATGAGCTTTACGGCGAATATCCTTATGAGCTTCCTCTCGACGAGCCGAGACTTAACAAGCTTCATTGCGATATAATGACAGGGTTTATGAGAGAACTGAGAGAAGCTCTTGACCGTGAATTTGGAAAGGGCAAGATAGAGATACATCTCCGCTCGCTCTATTCTCTCCGCGACAATCTGAACATCGGAATAGATGCGGAGCAGTGGGCAAGAGAGGGACTTGTCAATGCTATCGTTTCATATCCTCAGCGCCACTATGAAAGACTTGAGGGCGACATATGGCAAGAGGGCAAGGAATATCGCATAGACCTTGAAAAGTACACAGAATTCGCGCATACGGTTACCGCTGTATGTCCTCACCCCGGAGATTTTGAGTGGTTGCCACCTTATAAGAATTATGACGGAAGCCTTTGCGGTCCTGAGGATCAGACAGCTCGAGTTGGGGAATGGATGGATCTTGAGCGCAAGTACGGTGTAAAGATGTATTTCGAAATACTTCCTCGCCAGATGAGCTGTGAAAAATTCAAGGAAAGAGCTCTTTCGCTTTACGATTGCGGAGCTGAAAGAATTGGACTCTGGGACACCTATACAAGAGTACCTGCAAAGGATATATGGTCCACCGCCTCAAAGCTTGGACACAAGGATGAACTTCGCGATATGCCTGTAGGGCAAGGACATGATTACCGTCTGTTCAGGATCTATAAGATCGCCAAAGCCGACATCAACAGATACAACCCCATGTGGGGAGGCTGATATAAGGTAACAGGTAAGAGTGAAGAGAGGATATGTAATAAGATATGGAGGCAAAGAAAATGGCAAATGAAAGAAAAGAAGTCTTTTTGACCGATATGGCAGAGGCTTTCGGCAATTCCGAGGCAATATCCGAGATAGGCTCTATCGACAAATGGAGGTCTGTGACCTATGAGACAAACGCCTATTCGGGTGTTATGCTTGCGGCTCTCGGAGGCGCCCGTCCAGACGATATCGTCTGTGATCCTCATCTTGAGGGATGGTATAAAATATATATTTCTGTCCCCGCTAACCCCGATACAAGACTATTTATAAAGCTTAAACAGGATGATGCATTCCTTATGGTACACAATCAGCGTCTTAACGGTAATTTTGTTGAAGAATTTCTCTGGAGATGCGCGGATATGACAGGGGAGGCTGTAACGCTTACAAGAAGGAAGATGGCGCTTGAGACAAATTCTTATATTTCTGCTCTACGTTTTGTTCCAATGACCTATGAAGAGGTGGAGGAGTGGAAAAGAGAGGACACAAGAACAGACACTAAGCGTATCTATACCACCGATGACATGCACAACAGACCCTATATAACCAAAACTGAGACCATCGACGACTGGATAGCCACCGTGCTTCCTTTCAGACACTCGGATGCTGAATGGTTCTCCATGGAGGACATCAGAATTTTTGATGGCGGCGTATGTCCCAACGAGCCCGACAAGCACGCATTCAGCCGTGAGGGTGATAGATGGGTGCAGAAGCAGGTAAATATGTTTGATTACGACGAGATACTTCGCCGAATAACCGAAAAAGGTCATGAGATAGGTCTTAAGATAAGTGTTTCAACCAGAATGGGAGCGTGGGGAATGATGTTCCCTTGGGATCAGTGTTATTTTGACTGCGATTTCCATGCGGAGCATCCCGAATGGAGATGCCTTGACCGTAACGGAGACGAGATAGCGGCTCTATCTTATGCTTTTGAGGGTGTTCGCAAGTTTATGATAGATTATATCGTAAACATGGCACGCTCGGGTTGTGACGCGGTAACTCTTATCGCTCACAGAGGAATACCGTATGTTCATTACGAAAAGCCTGTTGCCGACAGATTCTTCGAGCTTTACGGCGAATATCCTTATGAGCTTCCTCTTGACGAGCAGAGACTCAATAAGTTGCATTGCGATATTATGACTGAGTTCTTCCGTGAGCTGAGAGAGGCTCTTGATGAAAACTTCGGAAAAAACAAGGTGGAGATACATCTCAGAGCTCAGTTCTCACTTGTCGACAACAAGTATATAGGACTTGACTGTGAACGACTTGCGGCAGAGGGACTTGTAAACGCTATCGTTTCCTATCCTCAGCGCCACCACGAGCTTATTCCCGACAGTATAAGAAAGGCAGATGATCCGTCGAGAATAGACCTTGAAAAGTATACTGAGTACGTAAACGGATACAATGGTTCTGTTTTCCACTCCAACGACTTTGATTTCCGCGGACCATATCAGAACAGTCGTGGAGAGAACGTAGGTCCTGAGACACAGGCGGCAAGAATTGCCGAGTGGAATGCTCTTGAGGACACATACGGAGTAAAGGTATACATCGACATTCTTCCTCGTGAGATGGCAAACGCAGAGTTCAAGAGAAGGGTTCAGGAGATATACGATCTCGGCGCTCGACGCATAGCTCTTTGGGATACATACAGCCGTGTATGGAATCAGCCCATGTGGAATCTTGTGAGCCGTTTCGGACACAAGGATGAGATCGCTGATATGCCTCTTTATGACACGGGATACAAGAACTTCCGCTTCCTCAAGATAGGAAATACGGTCTTTAAGCGTTATAATCCCTTGTGGGGCGGCTGATATAAGGTAATAGTGAATATAAATATATAATAGATAATAAGTAATATGCTATAAAAAGAAGAGCAGAAGGGAAATTTCCTTCTGCTCTTGTTCTTTTTATTTGATTATTTGCTGTGGTTAGCGATAACCGCCTTGACTCCGTCGATAACCTTTTCGATGTGAGTTTTTTCCCACGAGGGATGGAGGAAGAGTGAAACTGTCTGGTCGCGAAGGCTCTTTGCGACGGGGCATATGACCTTCGAGTAGTCGACAGACTTAGGATCGGTATATTCTTTGGACTTGAAGGGGAACTGTGCGTTACCGAAGCCTACTCCGTCCTGATATGCCTGCTCGAGATAGCTTTCGGGCCAGAGTATTCCGCTACAGGGGATACCCATTCCGATAAGCTCCTTGATAAAGTCTTTTGCTGTAATATTTACAACGTCAAGGTCAATAAGTATCGGATACCACCAATAAGAGTTACGACGCTCCTCAGTGTTAACGGGAATAGCCTTTATTCCTTTGAGACCGCTGAATGCCTTGTCATACATATCCGCATACTCAAGACGGCGCTTAAGGTTCCATGAGTTGAAGCGGCGAAGCTCACAAAGACCTATCATGGACTGCATCTCGGTCATACGGTAGTTAAAGCCTACACGGCGGTGAATGTATGGAAGCTTTTCTTCAAGTGCCAACATATTCATACGTGTGCGGACGTCGTATCCGTGGTCACGGAAAGAACGGCATTCCCAACCGAGATCTTCGTCATTGGTGATCACCATACCTCCCTCACCGCCTGTGGTGAAGTGCTTGGACTGACAGAAGGAATAGCATCCAACGTCTCCCACGAGTCCTACCATGGTGTCCTTGTACTTACCGCCGATACACTGTGCACAGTCCTCGACAACGTAGAGATTGTGCTTTCTTGCGATCTCAAGTATAGCGCCCATGTCAGCGACAACACCGTAAAGGTGAACGACGACGATAGCCTTTGTTCTTTCTGTGATAAGAGCCTCGATGCATCCCGGGTCAAGTGTGTGATCCTCTGTAACGTCACCGAATACGGGGATCGCACCTGCCTGAACGACAGAGAACGATGAAGCGATAAATGTATAAGAGGGAACTATTACCTCGTCTCCGGGGCCTACTCCGAGAGCTGCGAGTGCTATATGGAGAGCTGCTGTACCGTTGGTACATGAAACGGCAACCTTTGCTCCCGCCCATTTTGCAAATTCTTCCTCAAATTCCATTCCGACCTTACCTGTCCAGTAGTTTACCTTGCCGGACTTTAATATTTTTGAAACCTCATCTGGTACTTCGGGAGCGAACTGAGGCCAACCGGGGAAACCGATCTCCTCAACACCCGAGCCATTCATTACAAGATCTTTCTTTTCTGCCATGATATTTTCTCCTTAATTTATGTTTTATATTCCTGCCTGCATTTCCTTTACCGACTCAAGAACAGCGTCAGCCATATATTCGATCTGTTCCTTGGAAAGTCCGTAGAGGGGCAGGTGTGTGAATCTCTTATAGAATGCTTCTTCACAGTTGGGGCATGTCTTTGCGATCTCGTCGGAATCGTAGCCCATATCCTGAACTATCTTGAATCTGTAGAGAGGACCGAAGTGAGCTATCTGGGTTACGCCCTTTTCTTCAAGCTTCTTCTTGAGCACCTGAACGTCACCGCCCGCCTTTGCGGGATCTATCTGAAGCAGGTAGAGGTGATACGTAGGCTTTATATCCTCGCTGTCAAGAAGCTGGGGGATAATTGCGTCATTTTCTTCAAATCTCTTTGTGAGGTATTCTGCAGCCTCGCGTCTGATCTTTATGATCTCCTCGTTACGAGATATCTGAAGTGTAAGTCCGAGTCCCTGAATTTCGGTCGTGGAGGAATTTCCGGGAACAAAGGGATGCTCTTTTCCGGGTATCGGGGTGATATTATAGAGCCAATCCTTTATTGGACATGAGAAATCAAGTCCGAGGAAGCGAGCTCTCTTCATGTGAGGGGTGTAACCGGGGATGGATGTGCAAAGGATACCGCCCTCACCGAAAGAGGTGATGTTTTTTACTTCGTGCATGGAAAAAGCACCGAAGTCACCGATAGTACCGATCATTCTGCCTTTATACATTGCACCGAAAGCGTGAGCTGCGTCCTCGAGAACGACGATATCATGCTTCTTTGCAAGTTCGAGAATGGGATCAAGGTCAACGGGATAGCCGCCGATATGCACGGGAACTATCATTTTTGTCTTGGGGGTTATCTTTCTTGCCACGTCGGCGGGATCCATATTGATAGTTCTGGGATCTACGTCGGCAAATACGAGCTTACATCCGATGGCAAGAGGGTATGCCATTGTTGCGACGAAAGTTATAGCGGGAACGATGACCTCGTCGCCTTCCTTAAGATTTGCATACTTATAAGCTATCTCGAATCCTGCGGTAGCGTTTGTAACAAAGGTTGCGGAATCGGTCTTAAGATAATCGCAGCACGCAGCCTCCGCTTGTTCTACTCGGCTTCCGAGAGAGAGCTTTCCGGGAGGGGAGGCAAGAGGCTCAAGCTTCTTTACCTGCTTCCATACGGCTTCAAGGGCGTCGTCATATTCCTTTCCCTCACCCTGCATAAGAAATCTGATTATTTCCATAAGGTCGTGAACATTGTAGTTTTCGCCTACCGCAGCCCACGGTACTTTGGTTGCACCCGTATTATAACGGAAATCGGTGGTTTGTTTTGCCATAACAATTCTCCTTTTTTATGTATATAAATTTAACACTAAGTACAGAAAAGCTTTTTTTATGATTTGATAATAAAAGAAGCGAGCACTAGTTTTGTTGATAAAGAATGAATAATTTATAATCTTTTAATAAATTTATTATAATTTATTGATTTTCTCTATAACATATGATACAATATTTTTATAAGAATGTATTTATCCTACCGCACTATTTATTTATCATTTTGTTCGCAAAGAGGTTTTTGCCATGGCTTTTGAATTGAAACGCATAAAAAGGGAGATAGAGATAGAGGGATTTCACAGTATCTATTATTTTGAATTTGATAAATATTTTTCTCACGTACCTGAAAAGCATGATTTTTGGGAGATGATATACATTGATTCGGGGGAGATAGACGCGATAACCAACGGCCTTGGCGAAACTGTATCGCAAGGTCAGGTGTTGTTTCATAAGCCTAACGAGCTTCACGCTCACATATCTAACGGCAAGGTTTCCAACAATATGCTTGTCATTTCCTTCACGTCGAAAAGTCCCGCAATGTATTTTTTTGACAGAAAGCTATTTACTCTTGATAAAACGCAAAAAACACTTCTTACTTTATTTATGAAGGAAGCCAAAATAGCACTTGGAAAGATATCGGGGGAATATTCAAATAAGAATCCCATCGACTTTACAAAAGCCCCATTCGGCTCTACTCAGCTACTTGAATGTTATTTTGTCGAGTTTTTGCTGACACTTGAACGCAGTAATGCGGACTCGGTAGTAAAGGTTACGAGAACAGAGAGTACACTTGAACAGGGGCAAAGCTCTATTGCCGAGCTTATGATAGATTATATGAAAGCTCACATTTGTGAAAATGTGACTCTGATGGATCTGTGTCAGAAATTCTATATGGGAAAGACGCAGCTTTGTACAATTTTCGGTAATTACGTAGGCATAAGTCCAATAGAATATTTTCTCGACCTGAAGTTCAAGGAAGCTAAAAGATTATTGCGGGAGGAAAAGTTTTCTATAAGCAAAATTTCCGATACATTGGGATATTCTTCTATTCACGCATTTTCCCGTTCCTTTAAAAATTCAACGGGAGTATCACCCAGCGAATATCGAAAAAGGTTAAACAGGGAATAAATAATAAAAAAGGAACAGATGCGAATATCTGTTCCTTTTTACATAATTTAGATCATTCGGTTGTATAGTTATCGAAATAACCCTGAATGAAGACGATAGGTGTACCCTTGTCTCCAGAACCGGAAGTTAGGTCGCAAAGCGAACCGATAAGGTCTGTAAGACGTCTGGGTGTCGTACCCTCGGACTGCATGTTTCCTACAAGGTTACCGTCCTTTTCGTGTATCTTTTCCTTAATTGCTTCCTTAAGAGCATCTCCTGAAAGGTCAGCGAAATCATTATCTGCAAGATACTTGAGCTTAAGCTCGTTGGGAGTGCCCTCAAGTCCCTTGGTATAAGCGGGAGAAACGACCGGGTCTGCAAGCTCCCAGATCTTTCCGATAGGATCCTTGAAAGCTCCGTCACCGTATACCATGACCTCAACGTTTTTGCCTGTGGCATTGAATATTTTCTTCTGAATATCGTCAACTATGGGCTGGCAGTCTCTGGGGAAGAGCTTTACTTGACTCTCGGTTGCCTTGTTAGAACCAAGAAGACCGTAATCTGCGTTATATCCGCTTCCATTTACGGGAGCATTGAGTATTTCGTCAAGTCCGAATACGCGATCAGCGCCTGCTGCCTTAAGAATACGCTTTGTGCGGAAGCGAGTGTGAATGTCGCAGCAAATAACGTTCTTTGTATAGGGAAGTATAGCTTTTGCGTCGTTTGCGAATACGATTTCGGGTTCTGCACCGCTTTCGCGGATAAGAGTTTCATAGTATTCAACGTAATCAATACCTGTAAAGGTGTGCTTCTCATATCCGAAAAGCTCACGGTATTTTGCAAGTGTCAAAACATCGCTATAGGGGTTAACACCCTTCTCGTCTACAGCATCGAGAG
This sequence comes from Clostridia bacterium, assembly GCA_017631085.1. Lineage (GTDB taxonomy): Bacteria > Bacillota > Clostridia > Oscillospirales > CAG-272 > HGM12713. The sequence goes on from JAGBTY010000005.1 coordinate 14,922, forward strand.
AGATAAGATGATTTCCCACCTCGTCGGAAGGATAGGAGAGCATAAGAACGACCTTCTTGGCTCCTTTAGCTATACCGCGAAGACAGATAGCGAAACGGTTACGGCTGAGAATTGGGAAAATAACTCCAACCGTCTCTCCGCCAAGCTTTGCTTTTACGTCCTCGGCGATATCGTCAACTGTCGCGTAGTTACCTTGAGCACGGGCAACGATAGCTTCGGTCATTGCAATAATGTCACGGTCTTTTATCTCGAATCCGTCTTCCTTTGCTGCCTCAAGAATACAATCGGAAACGATATCAACGATATTGTCACCGTTTCTGATAATAGGGGCTCTTATTCCACGGGAAATTGTACCAACCATACGGCTCATAATAAACAACTCCTTACTTCGTCCATTTTTAAAAATGGAGATTTACAAATTTTCCACCCATTAGTATATCAAAAAAATGCGTGTTTGTAAAGTAGTATTTGCAAAAATAATTATATTTTTTTAAAAAATTAAAAATACTTGACGAAAAATATTTTAAATGCTATAATTGACAAGTAGCAGAACGCTGCAAAAACAAGGAAAAACAGGAGATTTTATGAAAATAATGAGATGTGAGCATCCACGTCCCGATGCTCTTCGCGTTGCGTGGATAAACCTTAACGGAGAATGGGATTTCGAGATAGACAACGCTTTAGTAGGCATTGATTCGCATTATGAAAAAAGAGATTCATTTAGCGGTAAGATAAACGTGCCGTTCTGTCCTGAAAGTAAGCTTTCTGGTGTGGGAAATACCGACTTTATGAATGGCGTATGGTACAGAAGAAATATTGATATTCCTACGGAATGGTGCGGAAAGAGAGTTCTTCTTCATTTCGAGGCATCTGACTATGAGACCGCTGTTTTCGTAAATGGTAAAACGGTTGGAATCCACAGAGGCGGATACACGCCATTTTGCTTTGACATCACCGATAAGCTTGAAAATAGCGGAAACTACGTAACGGTATTTGCAAAGGACGATGTCCGCTCTCCGGAGCAGGTATCCGGAAAGCAGAGCGAGAAGTTAGGTTCTTTCGGTTGCTTTTATACAAGAACCACAGGAATCTGGCAGACGGTTTGGCTTGAAGCAGTAGATGCTTGCTACATAGAAAGATATGAGGCAGTAGCTGACACGGAAAACACCGCTGTTACCTTCTCTCTTGAAACATCTGAGATGGCATACGGAGCAGATGCAGAAGCAAAGGTCTACTTCGACGGTAGGCTCGTTGGAGAAGCAAAGACAAAGATTTTTGACAGAGCAGTGAAATTTACTGTATCTCTTTCCGAGAAGCATCTTTGGGATATCGGCGAGGGCAACCTTTACGACGTGGTATTTGAGCTTTCGATGGGCGGAGAGAAGAAGGATACTCTTAAAGGATATTTTGGTCTCCGTGACGTAAGACTTACCAAAGAGGGCTTTTATCTTAACGGCAGACGTATATATGGAAGATTTGTTCTCGATCAGGGCTTTTATCCCGACGGAATATATACCGCTCCCTCTGACGAGGCATTGGTATTTGATATTGAAGCATCAATGAAGCTCGGCTTTAACGGAGCAAGACTTCACCAAAAGGTATTCGAGGCGCGTTTCCTCTACCATGCCGACAGACTTGGATATATGGTATGGGACGAGACAGGAAACTGGGGTTGGGACCACACCCAAAACACCAACATTTATAATTTCCTTCCCGAATGGATAGAGGAAATGAAGAGAGATATGTCTCACCCGTCGCTTATAGGCTGGTGTCCCTTTAACGAAACATGGGATAAGGAAGACGGGAGACGTCAGTCAAATCAAATGCTTGATCTTGTTTTTGATGTAACGAGGGCAATTGACCCAACGAGACCTATTGTTGGAAACAGCGGATCTTATCCTTGCAAGAGTGATGTGCATGACGTTCACGACTATGAGCAGGATCCCGAGAAATTCGGAGAATATTATTCTCACATCAAAGAGGGAGTTGTAAAATGCCAGCTTTACCGTGTAAATCCCAGAAGACAGGTATTTGATACCTCCAAGAATGTATTCGTCAGCGAATACGGCGGTATCAAGTGGGTGGTAGGAGAGGACGCATCCGCTTGGGGATACGGAGATAGCGTAAAGAGCGAGGAGGAGTTTATCGCCCGTCTCAAGGGACTTACCGACGTTCTCCTTGACAGTGAGGATATCTTCGCTTATTGCTATACCCAGCTCACAGATGTCGAGCAGGAGCAGAACGGACTTCTCACCTATGACAGAAAATTCAAGTTCCCGCCCGAAGTTATATACGACATAATGGCTCGTAAGGCTGCTTGCGAGGAATAAAATTTTAATAAGAGTGTATAAAACAGCGTAGCCGCGGAATTTCCGCGGCTACGCTGTTTAGGGAAACTTGGAAAATTTCTTGTTTTATTAAAATTTGTATTAGAGGTCTAATCATGAAAGTAAACTAACTATAAGCCTTCTCCAGTGGGAGAAGGTGGATTGACGAGGCATGTCTGCCGATGTCAAGACGGATGAGGTGTTATTTGGTAGATTTTAAATCAGAAAATTTCAATCCAATATTCTTCAAAATATCCGCTGTTACCTCGCTGAAATTGTTTTGTATGCTATCATTGGAATATCGCAAAACAGTTATATTCCATTTTGACAAAGCATTATCCCTTTGAGCATCGGCTTCCAAGTGTTGAGGCAATAGGTGTTGTCTTCCGTCAACCTCAATAACGATTTTCTTTTCTGCTATGTAAAAATCGACTATATAATTTTCAATATTATGTTGCCTTCTTACGTTGAATGGGAGTAACTTTAGAAGATCATACCATAAATGTTTTTCTTCGGGAGTCATATTTTTTCTTAAAGTTCTTGCCGTGGAAACAATCTTTCTATTGTATGGTATCATTATAACTCCTCATCCACCACTTCGTGGTCCCCCTTCTCCCGCAGGAGAAGGCCTTTTAGCAACCGTTACATATGCGTGCTCGGTCTCAAAATCGTTTATGATTTCTAGATTCGATGTGAAAATGTCATTCCGTATATTATTCGGATTGTCGGGATATATTTTTATCTTTCTATCTCCCATATCTATAAATTCGCTTTGATTTTTATCGATCGATAAAACAAAAAGTCCATTATCATTCAACAACGAGGAAACTTTTTTAATAGCTGATAGTTTGTCATTTATGTGCATGAATGTAAGCGACGAATATATTACGTCAAAATTTTGTTCAAATTCAAATGATGTAAAATCATCGCAAATAAGCTTTACATTGTCACAAGAAGATAAGTTTTCTGTAGCACGTTCTATTGTTTTTTCGGAAATATCTATTCCATATAGACACTTACAATTAGGGGCGATCTTGATAGCAAGCCTGCCGGTTCCGATGCCGATTTCCAAAACAGTTTTGGTTTTATCTAATTGCATGCTGTCGATAAATTTTTCTCCATCCCACTTATCCATATAATCTCTTAACGGTTTAGGATCTCGAACAGGATCATTGTTTTCTTCTATAAGCTTATCGTAATGTTTAATTACCTCGTTCATTTTTACCTCTTGATAAAACAAGGTGGTTTTTCAATTCACCGCGTTTCGTCTTATACCTTTTTCGAATGCTTTGATGTTTTCGATCATTTCATCAAGGCAGAGGTTACGCGCTTCGCTGCTTGCCCACGCCATATGGGGAGTGAGGCAAACGTTCGGAAGCTTTGCTATTTTGAAGATGGGATTATCTCTTGGCAGAGGCTCTTCGGAGAACACGTCGGAGCCAAATGCTCCGATGCTTCCTGAAATAATGGCTTCGGCTACGGCTTCTTCGTCTGTGACTGCTCCTCTTGCGGCGTTATAAAGAATAACGTTTTTCTTCATGAGCTCAAGCTCGTGCTTGCCGATTAGGGAGCGGGTATCTGCCTTGAGGGGAGTGTGTATGGAAATAATGTCGGACTCGCGGCAAAGTGTGTCGAGAGATACGCACTCATAGTTTTCGTCGGGGGTGCGTTTGTGTGCGATAACACGGCAGCCAAAGGCATGGGCGATCTCGGCAACCTTTTTTCCAATATTTCCAAGACCTATGACGCCCCAGGTTTTGCCCGTAAGCTCGTAAAATATGGGAGCGACCATATTCGCAAGTCCCGAATCGGTATATTTTTCGCTTGTTACAGCATTATTATATTCTCTCAAATGTGTTGCAAGTTCAAGGACGGTAGCGACGGTTACTTGCGCCACAGAATTCGTTGAGTATCCTACAACGTTGCTGACCTGAACGCCAATGCTTGCGCAGTATTTCGTATCGATATTGTCGTATCCCGTTGCGGCAACGCAGATGAGCTTTAGCTTTTCCACACCCTTAAGAGTTTCTGAATTTAAGGGAAGCTTATTGACGATAATAACATCAGTGTCCTTTATTCTTTCACCAAGCTCCGCAAGGGCAGTTGAGCCGTATATACAAGCTTCACCGACGCTGTTCAATTTCGAAAGATCAAGATCCTTGCCGAGAGTATCGCCGTCAAGTACTGTTATTTTCATGGTCTGTTACCTCAATAAATATTTTTATTGATGAAATTATATCATTTTTTTCTGCTTTTAGCAATAGAAAAATAAAAATATATCAAAGGACTTGAAAAAAACTCGGCTGTATGTTAAACTTATAAAGTTAAAATCAAAAAAAGAGGTCTTTTTGTGAATCCTATAAAATCGATAAAAAACTTGACCGGATTTGAAAAGCTGTTGTGGGGAATATCCTTGGTAGTGGTTGCCCTGAGCTTTTTGGTGATGGATGAACCCGATATTCTTGTAATGATATCCTCTCTTATCGGTGTTACAGCACTGATATTCGTATCCAAGGGAGATGTGTTCGGACAGCTTCTTATAGTTATATTCAGCATACTTTACGGTATCGTTTCGATACAAGCCAAATACTATGGCGAAGCCATAACCTATATTGGAATGAGTGGACTTATCGCGGTCTTTTCTATAATAACATGGCTGAAGAACCCTTACGAAAAGCATCAGGTAAGGGTATCGGCTCTGACTCCGTTTAAAGCAATAATGATCGCGGTACTGACTGTTGCGGTCACGGTGATGTTTTATTTTATTCTCGAGCTTCTCGGAACTGCAAGTCTTATGGTAAGTACCTTGTCGGTAGCCACCAGCTTTGCCGCGTCCGCCCTGGCTTTGCTCAGAAGTCCATATTATGCGCTTATATACTGTCTTAACGATATAGTTCTTATCGTTCTTTGGACGATCGCGTCGATAGCGGATAGCGGTTCATTTCCGATGATACTGTGTTTTACCATGTTTTTGGCAAACGATATATACGGATTTGTAAACTGGAGACGAATGAGACGTTTACAACAGAAAAATAAGGTGTGAGGTAGAAAAATGTCAGTAATACTTATTGGAATGCCATCTTGTGGCAAAAGTACCCTTGGCGTATTACTTGCGAAAAGACTTGGAATGAGATTTATTGACTCCGACCTTTTGATACAAGAAAGGGAGGGGAAGCTCCTTCATGAAATTATCGGTGAGGTTGGTACGGACGGATTTATAGCTATTGAAAATCTTGTCAACCGCAATATAACCGATAGGAACGCTGTTATATCAACGGGAGGTAGTGCTGTATACGGAAAAGAGGCTATGGAGCATCTTAAGACACTCGGTAAGGTGGTGTATCTCCGCATATCGTATAGTGAGATGGAAAAGAGACTTGGCGACTATGTTCACAGAGGAGTCGTGATAAAGAAGGGACACACACTTGCGGATATGTATAAGGAAAGGGTGGCTCTGTATGAGAAATACGCCGATATTATTGTTGACGGTACGAATGATATATCAAATACACTTGATCTGATAGCAGAGAAGATCAGATAAAAAATTTCGACTAGCTTTTCTCTATTGTTTTTAACGGAGAATTTGCAAGCACAAAAAATCGTCAGAGGGATTGTTTTCTCTGACGATTTGTGTTATAATGGACTCGATATAACATTGGAGGAGTAAGTATGTCGCTTGATTACAACGAAAAGAATATTACTCTTGCCAAAAATCTTCGCAAGAATGCAACGCCACAGGAGAGTCATCTGTGGTATGATTTCTTATCAAAATATGAAATTAGATTTCAGAGACAAAAAGCAATAGATAACTTCATTGCGGATTTTTACTGTCACAAAGCAAAATTGATTATAGAAATTGACGGTTCGCAACATTATTCAGAAGAAGGCAGACAAAAAGACGAATTCCGAACCGAAATCCTTGAGGGGTACGGTTTGAAAGTTATCAGATTTACAAACTGTCAAATAAACACAAACTTCAGTGGTGTTTGCGAGTATATCAATGCCGTCGTAAAAGCCTCCCTCCGAGAGGGAGGGGGACCGCATTAGCGGTGGAAGGAGACTGCGTAACTTAAAGTTCAGATTAACTTCATTGTAGCGCACTCTCCCTCAGTCAGCTTTGCTGACAGCTCCCTCCCGGAGGGAGCCTTAGGATGTGCGCACCTTTAGTTAGGGTATGGGCTTAGCCCGATGCCTTTGTAATACAAAGGCGAAACTTGCGTTAAAAGGAGAAGTAGCCGTATGATACAGCCCGTAAACAATAACAATATTAAAGAATGTGTTGCCGTAATTAGAGAAAGTTTTTTAACTGTAGCCAATGAGTTTGGTTTTACGATCGAAAACGCGCCCCGTTTTACTGCTTTTGCTACAACAGAACAAAGGTTTACATAAGTGACAACACCCCGACAGACCTAAAAAATCTGCCGGGGTTAATTATTTGTTTGTTGCGGAGTAATTCTGAGCCATACAAGTAAGCTGACTTATAATTTCTCCGATAAGAACATCACGCTTTAATGAGTTGGGAATTTTTTTACTTTTCGTAGGAAGCGTCGATGCCAAGAGAATTAAGTGCTTGTTCCTCAAAATACTTAAGGGGGTCAACAGACAGATCACCAACGGTCATTTCAAAGTGGAGGTGTGGCTCGTCTGCGATCTCGACCATAGCACTGTCTCCAACAGATGCGATAAGCTGACCTGCGCGAACCTTTGCGCCCTCCGAAATTCCTTCGGGAACTTCCTTGGAAAGATTTTTGTAGATCGTGAAGCAGTCTCCGCTATGCTCAATAGCTATACAGTAACCCATTTTTGTGTCTTCCCATATTTTTGATACCTTACCGTCTGCAGCTGCGTATACGGGAGCACCCTCGTCGGTGTTTATATCAACACCGATATGGACCCTATAATCTTCCATTGTGTTGGAAAATACCTGAAGAGTAGGATCATGCTTGTTCGTTACAGTGCCACTTACGGGAAGAGCGAAGGAAGGTATTTTATCTTCAACGGGTGTTACGGTAGGAGTGTCATTTTTTTCGGGCTCTTTTTGAGATTCTTTTTCGGGCTCGGGCGTTTTGTCCGAGGGCTCTGTTACCTTTGGTGTTTCGGAAGGAGGAGGCAAATTGTCCCCATCATCCTGCTTGGTTCTGTTGGTCGCGACGGCAACCGTGATTATTACAGCAAATGCAAGAACGAGCATGGTAAGTGTTATTACTGCTGCTCGGTTTGCTTTAAGGCTGTTTAGCTTTTCGCGTAGATCAAATTTTTTTTCAGACATTTTTTTCTCCTTTATGTGATTTTTATTTTTGTCTTCAGGGCTTTCTGTCTATATTTTAGCCACATAAAAAGCCTTTATTCAGTTTTAACGAAAATAAAAAATACCACTTTTTTGTATTGAAAAAAATTTGATATGTGTTATAATATAATTAGCCAAAATAAAATTTATATAAGGAAGTAAAAAATTGAATAGTGTAAAAAAATACAGAGTGCGCCTGATCTCACTTATGCTTGTATTTTGTATGGCATTTGTGAGCGGCTGCAGAGGAAAGAATGATACAGAGCCTTCTGCCGATCTTTCTGCTATTGTTGAGACCGACAGTGCGGAGTATACTTACGAAGAAATGGAAGCAGATCTTTATGAACTTGAGGAACGATACGGAGAATTCATTCAAGTGTCATATGAGGGAAAGAGCCACGACGGAAGAAATATTTATTATGCCGATATAGGCTCGTCCGATGCCGAAGTACAGATAATGGTAAACGCGGGTATACACGGAAGAGAATATATGACGCCTATGTATCTTATGGCAGAGATCGAATATTTTCTTTCCGAAGCTGTGTCCGACGAGAAATTGGGTGCAAAGCTTAATGATATTATGATACGTGTCGTGCCTATGATAAATCCCGACGGAATAGCCATGAGTCAAGGAGGTCTTGATGCTATAAGAAGCGAGGATCTGAAGCAGACGATACTTGACGCCTACGAATACGACAGAAAGCTTGAGAGTTATCAAAGCTATAAGGACATAGATACATATCTCAAATATTGGAAAGCAAATGCAAGAGGCGTTGATCTGAACAGAAATTTTGATATAGACTATTGGTCGGAGCTTGATACTGAGCGAGGACGGCCAAGCGCTCAAAAATTCAAGGGTTATTTACCTAATTCGGAAAATGAGACAAAGTCTCTCATAAGCTTAACAGACGAGCTTGACGGACTTGCTTGTGCCGTGTCGATACACTCGCAGGGCGAGATAATCTACTGGGATTGCGGACAAAAGGGAGAGATAAGAGCCAAGACTGTGGAGCTTGCGGTCCTTGCAAACAAAATGAACGGTTATCCGTTGCATACGTCATTTACCGCTCCCGATGCTTCTTATAACGATTGGTGTGTGCTTGAGCTTGGTATTCCGTCAATAAATATTGAAACGGGAACAGATTCCTGCCCCTTGCCAATAGAACAGTTTGAGACTATATGGGATCAAAACAAAGAACTTTTGTCAGCGCTTGTTACAAAATATTCAGAATAAAAAATGCTCTATGACGCTTTGCGTCATAGAGCATTTTTTATGTAGTTAGTTTAATTTAAACCGGAGAAGAACTCTTCAAAAAGCATCTCGTAAGGCTCTTTATATGATTGGGACATTACGGAAGGAGGAACGTCTGATGTGAGACACTGGTAGAAGAATGCACAGCTCGAAAGACCGCCATCTGTCGGGTCGAAGTTCTTGAGGATATCAAAGCTCAGGGACTGGTCGATAAGCTTCTGAACCTCGATAGACTTTTCGTCTGTAAGCATTTCAAAGTCAACAGCTTCCTGAATGTTTGCAGGATATGTTATTCTATAGGAAGCCTCGTTGAGAGCCTCGTAGAGATATCCTGTTGTAGCTTCGTCCTCAAGGTTTGCAGGGAAGAGACAGATGGATCCTGCACTCGGACAGAAGTATCTTTCCTGGTCGAGATTATACTTGGGAAGTATTGCAAGACCGTATTCAAATGTCTCAATGTCGTAGTATTTGGTGACTACGGTAATATAGTAGCAGAAAAGGGATTTTCCTTCGCGGAATACGTTGTGACCGCCTTCGGGAACTCCTTCGTTGTTGTTGTCATTTATCCAGTTTGCCTTGCTGTCCCAGAATTCCTTTATCGTGTCATAGATCATGTCTGTCTTATCGTCGGAAAGAACCGGAACGATAGCTCCAGTAATTTTGTCACGTGTGGATGTAAGTCCGCCCATACCCTGATAGAAGTAGGGAATGGAACGTGAGTGGCCAGAGTAGCCGTATCTGTCGAGATGGTCAAGATTGCCGTCACCGTTGAAGTCGCCGGCATATGCCGCTGATGTATACTTGAGCATTTCCTCAAGTGTCCATTTGCCCGAAAGTATAAGGTCATATGGCAGGGGCATATTGATCTCGTTCATCATGGATTTGTTGAATACGAGAGGGGGAGAACCGTTGATGCCGGGATACATACCTGCAACGAGGTACTGGCGATGCATAATGGTATACTCATCATTAGCTTGAGACTGGTACCAAGGCTGTGTAAGGTCAATGGTGGGAAGCTTCTTGATGTCTGCTGCTGCCTTTTGAGCAATGATCTCAGCTGCACTCTCTGTACCGTGAAGTCTTGCGAGATCGTAAGAAGACAGCTCATTAAGTGCATCTTTAAGAACAAAGTTTGCAATGTAGTTTTCCTGAAGAAGGGTCTGATCGAAGGAGATATTGAAGCGCTCTATGATCTCGGAGTCACGCTCAATAGTTGCCTGGTCCATCAGGGAACTTGAATCCATCTCGTCTTCGTCGTAGAGGATACCGCTGTCCATAGCGCCGCCAAGGAATCTGAACGTGTATCCTTGGAAGTCAATGTTTTCAAGATACTGTCCTTCTTCATTGTCCTTTATGCCGTTGCCAGAGCCATTGCCTGTGTCGCCACATGATGCAAAGCAGAGGATCAGCATCGACAAAACAAGAAGAGATACTACTAATCTTTTCATTTTTTCCTCCTTATATTATATGATAAAAAGTATCTGTATTAAATTTTAGCACACAAATTTTAATTTGTCAATAGAAAAGGGAATAAATCGATCATCTTCCGACGAGCGTAAGATATTCTTCGTAAGAAATGAGTATCCTCAAAGCTGCAAGTAATGCGTTGGCTGTCATTCCCGATGGAAGTCCCAACTTTTTTGCAAGTTCGTCTCTTTTTTTGGCACTTTCATTTCCGCCTGTCAAGCCGTCGGTATAAAGGTCGGTCTTGGAGAGTGGGTTTTCAAGGCTTTTTATAACGGTATTTTCGTCCTCAAAGGGTAGGAGCATACGGTACAATAACTCTTTTTCCATTCCTTCGACACCCAAAGTGCCTTCTGCAGAGGGGGTATTTTTTCTTTTCTCAACTCCCTTTATTTTGGGGATATATAGCTGGATAAGTCTGTCCGCAGGGATTGCCGAGGTAATATGAGAACGTATAAGCTTTCCCGCCCCGTCGCTGTCGGTAAGCATTATAATAGGTCTTGCTTCCGATAGCTTTCTTATAAGAGACATCTTTTCGCGGTTCTTGAATACACCGAACCCGTCGGTAGTGATAATATGGGCTTTACATACCGAGAGAAGCTTCAGACGGTCATATTTTCCTTCTACTATTATTGTGTAGGGAATATTTAAAAGGCGTTGTTCTGACATAAGCTTATATCAACCTCGTATAAGAAAATAGCCTATTACGATAGCACCAAGGACTATTCTGTATACTCCGAATGGAGCAAAGCTATGCTTCTTGATAAAGTCCATAAGGAATTTGATAGCAGCAATAGATACGATGAATGCTACGGCACTTGCTACGAGAAGGATAAGCCAAGCTGTAAGCGGAACTGTAACACCCGATTCGCTGACGTAGGAGAAAAAGCCCGCTCCCTTGATAAGACTTGCGCCTGCCATTGCAGGAATACCCATAAAGAAGGAAAACTCTGCTGCAGCTTCTTTTGAAATACCTATCATACGTGAACCGAGAATGGTCGATCCCGATCTTGATGTGCCCGGAACTATGGAGATAGCCTGAAAAAGTCCCACTGCAAACGCTTTTTTGCAGGAGATGTCATTTACCGAAATGACATCTTCATTTTTTGATCTTGCAAGCTTCTTTTCGATGATTATGAAAAGAATTCCGTAAATGATAAGAGCAGCGGAGACGCATATCCAGTTATATATCCAGCCGTCAATATCCTTGCCCGTTGCCTTCTCGAGAAGCTTGTCGCCCACGATGCCGATAAGAGCCGCAGGGATACTTGCGATAAGCACCTTGCCCCAAAGTTTCCATACACCGAGTTTTTCTTCGGGTGTCTTTCTCGGAGATAGAGGATTTAGCTTGCTAAAGAACATTACGACTACGGCAAGTATAGCTCCAAGCTGAATTACTACCTCGAACATGGAAAAATATTCGTCTGCAAAGGTCTTGTCGAGGTTTGGAGCAACGTTCAACGAAATAAACTCGTCAAGAAGGATAAGGTGTCCCGTTGAGCTTATAGGCAACCATTCTGTTATTCCTTCGACTATACCGAAAAGTATCGCCTTTAAAAATTCTATCATGGTGTTATATACCTCCGTGTGTTAATTCCCCGAACGCATGATGTCTCCTCCGTGTACCTCGAAAGGAACTCTTATGAAGAACTTCATGAAGGGATGGGGTGCGCAGTCAATAGTCTCTCCTTTTTCGTTATACATCTCACTTACAATAAGGCTTCTGCCGCATTTTCTGGGAGAGATCATTTCAGCCGCATCTCCGACGCTTACCTTGTTTTTTTGTGTAAACATATAGAGTCTGCCATTTTCATTTTCTTCTTCAAGAGGGGACGGAACAGAATATTCTGCGCTGTCGTTTGCGGTGGCGAAATAGGATTTTTCACGCAGATAGCCCACGCTTGACGATATCTGTGGTGCATCGAGAGGGGAGTCGAGATAGTACCCCGTGCAATATTCTCTATGAGATACGCTCTCAAGCTCCTTCATGAGAGCCTCATTAAATGAATATGTCTCGGGAGAGGACAAATATTCGTCTATCGCCATTCTGTATGCGTTTGTGGTGACCGCGGTGTAATACGCGCTCTTCATTCTGCCTTCTATCTTAAACGAGTCTATTCCTGCTTTTATCAGGTCGGGGAGAATCGTGATAGTACACATATCCTTTGAGGACATTATAAACGTTCCGTTTTCATTTTCTTCAAGTGGGAATGGCATTTCGGGGCGCTTTTCTTCGGTTATGACGTAATTCCAGCGACAAGGCTGGGCACAAGCTCCCCGATTGGCGTCTCTGCCTGTAAGAGCGTTTGAAAGAAGGCATCTTCCGCTGTGAGAAACGCACATTGAGCCGTGGACGAATGCTTCAAGCTCAACATCGGCGGGAAGCGCTTTCTTTATTTCTATTATTTCTGATAAGGTCAGCTCTCTTGCAAGTACCAAGCGCTTTGTACCGAGAGAGGCATAGAAAAGAGCAGCCTCGGGGCTTATGATGCTTGCCTGGGTTGATATGTGTATTTCGGCGTCGGGAATGATCTCACGAAGCGCCATGAAAACGCCCATGTCGGCGACAATAAACGCATCGAGAGACGCATCCTTTATCTCACGGAGGAATTCGCGCAGGGCGGGGTATTCATATCCGTGGGGCATGGTGTTGAGGGTCAGATATATTTTTTTGCCTCTTGAGTGGGCATACTCAGCGGCAAGATAAAGCTCTTCGTTTGTGAAATTGTCGGCGGCAGATCTCATGCCAAATCGGTTTCCCGCAAGATATACCGCATCCGCTCCGTAAAGGAGAGCGGCTTTCATTTTTTCAAAATTTCCCGCAGGGGATAAAAGCTCGGGCATTTTCGTGTCCTTTCTGTAAATTATAATTATTCATATTAATTATATATTAAATAAACGGATATGTCAAGATGTTTTGGCGAGGGGTGTTCAAAAAAGAGGTGAGAGCCGAAGCTCCCACCTCTTGAGGTTTAGCTAAGACGGATAACCGTCGCCGAATTATTCAAGATAGATCAGATTCGCAAGCGCCGAGCCGTCGTTGTCGGGAAAATCAGTTACATCACGGTATAAAGTATTAATAGTATAAGACCAGCCGTTTTCATACCATCTAATAAGGTAAAGCTCTCCCTCCAAATAAATGTATCGAATATCGTTATGAATAACAATTCCGGTTTTTCCCGATATAGGATATCTCATATCCGAAAGGTCTACTTGTATATCGTCTTCCTCAAACAATTCTTCGAGCCTTATATCTAAAGCGTTAACGACTTTTAAAGTAATCCTTTTGCCGTTATAAATTAAATCGAACCCATATCCTATAATACCATCGGAGTCCGGATAAATTCCTTGGGGAGCGGCTAAACCGTTAAATTCACCGAATTGTTTTATATCGTCGTAGTAAACAAAATCTTCAGGCAAGTCGGTGTTTTCGATATACATCAAATATTCTTCATAGTTATTCAACGAAAATCCACCATCATCTGATGAAACACCTGGATTCTTGTTATCACCGTTTTCATTTTGAGACTCATCCGTTTGATTTTTTTCGTTTTTAGCCTCATTTGATTGATCGTTACCGTTTTCATTCTGAGGTTGATTTATTTGATCGTTATCTTTTTTTACATTATCACACGAGCACGTGAGTAAAATTAGTATCATTGAAAGTGCTATAATAAGTATTTTTTTCATAATATTCCTCCTTTAATTGTGATTAAAATTATTTGCGTTCGCTTCTATCGTCCTTCTACAACCTTCGCATATTGTAAGATTGCTTTTTATATCGTTGAATTCTTTATATAGACCGTAAATACAATTGTCGTCATACCACGGACCAACTGTTTGATTAAGATATTCTGTTGTTTTTACGTTATCGTCGTCATCTACGTCATCATAATGGTCTATTACACCGTAAATGTGCCCTAACTCATGAACGAGTGTCTTTTTTTCGTCAACCGTTTCTTGGTTTTTATTTTTATGGTTGGCTATTCCAATTAGACCTATAGTGTAATACGCGATTCCTAAATGAGAATTAGCTTCGTGTTCATTTCTCTTACATGTATCATATCCAATGTATGCAACAGTGAATGATTCACTCATGTCGGGATATGGAATTCTTAACATTATATTAGTTATATTTGTATGATGATATTGCTTCAAATTCGTTTTGCTTGTGGAATTATAACAGTTCTCATTTGTAGTACAAGCACATTTTCCGTTCGGTTTATTAGGACACTCATCTCCATAAGATATAAATTGTGTAGGTGTATTGTAGTTTACGGTTATTCCGAAATTAGCAAGATATATAAATTTAAGAACCCCAAGCTCATTGGATATGCGTGTTACAGCATTGCTATACCGTGTATTGTAACCTCCGTCAAAAATTACATTAAGGTTTATCGAGCCAGTTAAATACGTCAATAGCCATTCATCACTGTAATCGGTATTGTTAGTATATGCTTTCTGATAAACAGGTTGCTCCATAAGCAAAGAATTTATGGACAGACACCAATCGGTAGAATAATTTTCGGCAGATCTCGGACGTATGACGTAATTCCCGCTTGATGACACATCAAATTTCCATAACTGTGTGTCTGAATATGTGCACCCGAGTTGGACAATCGTCGCTCCCGATGTATTAGTCTTATTGCTTGGCACACTTATTGCGCTACCGGTTTCATTGGATAGTATTAAGTAATATCCGTCATAGTAATGCATTAGATACCAAAATTCGATATTGTTGCCTAACAACGGTCCAATTTCTATGGTTGTTCCGTCTGCGTAATTTGGCGCCGCGGCATTGTCCAGTCGAATTGAACCGCCCATTTTACGGTTTCTGATGATGCAGAGCCCTTCCGGAATAGGCAATTCGCTTGTTAAAGTCACACTTCTAGTGGACGTGATATTATCACTCTTCTTGATGGAAATACTTACACTCATATTGCCCTCAACAATTGGATGAACGTCAATTGTGGAAGTCTCGCTGTTCCATTCCTCAGTAACAGCTCGTGTATTGTCAGAGGTGATGCTTACATAAGGTTCGTTGGCTTCCGGATCGCAGGACCATGTAACGACTCTTATCGACGATGTTTTTCCCACGATAAGATTGTCATTTGAGTTACTGCCAAAATATAGCGTTCCTCCCCATTGCTGATTACCTACTACCTGCTCCATCATCCATACCGCGCTTGAATTTTTCTCACCCAAGATCAAATACGGGTTGGCTTCCAAGGTCTGCAAACTGTTGGCGCTTATATACTGTGCTGAATTGTAAGGTCTCAGTGTGTATCCGCCGTGTGCCTTGTCGTAATCGATATAATAGGTATCTTCTATTGGAACGAGCTCATCTTTAGGCGGTATTTCTTTAGTATATATTCCGTCGTTCTCATAACCAAAGCTCAACAAGTTATTAAGCATGGAGCGGATAACGTATCTTCCCGTAGCTCCCACCTGTGTGACCTTAAAAAGTCCACTTCTTGTAAAAGACTCGGCAGGAGAGATACCTCCAAAAGAATATTGCTGCATATGATATCCCGCGGAATCCATATCCTGTTCAATATCCATCCAACTGTTAGCATCGTCTATATTCTTAAAAGCATAAATACCGTTAGCAATCGATGTTCCCGATATCGACATTATAGTGTTGTTTGAGCTGTTTCCCACATTTTGTATGAATGTCTGTGAGTTATTGTAAGGTATCTCTTCCGAAAAGCTGTGGGAGTTTTCAATTTGAACCGATGTCTTGTTCGCGTCATAAAACGAACCCTCGGGAACATCAAGAGCCATGTCATTTCCCGAATCATCGGCGAAAGCCGACAGAGGCAAGATGCTTACAAAAATACTGACAAACAAAACAAACGATACGAACGCAAGAAATTTTTTCATGACTCTTTCTCCTTTTTCTTTTATTTTCGAAATCTGAACAAAACAGGCGCACCATGTTTTATCCTTCAATTTCATCTTACCATACAGAGCAATAATTGTCAACAAAAATATTGTCGACAGTAATTATTTTGTTTGTTTTGCATAAATTTTAAAAATATATTGACTGAGTGGGAAATGTGTAGTATAATAATATCAATACCACGGATTTCATAATTATGTTGCGAAAATAATTTGCATTTCATAATCAAGTAAGGGGGAGCATTATGGATTATCAATGCTTTGCGAATCTCCTGGAGGAGAAAAATACAACGGTGTACCGAGTTTCAAAGGCTACGGGTATCGCCGCGTCTACCTTTACCGATTGGAAGAACGGCAGGTCTGTGCCCAAAGCTGATAAGATAAAGCTTATTGCCGACTATTTCGGAGTAAGTCTCGATTCGCTTCTCGGCTCAAGGGAGGGAATAAAGAGTGAGCTTGCGGGATATACCACGGTCAAGGCTAAAAAAATGATACCCATAATAGGTGAGATCAGGGCGGGAAGTCCTATTATTACCGACGAAACACTTCTCGGCAGGGAATTTGCAGACGTGGATGACGCCGACGAGTATTTCTTTCTTAAGGTATGCGGTGACAGCATGAAGAATATCGGAATGGTTGACGGCTCTCTCGTGCTTTTCCACAAACAGCAGTATGCTTCCGACGGAGAGGTGGTTGCCTGTCTCGTTGGCGGAGACAGCGCTACTGTCAAGCGCTTCTGCCGTTCGGGCAGAGACGTCATTCTTCTTCCCGAAAACGAGGATTACGAGCCGATAAAAATATCGGCGGAGGATTTCGAGATGGGCGAGGCAAGAATACTCGGTGTTGCGAGGGAAGTGAAAATAAAGCTTTGATATGATCTGTGAGGGAAAATGATAGTATTAAGTGTAGATAATATATCTCTTTCGTTTGGTACAAAAGGAATACTTGAAAATATTTCATTTGCGCTCAACGAGGGCGATAAGGTAGGAATAATAGGTGTAAACGGATGCGGAAAATCCACACTTTTCAAGCTGATACTCGGGGAGCTTGAGGCTGATTCGGGAAACATATATATTTCAAAGGAAAAGACGGTAGGGATACTCAGACAGGACGATGCCTTTTGCGATTTCTCCGAGGACGACAGAGAGGCGACCTCTCTTGAAGTAATGTACCACTCATTTCCAGAGCTTTTGAGGGATGAGGCACGCCTTACGGAGCTTGAAAAGCTTCTGTCTCTCGGAGGGGACAATGAGGGGCGGAGCGAGGAGTCATTAAGTGCCGAATACACAACTCTCAACGAGCGTTTTATAAAGAACGGTGGACTTGAATTCAGGGGCAGATGCGCGTCTACTCTCGCAAAGATGGGATTTAGCGAGGAGGAGATGCAAAGACCATTTTCGTCGCTCAGCGGTGGACAGAGGACGAGACTTGCTCTGTCACGTGAGCTTTGCCGAGAACCCGATATTCTGATGCTGGACGAGCCTACGAACCATCTTGATATGGAGACCCTTCTCTGGCTTGAAAGGTTTCTTGTGTCTTATAAAAAATGCGTTCTTCTTATATCTCACGACAGATATTTCCTTGACAGAGTCACGGGAAAGACTCTGGCGCTTGAAAATCGCAAGGGAAAGCTCTATTCGGGCGGATATACCGCAAGCATGGAGCAGAGGCGTATCGACCGTGAGATACAGGAAAAGCACTACAAAAATCAGCAAAAGGAGATAGCAAGGCAGGAGGCATATATTGCCCAGCAACGTGCTTGGAACAGAGAAAGAAACATCATAGCCGCAGAGAGCCGCCTGAAGCTTCTCGAAAAGATGGAAAGGGTAGAGCGCCCCGAGAACTCACCCAAAGGTATTGATTTCAAATTTTCGTCTTCCATTCAAAGCGGAAATGACGTAATAAATATAAAAGATCTTTCCTTTGGATATACGCCATCTAAAACTCTTATCTCGGCGCTGTCTATACTTGTCAAACGCGGAGACAGGCTATTTATCGTAGGGCCTAACGGATGCGGAAAATCAACTCTTATAAAAATTCTTATGGGAAAGCTTTCACCTACATCGGGATATACCGACATGGGATATAACGTAAATATAGGATATTATGATCAGGAAAATCAAAACCTCTCATTTTCCAATACAGTTCTCGATGAGCTCTGGAACGAATATCCTACGCTTAACGAGCTTGTTATAAGAAATACTCTGGCGCGCTTCCGTTTTGTTGGTGAGGACGTATACAAATCGGTATCTGAATTAAGCGGCGGTGAGAGAGCAAGACTCACACTTGCAAAGCTGATCCTTTCCGACGTAAATCTTTTGATACTCGACGAGCCGACCAACCACCTTGACATAGATTCAAGAGAAGCCCTTGAGGAAGCGATATCGGGATTTGACGGAACGGTGATAACCGTATCCCACGACAGATATTTTATAGATAAGCTTGCCACGAGAATGCTTGACATGATGGGCAGTCCCGAATTGCCTCCGTATGATATGCAGGTGCATAGCATAGGGCACGGTTACGATGAGCTTTGCCGTGACAGAGAAAGACGAGCCACTATTGACGGTACTGATAAAAGGGAAACGGAAGAGATATCAAGCGCAAAAGAGCAATATTTAAAAAATAAAAAGGAGACTGCCGAGGCGAGAAAGAACGCAAAGCGTCGCGAAAGACTCGAAGCGGAAGCGGAGAAGATAGAAAAGGAGATCGAGGGCATCGACTCCGAGATGACCACCGAGGCGGCGACAGATTACGTGAGACTTGCAGAGCTTGACACGAAAAAGAACGAGCTTGAGGAGAGGCTTCTCGAGATATACGAAGAACTTGGATAAAAACATAAAAGGAGAAAAAACATGATAGGTATAATAGGTGCTATGAGCGTTGAGGTAGAGGCGCTTAAGGAAATGACCGAAAATGCTGTGACCGAAGTGGTCAGCGGCGTCGAGTTCGTCAGAGGCATACTTTGCGGCAAAGAAGTAGTCATTGCGAAATGCGGAGTAGGAAAGGTGTTTGCGGCGATATGCGCCGAGGCAATGATACTTAAATACTCTCCTGACTATATTATAAACACTGGGGTGGCAGGCTCACTTACAAGGGAGCTTTGCGTACTTGACGTTGCGATCTCAAGCGGTGTTATCCAGCACGATATGGATACCTCTCCTCTTGGTGACCCCCGTGGTCTTCTGTCGGGTATAAATAAAGTAGAGCTTGAAGCTTCGCCAAAGCTCGGGGAGATAATATCGAAGTCGGCTGATGCTATGGGTATCAAGAACAGGACGGGAATTATTCTTTCAGGAGATAAATTTATCTCGGAAAGCTCGGAAAAGAAACAGCTCGCAGAGGATTTCGGAGGAATTGCCTGTGAGATGGAGGGAGCGTCTATCGGTCACGTGTGTTATGTAAACGGTGTTGAGTTTGCTGTTATCCGTGCTATTTCGGATAGCCTTGACGGTGTGGGAAGCATGGAATTCGGTGAGTTCGTAACGGCGGCTGCAAAGCAGTCACAGGCGCTCGTATTGAAGATACTTAAAGCGATCTAAATAAAAAACTGCAGGGGCGATCATGGTGTTGCCCCTGCAGTTTTTTATTTATCTTCGGTTGTGAAATTGTTGTTTAGAATTAGGTATTCCATGGTCTTGTCGTAAAGCATGGAGTCATATATGAGCGACGACATATTTTCTTTGACGTAGTCCTCGGAATATTTATAGGTCTTTACGTAATAATCAACGTATTGCTCATAAAGAGAATTTTTTTCTTCCTCTGTCAGAGTTATGTCCGCATCCTTGACGATATAGTAAAATATAAGATCATTCTTTACCATATCGCGTGCATCTTTTAGTATCGTATCCTCGGTCACGTTTTGTTGGGCGAGGATCTCTTCGTATCTGTCCTCATCCCCCGAGGCGAGATCGAGATACATCTGACGTGTTTGATTATAGTAATAGTTCACCTGTTCTCCGGGATATTTAATGACATTTGATTTTTCCCAAATAGCTTTGAGAATGAGAGATGCTTTGTCCTCTCCTTCTTTTACGGTCACGGTGAGGCCGGTGTAACGCTCTACCGATATGTATTCAGAAAGATCCAAAGAAAGATATGCAGAGCTGTCTGTGACCATAGGGTCATCTTCTTCGCTTTTTTCGTCTTTACATGAGGATAAAAAGAAAACCGCATTGCATAGGACGATAGCAAGTATTAAAAATGACGATATAACTATTTTCCTTTTTTGGCTCATGTGCGTGCTCCTTTTTAATATGGTAAATATAGTATATCATAAAGAAATAGATTTTTAAAGAGAATTTTGTAAATAAAAATGGCAATGTCACATCGAACAGCAGATTTTTGCGAGATTCCAAACGCGATAAATCGCGTTTGATCCTCACTTTATTAGGATTTCGACTACGTCCGCCTGTGTCATTCTGAGCGATAGGCGAAGCCTTGAGTCGAACTGCGAAGCAGTGCGAGGTGTAAACCGAGCAGAATCTCAGGCGGACTCCGCTCAGAATGACACGATGGCGTGTCGCAAAAAAACGCTGTGAACCGACCGTATAGTGCGATGTAGCCCAAAAAAAGAAAAACGGCTAAAGATCGGGTAAATCGAATAAAACATTCTATTACTGACCATAAAGCCGTTTTTCTTAAATTGTAAGGTTTTAATTACTTGCTCTCAACCTTGACAACTTCCTTGCCTGCATAATAGCCGCAAGCTTTGCAAACACGGTGAGTTCTTACGAATTCTCCGCACTTGGGACACTTTGTCATGCCGGGCAGAGCGAGCTTCCATGTGCTGGAACGTCTCTTGTCTCTACGAGCTTTCGATACTTTCTTCTTCGGTACTGCCATTTTCTACACCTCCCTGAAGCGTTTGTGTATGAAAACACAACTTTCATTTATATAATTATTATTTTTCTTCTTTTTTGTCAAAATAGGTTTTGAGGATCGCAAGTCTTGGATCGATCTCTTTTTTAGGACAGCCGCAATCGCCATCCTTCAAGGGCTTACCGCATTTGGGGCAAAGTCCTTGGCAATCGTCCGAGCACAGCAATTTATTTGGAAAACCTAACAACAATTCTTCTCTTAAGGGTTCGTCCACGTCAAGATAAATTCCCTTGATAACGACATATTCGTCGAAACCTTCATCAAGCTGTTCATCTGTCAGTGTACCCTCGGTTACTACTGTGCGCTCGAAGGCAAGAGAGAAAACTCCGTTTACCGGAGCAAGACATCTGGCACATTCTCCGCGATATTTCAGATTTACCTTGAGGGAAAGTCTCATGTATCCTGCATTGTCTGTGATAACTCCCGAAACGTGAGCATCAGAGTCAAAGAATATTCCATCAAGAGGTTCGGCGGATAGCATATAGTCAATATCAAGGCGGTTAACTTCTCCCCTGAGAAGAGGACCTGCATCAATGACCATATATTCTCCTCCTTATGCTTTACTGTTGCCGCGGCATTAGAAAAATTGTGTTGACATAAAATGCGACAATACATATTATAATCTATTATTCGCTGATTGTCAAGAGTTTTTTTGAATATTCCTTTCATAATTGTTGTTTTAAATAAAAAAATTCAAAAAAAACTTTACATTGTATGAATAATATGTTAAAATGAGATAGAAAAACAAGGAGAATGAGTATGAACGAGTTGTTATCTTTTGAATATACAAGAAATAAATCAGCTCTTATGCCAAAGCGAGCCGCGAGGTCAAGCAAGAGAGATTTCGGACGAGTCCTTTGTGTGTGCGGTTCTCGCGGAATGGCAGGAGCTGCGTATTTTGCCTCAAAGGCCGCGTATAGAGTAGGCGCCGGACTTGTTGAGATACTTACTCCGGAAGAAAACCGCGTGACACTTCAAGGGCTGATTCCCGAAGCCATAGTTACCGTATATTCGTCGGAGATCGATAGGGCTTCGGTTGAGACAGCTGTAGAAAGAGCTGATTCGATAGTTATCGGGTGCGGTCTTGGTATTTCAGGGCAATCAAGAGCTTTACTTGCAATGATACTTCGAATGGGTGAGTCAAAAAAGAAGATTATAGATGCTGATGCATTGAATATTCTTTCAAAAAACCGATCGCTTATGAAATATGCAAAGGGAAGTATAATAACTCCCCACATAGGCGAGATGGCGAGACTTACCGGAACGGAGTCCGACAGGATACTTGCAGACGTATCAAATGTTGCGGCTGGTTTTGCAAAAAAATACTCCCTCATTTGTGTTCTTAAGGATCACAACACTGCGGTATGTGATTCAGAGGGGAGAACTTATATAAATAAAACAGGGAACAGCGGTATGGCAACAGGAGGCTCGGGAGACGTTCTTGCGGGAATCATCGGTGGGATACTTGCGCAAGAGAAGGATCTCGATATGTTTCGCTCTGCGGCTCTGGGTGTTTATCTTCACGGTCTTGCAGGCGATCTTGCAGCCGCGAAACTGTCTGAATATTCGGTCATGGCAAGCGATATAATAGACGAATTACCAAATGTTTTTAAATAAAAGGAGAATGGAAATGAATTTTAAAATGAACATAAAAAAGCTTGACGAAAGAGCAACTACGCCAACCTACGGCTCTGAATTTTCAGCAGGAGCTGACCTTTATGCATGTCTCGATGGAGATGTGGTTATCTCTCCCTCAAAAACAGTGCTTATCCATACGGGAATAGCTATGGAGATACCCGAGGGACTTGTGGGACTTGTATACGCGAGAAGCGGTCTTGCATCGAAAAAAGACCTCGCTCCCGCAAATAAGGTTGGTGTTATCGACTCGGATTACAGAGGAGAGATAATGGTGGCTCTTCATAACCACGGAACAGAGGAAAGGGTAGTGTCTCATGGGGAGCGCATAGCTCAGATCGTGTTTACGCCCTATATGTCGGCTGAATTTGTCGAGGTCGATGAACTGAATGAAACGGTACGAGGCGTGGGCGGATTTGGATCTACGGGAACGCATTGAGTTATAAATTTAAAATCACCGAAGGTTTTTAAACCTTCGGTGATTTTGTTTAATCTTTTCTGTGAGGCCATTCCCAAGGAGAGATAAGGAAATTATCTACGTTTGCAAATTCGGTAAGGATCTTATTGTAGGTCGCCTCCGAAAGAGTGGGAATGTTGAACATATCGACGTTCTGTTCGACCTGAGCGGCAGTTTCACTTCCGACAACAAGGGATGCGACACCCTCTGTGTCTCTGATAAATGCGAGAGCAAGCTGGGGAACTGTAAGTCCTTCCTCACGTGCTATCTCATTCAGCTTTTCGATAAGTGGAGCTGCGTCTCTGAACTTTGTGTTCTTTACAGCGTCAACAGACTTGAAGAACAGTCCTTGGAGATATACACTTCTGACAAATACGATGATACCCGCATCTGCCATTCTCTTAATAGTGCCGTCTCTTATTACCTTATTATCCCAAATGTTCATGGGGATCTGTACCGCATCAAAAATACCCGAGTCAATGATCGCATCTATCTTGTCCTTTTTGGACATGGAGATTCCCGCCAATTTGATGATGCCCTCAGCCTTAAGAGCAGCAAGAGCTTTGGTAAGCTCTTCGCCGTGGTTGAGGTAGTCGTCTTCTATGTGGCTCATGAATATATCGAGACAGTCAACGCCAAGCTTCTTGCAGGAATCAAGAGCGAATGCCTTAAGAGCACCGTATATGTCCTTTGCTGCTTCGTCGTCTATTCTGAACTTTGTGCAGATAAGGAATTTCTTGTCTGCGTTTGCTCTCATGTAGTTGCCGATGATGGTTTCGCTGTCACCGTAGTCGTTGGAGGTATCAAGCATTGTAACTCCGCCATTGTATGCTGCGTCAAGGATAGCGAAGCTCTGTTCCTCGGTAGGCTTTCCGCTTTTGTTATTAACGCCGTAGCTGAGCCCAAGCTGTACTGTTCCGAGAGTCATTGCGGAAATATTAAGATCGTTTTTTACTGTATATTTCATGATATTGTCCTCGATTTTTTATTTTGCGCTGTAGCCGCCATCGACGGGAATAGCAGTTCCTGTGATGTAAGCTGACGCGTCGGATGCAAGGAATATGAGAGCGCCAATGATATCTGTGTCATTTGCGGGTCTGCCGAGCATAGTTCTGCGGCTGTATCTTTCACGGAACTCTTCTCCCCAACCGCTGTCAAGACCGCCAAGTTCAAGCACGTTACATCTTACGTTGTATTTGCCGTAGTTGGAAGCTATGTACTTGGTGTAGTTGGTCATACCGCCCTTATTGTAGAAGTAGTCGGGAATAACTCCGTCTACGTTCATTCCAAGACCTTCATAAAGGGTGTAGTCAGGACCGAGAATACCCATGTAAGAGCCGATATTTATAATAGAACCGCTGCCTGCCTCGCACATTTTGTCTCCAAAAGCTCTTGTAATAAGGAAGAGACCGGTAGCATTGATCTTCATGCTTTCTTCCCAGGATTCCTTTGTATCGTGGTAACCCTTCATAGTACGCGCAACAGAGTTGTTTACGAGAACGTCCACTTTGCCGAATTCAGCGTATACTTCATCTCTGAGAGCAAGAATGCTTGCCTCGTCTCCAAGGTCGAGATATTTAGCTACAACGTCGAGACCTTCAGCGCGGAAGCCTGCCGCTACCTCTTCATTTTTAGCAGTTCCTCTTGAAGCCATGATTACTTTTGCACCTGCAATCGCGAGAGCTTTAACGAGCTGTTTGCCGTAAAGTCCTGCTCCTCCTGTAATGAGTGCTACTTTTCCTTTGAGCGAAAACATATCCATGTTCATGATTTTTCCTCCAAAAAGTGATAAAATAAAATTTACAATAAAATTATATCACGGTTTGTAAAAACTTCAAGTAAAAATAAGGACTACTTTTTTAGAAAAATGTCTTCTTCTTGAAAAATATTATAAAAATCCGTCAGCATAAGATAAATTACGCTGACGGATTTTTGTTTTTACCAGTTTGTATTCCATTTTCCAAGATAATCGGAGGATAGGGAAGCACTGGTTTGTTTTTTATCGGTGGAGAGACTTGTCTCGATCTTTTTCTTTAATAGAGAATCAAAGAGTTCGTCATCAAGAGGAAGCGATATTTTTTTGCCTGTCCACGATGACAGATATGCCGCATTGGATATAGTAAGCTCGTTTAATGAATCTTCACCGGGAGCTAAAAGCTTTTCGCCGTAGAGAATGGCGCGGGTAAAATTCTTGAGTATATCCACGTGACCGTTATAGGCTGTGTCGCATATCTCTGTGACCTCGATGGGATTCTTATCGGTCTCCGCCATCATTCTGAAATCCTTCTCATCATAAAGGAAGGAGCTGAATGTTAGTTTGCCATTTTCTATAACGATCTTGCCCTTTGTTCCCGAGATCTCCAGTCTGTTTGTGCCGGGATAATCACCGGTCGAGGTTATAAAAACACCTGTTGCTCCATTTGGATATTCGGCGAATATGGTGGCTTCATCTTCAACCTCTATTTTATGATACTTTCCAACGTTACACTCGGCATATACAGAGGAGGGCATACCGCATATCCATTGCCAGAGGTCAAGATTGTGGGGCGCTTGGTTCAAAAGGACACCGCCTCCCTCACCCGACCAGGTCGCTCTCCAACTTCCCGAATCGTAATAGCATTGCTTTCTGTACCAATTGGTTATTATCCACACGGAGCGCTTTATATCTCCGAGCTTTCCCGAAGCAATAAGTTCCTTGGCGTAGGCAAAAAGGGAATTGTTTCTTTGGTTGAACATTACTCCAAAGACCTTTCCGCTTGTCTTTGCCGCTACTATCATCTTTTTGACCTCACTGCAGTTTACGCCACCCGGTTTTTCTGTGATGACATGAAGTCCGTATGAAAACGCCATGATAGCAAGAGGTGGGTGACCATAATGAGGAACAGAGATAATTACTGCATCGACGAGACCGCTTTTCATCATATCCTCTGCGTTGCTAAAGAGCGGAACGGAAGGATATTTTTCCTTTAAGATCGATAACTTGGCTTGGTCTGTGTCGCATAAAGCTGCAAGTGTCATTCCATCGACTTCACCTGAATAAACTGCCGAAGCGTGTGCCGAACCAATATTACCGATACCAATGATGCCAACTTTTACGGTGTTCATTACTCTCTCCTTTGATTTCTTTTATGAGCCGTAGGTCTTGCTCATATCTACATTAACTGTTTCTACCACGTTTTCCTTTCTTCTTGAAGTCGCGATTCTTTTTGAAAGCTCTTCATAGTAGAGCTCGTGGTCAAATGTTGCGATATCTATGGGCTTTCCGAGCCAAGCGGAGAGGTGCATAGCGTTGGAGATGGTAAGACCGTTGATTCCCTCAACACCCTCGGCAACGAGAGGCTCACCGTGGAGTATTCTTGCTGCAAAGGCGTTAAGTACTGCGCTGTGCTGAAGATTCATTCCGTCGGTCTCAACATCGATCTTTTCGAATTTCGGTCTGCCGAAGGGGGAGGTGTTTGTTTTAGAGAATTCGGGCTCGCTTATGTCGCTCTTCCACATTACGAGAGAATTTGCACCCTCTGCTACGATCTTTCCCTTTTCGAGAGAAATCTCAAAGCGATTTGTTCCGGGAGCATCGCCCGTGGTGGTTACGAATACGCCAGTTGCACCGTTTTCATACTCAACGTATGCGGTAACGTCGTCCTCGACCTCAATGTCGTGCCATTTTCCAAAGTGCAGGTGAGCGGAGACGGTCTTGGGCATTCCGCAGATCCACTGCCAAAGGTCAAGGTTGTGAGGACACTGATTAAGAAGAACTCCGCCGCCTTCTCCGGACCATGTAGCACGCCAATCGCCGGAGTCATAGTAGAACTGGGGACGATACCAGTCGGTGATTATCCAGTTGGTTCTTCTGATAGCGCCAAGCTCACCGCTCTGGACTATCTCACGCATCTTTCTGAAGATGCAGTTGGTTCTCTGATTCATCATGATTCCGAATACAACGTCGTGCTTCTTTGCGAATTCATTCATTTCGAGTACCTGTTTGGTATATACACCCGCAGGCTTTTCTATCATTACGTGAAGGCCCTTTTCCATTGCCATCATAGCGTATTTGGGGTGGTCGTAATGGGGAACGGCAACGAGAACTGCGTCAATAAGTCCGCTATCCATCATCTCTTCAGCGTTGGTAAATACGGGAATATCTGCGCCGAGCGCCTCCTTTGCGCGATCAAGTCTGTCGGTTTTGAGGTCGCAGACCGCGGCAACCTCGATCTCATTCCATTTACCTGCAACAAAATTTCCAATGTGACCGGAGCCCATGTTTCCGACGCCGAGTATTCCGAGTTTAACTACGTTATTTGCCATAATATGTATTTCCTTTCTTTTTATGCTTTAAGTCCGAGTGAGGTCAGATATGCATAGCTCTTTGCGAGACACGCGAACGGATCTTCGCCATAACAGTTGTCCTGCTCCACAAGGAGATATTCAACACCTGAGCCTTCGGCTCTTTCGATTATTCTTTCGAAATTCATATTTCCGCTTCCAACGGGCGCCATTCTCTGTTCACCGTCTACGACGGTCATATCCTTGAGGTGTATACACTCAATGCGTCCCTTGAGCTTTTCTATCCAAACGGCAGGATCGGCACCTGCATACTGAGCCCAATAGGTGTCGAAGGTAACTCCCAAAATGTCAGCGGGGAATTCTTCTATGAATTTGTCCATGAATACTCGTCCGTCGATGGAACGTCCAAATTCTCTGTGGTGGTTGTGGAAGAAGAACTTGTGTCCGTTTTCCTTGATCCTTGTGGCAAGGGGACGGTAGGTGCTTACAAATTCGTTGAAGTTCTCGTCTGTAACAGTGGAATAACCCATTGAACCGATACCGATATTTCTGCATTCGAAAATGTCGTGGTTACGGCAAACCTTGTCAACGTCATTCTTGATGTCGTTAGGGTTTATGTGAGTGATAGCACACTTGAGTCCGTTTTTGTCAAGTTCTTCCTTAAGCCACTCTGCTTCATAGGGGCATGTTCCCGATACCTGTACGGTCTTGTAACCAATATCCGCAACCTTTTTGAGAGATTCGGAAAATGATGCGATATCCTTGGTGTAGTCGTGGATAGTGTAAAGTTGCGCTCCGATGACCATGTGTTTTTCTCCTTTTGTTTTTAGTGAATGATCATATGTTTGCAAGAATACCTTTAAGCGCTGCAACAGCCGCGTCAAAGGACTCATCGTTTGATGCATAGCGTTTGCCGGAGTTCTTGAGTGATTCTCCGTTCTCAAGGGCATCGAGTCCTACGAAATGGTTGAGGTGGGGCTCAAGTGTCATGACCTCGCCGCCTCTCGAGAGATAATCGCGAACGATATAAGGAACGTTTCCGAGGCCCTCGCCTGCGGGAACGACAGAGCCGTCAGCCATGGCGTCCTTGATGTGAAGATAATCTATGTGTTCCTTGAGAAGCTCCCAAGCCTTAAGGGTATCAACACCGCACTGAACGAAGTTAGCGGGGTCGAAAACTCCGCGGAGTCTCGGGAATGTTTTGAGAATGAGGTGGCAGTTTTCAGCGTTCTCACCGAAAATATCCTTTTCGTTCTCGTGACAGAGAAGTATTTCGTTGGGTGTCAGGTCGAGCAGAGAGGAGATTGCTTCGAGAGCCTTATCCTTTGTTGCTTCAGCCGAGTCTTCGGGAGCGGGATAGAAGCTGAACATACGTATTCTTTTTGCACCGAGAATGTCCGCACATTCAAGTATGCGCTTGAAGTCCTCAAGATGTCCCGCCATATTTCCGTCAAGACGGATCTTGCCTATGGGAGAGCCCATGGACCAAACCGAAACTCCACCATCGTCAAGTCTCTTTTTTAGTTCCTTTGCTTCGTTGGGGGTTATGTCCTTGATATTTTTTTTGTCAACACCTCTTACCTCGAGGTAGGGAATATCGTTGCGAACGAGAGCGGCTATCTGACCGTCGATCATTGGTGACGCCTCGTCTGCAAAGGCACTTAATTTCCAATTTGCCATAGTAATTTCCTCCGTAAATATATTTTTACGAGAACATTATACCATTTTTTAATTTGTAATAAAATTGCATTTTTGACCTAAAACATTACCGTTATAGCAGAATAAAGGCATAAAATGTCAAAAAGCCGAAAGAGAGTCAGAGGCTCCCTTTCGGCGTGTGCTTAAAGCATGGTCTTTCTAAGCTCCTCGGGTGATTTCTGTGAGAGGTATGCGGGAGGAACATCAAAAACCGTTTTACAACCGCACTCAGAGGCAGCGCTCATTTTGGATACTGCTCTTGCATAGGCAACAATTACGGATGCGGTAAATTCAGGGTTTGAATCGAGCTTGAGACTGTACTCGATAATATGGTTATGCTCGGAGTTAAGTCCCGTTTTTCCACTTCTTATTACAAATCCCCCGTGAGGAATGCCCGAATGGTCTCTTCGAAGCTCCTCTGCCGTGATAAAGTTCACCGTCGTGTCGTAGTCGGCAAAGTAGTTGGGCATATTTTTTATCTCTTCGGCAATTCTTTCTCTGTCAGCACCCTCTTCTGCTACGACGAAGCATTCTCTTGTGTGCTTCTCGCGCGTGGTAAGTTCGGGTTCTTTTCCGCTTCTGACAGCATCAAGTGCATCTTCGCAGGGAATGGTATACTGCTTTCCGTCAAGGACTCCGTCGACTCTGCGTATAGCGTCGGAATGTCCTTGGCTGACGCCCTTGCCCCAGAAGGTGTAATCCTTGCCCTCGGGGAGAATCGCATCGGCATAGAGTCTGTTCAGAGAGAACATACCGGGATCCCAGCCGCAAGAGATAAGAGCGACCTTGCCCGATGCCTTTGCGGCATTGTCTACCGCCGAGAAATGCTCGGGGATCTTTGCGTGGGTATCAAAGCTGTCAACGACGTTGAAGAGCGTGGCGAGAGCGGGTGTCTGCTCTGGAAGGTCGGTAGCGCTTCCGCCGCAGATTATCATAACGTCTATTTTATCGGTATAGTCTGAAGCTTTGTCCGCGTGTATGACAGCGACTCCCTCGGTAGCAAGAGATACGGTGGAAGGATCGCGTCTTGTAAAGACGGCTACAAGCTCCATATCCTTGTTTTGTCTTATAGCGGATTCAACACCTCTTCCAAGATTTCCGTAACCGTAAATTCCGATTCTTATACTCATAAAAAACTCCAATCAAACTAATGTATTATCGAAAAAATTATATCATAAAAGATTTCTTATTTCAATAGTTTTTTAAAATAAAAAATCAAGTTGTAAAAAGTGTAATTATATAATAAAGCACAAAAACAAACCCAGCAGAGACCTTTTGATTTCTGCTGGGTATTGTTGTTTGCGGGAGAACAATTATGAGTAAATTTAAAGCCGTAGTTTTTTGCGGCATTCCTTTGTTTTTGCGGGTTGCCGAGGACGTCAACCCCTACAGTGTAAGTGGAATTTTAGGGCATAGCGCTCGCCGCGTGTTTTGTTTTTTTCTTTTTC
>JAGBTY010000002.1 GCA_017631085.1 Clostridia bacterium
AAATTAAAATAAAATAAAAAACCACTGAAATTTCAGTGGCTCGAAAAATAACGCAGAAAAACGATAAAGTCTTCCTTGTTGTTCTCTGTCCTTTTGCCTGAGAGATTCGACTTGACGTATCAAGTCTTGCACCTTCGGCACTCCTGCGAGATTCTCCAGAGCCCCCTCCGCTCTCGGTCTTTTTAATCAAAATTCCAAAAGCTTCAACGGTTATTAAGTTGCTATTATTTTATCACATTTTTCGACTTTTTACAATTGACTTATGCAACAAATCTTCACAAAACATTCACGCATTATTATGCAAATATCACAAAATCTGCATTGTAAACTTTGTTCTTTCAGCCTTTGCCCCCCTTATCTCAACAACATAGTCAAGAGAAAGCGTTCCAACACCATCGAGATTATTTTCCACCTTAAGAGTATGAACACAAACCTCAAAAGGCATAAAAGGAGTATTATAGACACAGTGATGTCTCTTACCCTCTTCAAATACCAAAACAGTAGATACCGCGCCCTCACGAATCATACTGACGATACCACGTGCTGACGTGTCGTATGAGATCGATGTGGTGGATCCGTCCATTCCCGTGACCTCACTCTCCTCGTATGAAATATCTATCCTTCCGCCCTCTGTTTTCTTTTTTCCAAAGGTATTTATCTCTATCACCTCGGGATCAGGTTCAATGTCACCAAGCATCGAAACATCCATTTCACCGTCGGCAACAAGCTCACTAAAAAGCGATTCGCCAACTTCATATCTTACAGATTTTATTTTAATTCTTATTTCCTTTTCCAAAGCCTTGCTTCACTTCCTTAATTTATTTCAATATATTTTACCATTTAAAGCCGACAAAGTCAACAGAAAACTAATATTTTGTTATTTTACAATAATTTTTTCTCAATTCCTTTGACATATAGACTTTTTCGTGATATAATTAATCTAATATATTATTGTAAAGGAAGAAAAATATATGAAAAACAGAATTTCGTTTAGAATAAAGCAGCTTATAGATTACGCACTGAAAAATAAGCTTATCACAGAATATGACATAAACTATTGCACAAACGGTCTTCTCGGTGTTCTCGGTGTCTCGGAGTACGAAGAACCAAGTAACGACGAATTCTATGAAGAAGAACTGGAAGTAATACTTGCCGACCTTTGCGAGTATGCTGCAGAAACAGGACTTATTGAGAGTAATACGGTCGTATATCGTGACCTCTTTGATACAAAGCTTATGGGTGTACTCACTCCCCGTCCCGGAGAGGTAATTAAAACCTTCAATTCCATGTACTCTCTGTCTCCCAAAGCTGCAACAGATTATTTTTACAATCTTGCCACCGCATCGGACTATATCCGTACATACAGAGTAAAAAAGGATCTCAAATGGAAATATGACGGCAAATACGGTGATCTTGATATAACCGTCAATCTCTCAAAACCCGAAAAAGACCCCAAGGCTATCGCCGCTGCCAAGCTTCTCCCCCAGAGCGGATATCCCAAGTGTCTCCTCTGTCCCGAAAATGAAGGACATTACGGAAATGCAGGTAAACCCGCAAGACAGACAATAAGACTTATTCCTATAAGTCTTGCATCAAAGAAATGGTATTTCCAGTATTCACCCTACGTTTACTATAACGAGCATTGTATCGTTCTCTCCGCAGAGCACACGCCTATGAAGATAGAACGAAATACCTTTGTAAGACTTCTCGACTTCGTAGGACAGTTCCCCCATTATTTTGTAGGTTCAAACGCTGACCTTCCAATCGTTGGAGGTTCTATCCTTTCTCACGATCATATGCAGGGTGGTTCTTATACATTTGCTATGGCAAAAGCTCCCATTGAGACGTCTATACACTTTGAATGCTTTGACGATGTTGAAGCAGGCATCGTTAAATGGCCCATGTCTGTTATAAGACTTCGTAGCGAAAACAAAAACAACCTGGTCTCTCTTGCTGACAAGATACTTAATGCATGGAGAAACTATTCAGACCCCGCTGCGTTCATATTTGCAAATACAGACGGAGAACCCCATAATACCATCACTCCTATTGCACGTTTCTCTGAGGGTAAATTTGAGCTTGATCTCGTTCTTCGTAATAATATAACCACCGAGGAGCATCCTCTCGGTGTTTATCACCCTCACGCCGACGTTCACCACGTAAAGAAAGAAAACATCGGTCTTATTGAGGTCATGGGACTTGCAGTACTCCCTGCTCGTCTCCGTAACGAGATCTCAATAATGTGCGAATACATTGCCAACGACAAGGATTTTGCCGATAACGAGGATATTGCAAAGCATAAGGACTGGTATGAGGAGCTTAAGACAAGATACACCTTCACTCCCGAAAACACAGAAGAAATTCTCAAGCTTGAGATAGGACGTGTATTCGAACGTGTTCTTGAAGACGCAGGTGTTTACAAGCGCACCGAGGGCGGTCAGACAGCATTTCTACGCTTTATTGCTTCTATCAGATAATACATCTTTTTCAATTCAAAGAAAGTCGCCCTTGGCGACTTTCTTTATTTTATATAATTTATATATTAATCGACAAATTTTTTCGTAAATTTTCACAATTGGAAATTTTTGTAAAAAGCTTGATATCCGCAAAGAAATATGGTAAAATATGGATATAAAACCAAATACTTGGAGGATATTATGAATACAAAGACAAAAATTCTTATTGCAGATGAAAACACCGCACAACGACAAGCGCTTTTAAATGAGTTAAGGCGTTCTGGCTTTACCGAAATAGAGGAAGCTTGTGACGGAGAGGAGGCTATCCTCAAAATTGGAAGATATCATCCTGACGTAGCCATTATCGACATATGGCTGTCAAAGCTTGACGGTATCGGAGTGTTAAGAAATTGTAAAAGCCTCAATTTTCTTCCCGACAAGCCCCCCGCATTTATTGTTGTGTCCATGGTTTCAAATCAAAGTATTTTTATGGAAGCAAGTGAATCGGGAGCAGATCTTTGTATGCTGAAGCCATACAATATTGAAAGTCTCTGCAATCACATAAATTCTCTTTCGATCAAAAGAAAACAAAATTCTGCCGAACAGGCTAACGATGACCACTTAAGTCCAGATATAGAAGCACAGGTAACAAAGATAATACATCAGATAGGAGTCCCTGCTCACATAAAAGGATATCAGTATCTCCGCACAGCAATCCTTTTGACTGTCAAGGATTCGGACATAATCAACAGCGTTACGAAAATACTTTACCCAACAGTCGCAAAGAAATACCAGACCACAACAAGCCGTGTTGAACGTGCTATCCGCCACGCCATTGAGGTTGCCTGGGACAGGGGTGACGTTGATACACTCAACTCCTACTTCGGTTACACCATACAGAACACCCGAGGAAAACCTACAAATAGCGAGTTTATCGCAATGATTGCTGATAATTTGAGGCTTAAAAATAAACTTTACTAAAAAAATTCCGTATGCCGAGGCATACGGAATTTTTTATATAGATCGTATCGATTAATCTGCAGTAAGTCCGGAACGTTCAATACCCTGAACAAGGAACTTCTGACAGAAGAGATACATAACAACGAGAGGCATTATGATCATAAGACCACCCGCTTTGACTATGGCGTCTTCGTAAAGTGCTGTACCCGCATAGTCTATCTTCAGTGTCGTCGGTACTTTTACAATGTCGTCCATAAGTATCGTCTTCGTATTTGTGAAGAACAGTCCCGTATAGAACTGGTCTGTCCACTGCCACGAGAACGCGAAGAGGAATACTGTTACCATCATAGGTATCGAAAGCGGCAGAATGATGGTAAAGAATGTATGCATTATACCTGAACCGTCGATATATGCTGATTCTTCAAGCTCATCGGGAACTCCCTTAAAGAACTGACGCAACATGAATATGTAAAGTCCATTCTTGAATGCAAGTCCTGTAACCGAAAGAATTATCATAGGCCAATAGGAGTCAAGAAGGTTAACACCACCCGTACTGAAATTCTTCATTGTATCGGGAATTATGTCTATTGCCTGAAGGAAGCTATTGTTTATTGTAAATCCAAAGAGGTTTATTCCTCCTCCGTTGAGGAACTGGAATATTCCGAGAATATCGAAATATCTGAAGTTCATGAAGATAGAAAGCTCTATCGTTCTATGAGGAACTACCAGTGAAAATACAACTGCCAACATAACGATCGCATTGCCCTTGAATTTGAACTTCGCAAGACCGTAAGCTACAAAGCAACAAATAAACGTTTGTATCAATGCGGACATTCCCGAAATTATAAGCGTATTCGTAAAGGCTTGCATGTAATTGTTCTGTGCCCAGATCTCTTTATACATATCGAGAGAGAAATCTTTGGGAATAAGTCTTACCGTTACATCAACGAAATCGTCAGGTCCCATGAATGATCCTGCGATCCACGTAATGTAGGGAAAAAGTACTATATAGGAAATACCTACGAGAAGCACCAATCTGAATATATACCAAACGACCTTTTTAAGGAAGAAGAAAGATAGGAACTTCGCTTTTAATCTGTCCTTCAGAGGCGATCTTTCAAAATCGACTTTGATCTTGTTCTTCGTCTCTTTACGAACTTTAGGCTTGTTTTCAATATTTTGAGCGTTCATCTTTTACCTCCTTAATTGCGTTTTTGATAGAACACGAATGTCGAGAATATACCTGCAACTGCTGCGATAATTACAATTACCAGCAAGAAGTACATCCAAGACATTGCAAGTCCGGAAGCATCGATAATACTGGACTTTGTATTGTTGATATACGACATGACCACGTTTGTTTCCATCGTAAATGCATCGATTATCGTATACACGGCATTAACCAGAATCATAGGTGTGATCATTGGGAAGGTTATCTTCCAGAAGGTCTCCCAAGCGGTTGCTCCGTCTATCTGAACCGACTCATATATAGCGGGAGAGATTGACTGAAGTCCTGCAAGGAATATAAGTATCTGTACACCGGAGCGGTTAACTATACTAAAGATATTGTTAATTGCTACAGTAACGTACTCAACAAGTTCCTGACCAACTACCATTCCTTCAAAGAACTTCTGCAAATCGATTGCCGAAACTATCTCCTCGGATGCGCTTGTTCCTGAACCGTCGTCTATTGCTCCACCCATGGCATCTGTCTGTGTCATTGTAAACTGAGCACCGCCAAGAATACCGGTGGAAAGAATAACGGGAACGAATAGTATTGCTCTGAATGCTGCACGTCCAACCATTTTCTGATTAAGAAGAACAGCCATAAAGAGTGAAAAGATAAGTATCATGGGAATATCGAACGCAAGTCCCTGAAGCCCCTTTAACAGGGTGGGAACAAATTGAGTGTTCTCAAAGAGCGCAGCTGAATATGCTCCCCATCCCAAGGGCTTAAGTGTGTATCCCTGTCTCGGAACGATTTCGATCTGATTAAAGCTGAACAGAAGCGAATCGTATATCATAGGAATGTACAAGAGTACAAATCCTATTACGAAAGGAAGTACGAACAACCATCCGCCTCTTGCCTTCTTCTTATCAAGGGAGGCACTTTTTCTTTTCTTTACAGGCTTCAGTGCTTTTGTTTTATTCACTTTTACTGTTTCTTGTGTCATTGTGTTTTACCTCCCTTTCTTAAATTTTAACGTTCTTAAGCATTTTGTAGCCGTAAGCATCTACAAAATAGTTTTTGCCATCTATTTTAACAAGAACGGAGTAGTTGTTAAAGTTAAGAATAAATGCTGTACCGTTGGAATATACCTCGTAAACTATCTTGTTTTCTGCAACAACGTACTTGCTTACACTTTCAGAGGGTTCCTCTTCTGCATCTTCTGCATCTTCTGCATCACCTTCAGCGTCCTTGCCTTCAGTATCCTCACCTTCAGCGGTATCTTCCTCTGCTTCACCTTCGCCCTCAACCTCTACGTAGTCGCTGAGCTTGAATTCTACAACTTCTGTTCCCTTGGGGAGAACGGCTACGAGAGCATCGTAAGAATCCTTGATTGTTTTACGCAATTCGGCAGAAACAGGCTTTACAAGCTCATATTCGTCAGCAACGTCATCAAGCATTGCTTTGAGGTCTGCTCTTGCTGCTTCGGTATAGATGTCATTGTCATTAAACATCTTAATATCAGCAATTCCCTTTTCATAGCGAGCCACAAGACCTTCAACCTTATCAATAGCCTTTGCGCCGTCATTATACAACGTCTTTACAAGGTATTCAAGGGCATCTTCAATTGCCTTGGTGTAATTGCCTTCAATTGTTACCTTATCGCCTGTATAAAGAACGTACTCATCTTTGTTCTTTTGGATTTCTTCAAGCCAATTGTTTATTGCTGTCTCGGTATCTGCATTGATATCTTTAGCAGCAGTTTCAAGAGCCTTTTTGTTGCCTTCGTATTCTGTTGTGAGTGTATTTATCTCGTCTTCAGTCAACGTAGACGTTCCGAACCATACTTCAACCATCTTCTTGTAAGATGCGTCGAAAGCTTTCAGAGCAGCAAGTGCTGTATCATTTCCTGCGAACTGTGTAGCAAATGTCTTGTAAGCTTCGCTATAAGAACCTGCTACAGGTGTTTCGGAAGGCTTAAGGTATGCAACAGCTTTTTCAATTGCAGCAATTGTATCCTTAATAGCCTTTGCTCCGTCTTCAATATTTTTAATGTGAGAAGTTTTTAGTTTATCAGCTACAGCTTTGAACTTTGCAACAATTTCAGCAACAGAACCACTTTCCTCTGCGTTTTGAGATTTTGCAAGATCCTTAGAAGTATTGATAATATTTCTTCTTGCTTCAAGAAGTGCTATTCTCTCTTCTTCTATGGTTGCTTTCTCATATGCCTTATAGTTTGCTACTGCATCACTAACTGCATTCTTTGCATCAGCTTCGATCTCATCACTGTCAGGAACACGCATTGCATTATCGTTAAGGAACTTGTGCTCAACTATAACGCTTGTCTGAAGATCATCAAGAAGCGAATTAACCTCATTATAAAGCTCTACTACGTCATTAAGCCAAAATTCATACTTAATAGAATAGTACTTGCTGAGATATTCGTCTTTCTTAAGATTTTCTGTGTCTCTGTAAGAAAGGATAAAGTTGAGGGCCGCGCCGTTTTCCAACGCCTTAAGCTTTGCGTACTCAATATTTCCTTCCATGTTTATCGGATCTCCGGCAAACTGAACATAACCGTGAAGAACGATTCCGAGGAACGGAACAGAAGCAGATGCTTCTCTCATACGGCTGGAGTCAAGAGCTATATCCTTGATATGATCCACATACTTCCAAGAATAAGCGTTTCCACCGGAGGTAAGCACGTTATCAAATTTACCATCAAAGTATTCGAATGCATTTTCGGTAAACGTCTTGGAGTCTGCGCGGTTGAAAGGCTCATCCTCGTCAAAGTCAGAGTTGAGATAAGAACCGAGAGTTGAAACAGCTATAGAATTGGGTGAATATTCAAGATATTCATCTACAAGCTTTTCATAGAAACGGCTGAAATATGCAGGAGAAAGTGCAAGTTCAAAATAGCTTACGTAAGACTGCTTTGTCGCACTGTACTCTCTCTTACTTGAATAACGACCGTCAATTGTTCTTGCGGCATGCTTGCTGAGAGAAAGGCCGTCAAACCACTTGTCTCCCTTTGTGAAAACGAAATCAAAATCAGGGTATACATTGTAGCCATTTTCCTTCGAGTCTGCAAGCAATTCCTCGAATTTCATTTCCTTCTCTACCGAATTATCCCACTTCAGCTTATATGGAACTGAACCACTGCTAAGTCCTCCATCGGTAAAGCCTGTAAGGATAAAGTTTATGTTTTCGATCTCCTCATCGGACAAGTCGCCATACATTGTAGCAACATCCTCAAAGGTGGTAAGAGGAGTCATTGTCTCAACAGGAATTGAAAGTATTCTCTTTGTTGTCATCATAGTACCGAACACTTCGATATAAAGCGGGATACCATTTCCGACATCCGATTCCTCAAGTCTTGTAAGAACATTATTTCTTTCAAGATACTCACGGTATGCTTTTGCCATTCCCATGTAAGAACATTCATAGTAGCTCTTAAGTCCGCTTGCTTCAGCAACTGCGTCATCTGTAAGCATTATATAACGGATCTTATAGCTTCCTGTGTACTTTCTTGAAGATACGACAGTCCACTTGCTATCCTTTTCACCTATGGATATAGAGTCTGCAATATTATAGCTGTCCTTAGGTCTGGGGAAGACAGACATCATTACGGTATTGTAATTAGACTCGTTACCGCCATGATATGTGGCAATGTTCATAAGAGCATCACCCTCTTCAACGATAGCAAGGAATCCACGGTTTCTGATGTAGGTTTCTTCCTCTTCCTCGGAATCCTCCTCGTCATCACCGTCTTCTTCACCTTCGCCGTTTTCGCCTGCTTCTCCGTTTTCTCCGTCTTCTGTACCTTCACCTTCAGTGCCTTCGCTTCCACCATTTTCAGTATCAACGGAATCATCTGAAGTTTCTCCGTCCTCAGAATTTTCTGTATCGTCCTTACCCTCTTCTTCCTCTTCTTCCTCAACATCGGGAGAAATAATGAATCCGGGAGGTAACAGTTCTGTGCCTACAAGAAATTCCTGATTTTCTACAAGTCCAAATACAGGATAACGAAGAGTTTCCTGATTCTTCTCTGTTATTTCGTGATATGCGTAATCAACTCCGTAATATTTACCGGAATATTTAGTCATACTGCTCTCATTTGCAAGCTTTTCGAAATCAAAAATTGCGCCTGAGCCATCAGGGAAGAATGTGTATCCACCATTGGGATTGCATCCTGCTCCCATATAAGGAAGAATGTCGATGCTATCAAGTCTGTAGAGAGACTCGTTAAAGCGGATACCGTTTGCAGGAAGTCTTAC
The DNA here is from genome assembly GCA_017631085.1 of Clostridia bacterium. Taxonomy (GTDB): domain Bacteria; phylum Bacillota; class Clostridia; order Oscillospirales; family CAG-272; genus HGM12713. The sequence continues at coordinate 8,862 of JAGBTY010000002.1, forward strand.
ACTCATTCCATACGCATCAAGCGTATATTCGAGTGCCATTTTGAACAAAGGCGGATCAAGCTCGTCGCTTGTGTATTCTGTCTTCATATGGGCTGCATCAAGATCCTCATATGAAAATTCAGGACAGTATGTCTTGATCAATTCCTCAACCTGAATCTCGTTTACCTTTGTTGTTGCAGTGTTATAGGAATACACGTCCATTTTGTTTGTAATGGGGTAATCCTTTTTCATTTTATCAAGTGCACTACCCGTCTTCACATCTTGATCCTGAAGAGTAAACGCGTACTGCACACGCTTGAATTCGAAGCTATTCTCTCCAACCGCTTCCTTAATTACATTAAGGATTTGGTTCTCGAAATCTTCTCTTTCCATAAGTCTCGGTATAAGCATTCTTGCGTTTTCACGACCGATCGTATACTCAACACGAATACCGTTCTTTATGTTCTTAACAATTATCTGACCTCTTTTAGCAGCCTCAGTGAAGCTGTTATAGTGGTTCTGCTGTCCTGAGGTTACATCCGTAAAGTGTACGATAAGCTGTGAAAGAACAGCGTCCTTCGTTGAATCCGCTATTGACTGCGTACCTATGTTATAAGGGTTACTGAAAAGTGTTTCTCCTGTTGCGATACAGTGGGTTGCAACCTCTCCGCTATATGCGTCTACGTAAAGGCGGTATCCGTCCTTTTCAAGACGGAGGTCCATCTTTGCAAGCTTATCTGCAGGAGTCTTTATTGTTTTCAGAATGGGCTTTTCTGGGTCCTCACCCTCAATATAGTATGTGCCTTTGAAATAATCGTGGAGAGTAGGTTTAGCATTACTTGTATAATTTGTAAGCTTAACTTCGCTTTCTTCTGCCCCGGTTACTATAACAAATGCTCCCAATAGCATCACAACAGCTAAGATAGTCGATAGTATTCTCTTTATTTTCATTATTATCTTCCTCCTATCTGTTAAACTCTAAATTGGATCTCTGTTACAATATTGGTTACAAAGCTTACGAGCTTTCCAAACAATGTCGAGAACAGAAGCGCTATAAACATGATAACTACCATTGCAAGTATCGTACCAAGTATCGTAAGTACGTTCTTGCCCATGGAATAGTCGTGTGTTACCATCATACCGAAGAATATAAGCATTCCCGTCCAAATAAATGCTATTGCCGAAATGACCGAAAGAATGTTTGCTTCGGTAGAAAGTACGAAGTTAGATGCGATCGTTACAGGAACGAGTATAAGTACCATTGGTAACAATGAGTACGTAGATGCAATAAAGATGTCCTTGAAGCTTCCTTCACCGTCAAACAATGTTGTAAGACACCAGTTTGCAACTATCCACAGGAATACGGGAACAAGAACGCTAAGCAAAACGCTGAATATAGTTCCGTATTTTTCCTGAGGATTAAGAACGTATCCCTGACCTACCGACTGATAATAGAATGCAAGTATTGTAAGTCCAAGTATAGTCGCACCTGCTCTTACTGAACCACGCTTTTCGTGTTTCAGATCCCAATAACCGTCAAACGGGTGGAATATAACGTGGAATACGTATATAAGCTCTTGTCCATAGGTACGCGGTCCTGCCGTAACAGAGACTCGCTTGTTGACCTTTTTAGCATACTTGAGGAATGCCGAGCAAGCAAGAGCTATGGCAACCACAACTATCGGTATCAACCAGATAAAGTCAGCGATCCAAGCATTTCGGATCTCCTTGTATGCCAAAGAGTAGTTTTCAACGTCGTATGCAAGCTTGAAGTTATCAATTGCTTCTTCATACTGTCTGCTTCTGTAAAGAGCGCTACCAATTCCGATATATGCTGTATCGAAGTTGGAGTTACGCTGAAGAATGTTTCTCCAGTCGTCAATTGCCTGGTCATAACGTCTCTCATTCTGATTCTTAAGAGCCTGAATAAGTATATCACCGTACTCTGTTCTCTCAAAAACAGTAAATGAATTTTCGTTTGCATCAAGCAAAAGCATTTTATCGCCCTGGTATGCTATACCTGCAAGCTTTGAAATATTACCGGTCTGTCTACCGGTATCACCGAAAGCGAACAGGAGATTTCCGTCGAAGTCATAGGTGAATACCTTACTTCTCTTCTGGTCAATGATCGACCAGGTCTTTTCAGGACCGGATGCCGCATCAACTACAGTTGAAGGACCTTCAATCGTGTCAGACACATTGACCTTTACCATATCTACTTCACCGGAAGGCGGGTAAAATCCGTTACGTCTCATTATCTCCGATCCAGCCGCGTTGAGAAGCTTTACGGGAGCATAGTCACCTGATGTAGATTTGCTTGTTATTGAGCCTGATACCTGTTTCTCGTCGATAGACGATGTTGTTACATAAATAAAGTCATCAAAAAGTTCGATATTATTGAACTGAGTAGGAATAATGTTCAATGACATTTCTCTCTGCTTCTCTGTCTGGAATCTTCTCCATATTCTGTCCCAAACACCGATTACAACCTTCTGTGCTCCGATAAATCCTGTAAACTCACCTTCGTCAGTCATTACTATGACACCCTGGTTAGTTGTAGGAGATACGACATAGAGTCTGTTATACTGGTCTACTGCCAAAGCAGTGGGTTTATACACTGAACCCTCTTCAAAAAGCTCGGATTCAGGTTTTGCAATGGTAGAAAGGTAGTTACCATTACGGTCAAAGGTTATTATTCTGTTCTTATCGGTATCGCAAACGAATATCTTTCCAAGCTGTTCATCGGAAGTGCCAACCATCTTGTCGGGTGTTACAAAAACTCCCTTGGGATTTAAAAGACTATCCGCAACACCGTTTGCGTTGATAAACGTTTCGATTATAAACTTAAGCTTATAGTATCTGTCAAGGACGATAATTCTGTTGTTTCCTGAGTCAGCAATGTAAACATTCATCTCGTCGTCAACAAATATGTCCGAAGGATTATTAAGATTAAGTTTTTCGGTATTATTATCAAGACCCGAATAATACTTTAACGTTGTCTCCTTGGAGTCAAGGTTCATATAAGTAGCGTCTATCGTATCATAAGGAACATATGCGTCAGGAGAATGCAAAGCCTTTCCGTTTATTGAATATGTATACGTCTGATAAGGAGATGACGCTGTGACAGGAAGAGACAATAACATTATGAAAACAAATGCAATGCAAAGTATTGTTGTTAACTTTTTCATTTTTCTCCTCCTGAAAATTAGTCTTTCATACCACTGGAGCCCATGGTCTCAATGATATTAGATTGTGTTACAACGAACACAAGGATAGGAACGAGCATCATTACGACGGTTGCCGCAGCACTTGCTCCGGCACGCTTGATACCGCCCGCGGTGATCTGCTGAATAGCATAGTTCAATGACTTGAGCTGTTCAGAGTGGATATATACAGACTGTCCTGCGTTCCAGAGAGACTGGAAGGAATAAACGATAAGTGTCAGCCATGCAGGCTTAACCATTGGCATCGCTATTACCCAGAAGGTTCTAAGCTCACTCGCTCCGTCGAGTCTCGAGCTTTCAAGGACCGCATCTGTTACGTTGGTATCCATAAACTGCTTCATAAGGTAAAGTCCGAGAGTCGAACCCCAAGCAGGAATAACGATCGCCCAATATGTATCGATCATATTCAATGCACTCATCAAGATAAAGCTTGTGATAGCGGTAACTGTCTGGTGGAACATAAGGGATGTCTGAACCAGCTTAAATGTGCCCTTCGCTCCGGGGAACTTGATCTTAGCAAGCGCGTAAGCTGCGAGAGATGCTACGAACAAGTGTCCTGCCGTACCTGCAACAGAGGTAAATACTGTGTTGAAGATATATCTTGAGAAAGGAACGAGGTTTCCGCTCATAAGTGAGAAGAGGTCCTTAAAGTTCTTGAACGTTGGGTTGTAAACGATAAATCTTGGGGGGAACATCCAAAGCTCGTCAAGAGGCTTAAGAGACTGTATTACAACGTAATACATAGGTACAAACATGAATACTCCAAGTATTACGAGAAGCACCGTAATACCTGCGTCTCCTCCTGCTGATCGTGCGAGGACAACTTTATGTTTTCTTGTTCTTAATTTTGCCATATCACGATCCCACCTTTGAAAGTATCTTTTTGACCAGCGCATTAGAGCCGATCATTACCGCGAAGAGCACGACCGCTATCGCCGACGAGTAACCGATCTCAAAACGCTGTCCTCCATAGTCGTCCAAGTGGTGAACTATGGTGTGTGCCGCATAGTCGACCGAGGGGAATCCGCAAAGCGCTGTAACGACTCCGCCAAAGCCGAACGAGTTTGTTATAGCCATGACCGCACCGAACATAAGCTGCGGCTTCATGTTCGGAAGGGTTATGTACCAAAGCTCCTGCCATCTGTTTCTGATTCCGTCAACCGCACCTGCTTCGAACTGTGCCTTGTCTATACCCTGAAGACCTGCGATGAATGAAAGGAAGGATGTACCGAGAGACGTCCAGAGAGCAACTATAATACAGAGCGGCATTACCCAGTCCGCATCCTTAAAGAACTGAATTTCTGTAGTTATCATTCCAAGTTCCATTAGTATTGCGTTTGCCCAACCGTAAGAGTCTCCCGAGAAAAGTGTACCCCAAACGAGATACGCCTGACCTGAAATTGAGGGAGCGTAGAAGATAAGAGTTACGATAGCTCTTATTCTGGGCGACAATTCGTTAATGAACCATGCAACCATAAGTGACATCAAATAGGAAACAGGTCCAACGATTATCGCGAAGATAAGCGTATTTTTACATGCGATAAGGAATATATCGTCATATAAGAACAGTCTTGTATAGTTTTTGAATCCGACGGGAGTCGGAAATTCAAGCATGTTAAAGTCTGTAAAGCTGATAACCATCGACAGAACAACGGGCAATACGGTAAAGCACAAGAAGATCAACATATAAGGCGCTATCATAGCGTATGCGACCTTATTTCGCTTTATTTCCTTCCATGTCCATTGCCATTTTGTCATCTCACTACGTGACACAGCTTTCTTTTTTGCTGTTTTTTCTGACATGTACTTCATTCTCCTTTTTAGATTTTTCTACAATATTATTTATATTACTTATAATCTTCGTATCTGAGGAGCTGCTTTGCAGCAGTTCTGAGAGCCGCAACTGCATCTGCATAAGTTTCTGCATCAAAATTCTCGAGGTCGTCAGCCAACGCACCGATGGAGGCATAATCCTCTGTGATATATCCGTCGATCAAGTCAAGGATATTGTTTACAGTTGCCATATGCTCTGAAGCAACGTCTCCGCTGTCTATCAACGCATTAAGTTCTGCTTCAGCTTCTTTCATACGTTTCTGTGCAAGAGTTTCACCAAGCTCAAGAGTTTCAAGTCCGAATTCCTGACGCTTACGCGTTATTTCTTCATTGATAGTCTTAATATAACTCTGAAGCTCTGTTACAGGGTCTACATTATCGTTGTAAGCAGCAAGGAATGCAAATCCTGTATAACGACCAACTATATATGCACCGGGATAGTTAGGAACTGCGGCAAGATTATTGAACTGCTTTTCAAGCTGTTCATATTCTGCTCTTGTCCAAGGCAAGCTTTCAAGAGCATCAAGGTTAGCAGTCGGATGCTTTGCAGAAGGTCCGAGAAGAGCAACCATCTCTTCAGCGTACTCTATCTGACAATCAGCTCCTGCGTGCCACTTCATGAACTCCCAAGCTGGATCAGCAGAGTCACATCCATGTATCATTACTATAGCTGTCGTTGCAGAAACAGATACATTATTAATATTACCGTTCTCGTCCATGTAACCGGGCATTGGATAGAAGCTCCACAAGCCTTCTATTTCGGTTGCGAATACCTTAAGCTGGTTATACGTACCTGTGTACGCTGCAAAACCGATCGGCATCTCACCCGTTCTGAAACGGTTCGGGAAGTCATACTGATAGGGGAATGAATACATCGTGTAGAGCTCACACATTTCATTGAATGCTTCAAGCGCTACGTTGGAATCAAGGTTGATTCTCATACCGTCATCTGCGAAGAGCTCACCGCCCATCTGATAAATAAAGATATTGGAATCACTCTGCATTCCTATTTCCATGTTATTTGCCTGAAGAACCGGAATTGCTTCCTTAATGTCGTCCCACGTCTTAGGAATATCGATGCCAAGGTCGGCAAGGATATCTTCACGAACGAACATCATCGGGAAGACCTGGGTCTCAGGAAGTCCGTAATAGTGAAGCTCTACTTCGTTCGTCTCTTCGTTAAGACATTCAGAACGAAGAACTATCATTGCGGACTCGTCAAAGTCATTTTTGACGTCTTCAAAATCATCAAGGTCGTCAATTGGTAGTACCGCATTACGTATTGCGTAGTTAATAACTTCGCCCTGACCTAATCCTATAAAGACATCAGGTCCTTGACCTGAGAGGATAGAAGGAAGCAACGTACCAGCCGCAACAAGCTTCAGGTCTACTGTGATTCCCGTTTCGGGAGTAAACTCATTATTAATAAGGTTACGAATTACGTTTGACTGGTCACGTCCGTAAGCAAGCCATACCTCAACAAGATCTTCATCCTCGTCGGGTTCTTTCATTGCTCCCATACGGTCGTAGTTACGGAAGAAGCTCATTACAAAGCTTACTATCTCGTGCCAAAGTGTCTTGAAGAATCCTGCTTCATCATCAGGTATCTCTTCGTCTGCGTTTTGGATCGTTATATAATCCAAAAGGAGAGGCTGTGTCTTTGCATCACTAAGCCATGTACCAAGGTTACCGATATAGGTCTTGAGCTGACCGAGGTTTTTAGCAACCATGTCGTCGCCCTTGGGTCCACCCATATCCTGAAGAAGTCTCGCGATCTTTTCAAGTGTTGCGGTCATCGAGCTCTTATCGGATTCCTCAATAAGTCTGTCTATAACGCCTTTGGTTCCCGTTGCTTCGTCACCGGCCAATACAACAGCCTGATTAACGATATCTGCCATGGTATCGGGAAGAACTCTCTTGAATCCGTAGTCACGGTATTCGTCAGGGCTGGTTCCCGTAAGCTTCAATATTGAAAGGTAGTCGTTATTAATATGTTCAAGCGAATCCTGAACTGTCTGGATGATCTCACCCATACTACCGAGGGTAACTTCAAGGCGAAGTTTGTATTTAACACCCTCTTCGAAATAGAACTCGAAATCCGTATCACCGTCGGTCAGATAACCGGACTGCCAATCAGATGAATAATTGAATTTCAAGAATGCAGCTTCTGTAAAAGGAATACCGTTATAGTAACCGTCGTCTCCTTCTTCGAGAGCACCTTCTTCGCTAAAGAGCAAGAGTGCTCTGGAGGTTGACATACCTTCAAGAATGCTCTGCTTAAATCTCGCCGCAATATTATACATACCGCTTGAGCTTACAACAAAATCATACTCTATCCACTGACCTGCGCTCTGCCACTTGTCTCCGCCAAGTGTATTAAGAAGAGTTCTGTCGGTTGCCGTAGGAGAGTTTATCGCGCTCGTTCCGTCGTATACGGGATATATCGTCTGAGAAGAGGTGGTCGAAGTGTATTCAGCTTCAATTTTTATATATCCGTCTCCCATAGGAGCATCGGCATATTTTTCATTTCTATATGCATCGTAAGAAGGAACAGCATCCTCGTCAACAGGAATAAGGCGGATCTCTTTTATTGCGATAGGCTCGTTTACCGCCTCAAGAGAAATGGTTGCCTTACCTGTTTCAGCGTCAGGACCAACAACGAATTGGAACGCATCACTGTAAAATCCGTTGGAATCCTTCAATATATATTCTGCAAAATCAGGAGCTTCCTGCAAACTGGAACGAATTTCGTTCTTGTCAATATCTATTACAAAGAAACGAAGCTCATATCTGTTTACAAGCTCTGCCGCTTCCTCTGTCCAAACGGTAGGCATCTTATACTTAACACAAGCAATTTCTTTTCCTTTCTTGTTCGTGTATGTATAAGGCTCTGCCTCAAGTCCCGCTTCCTCTGCTTCAGCAATAAGACCTTCTTCCGTCTCATTTTTGCCTATTTCAAGAATAGCATCGGGGTATACGTTCTTCCAAAGTCTCGCTATCGTAAGATAACGCGCCTCTTTAAAAGGAACCTCACCGTTGATCATGAATATTCTTTCCACAGACGCCGATTTGTTCTCTATGGGATAATATTCAATAATGATGTTATACTTTTTAGCCGGATCTTTAGGACCTATGTCAGACTCTGGAATAGTCCATGTTACTGTACCGGAGTCGGGAGTAACGAGAACCTTCTTTCCATCAAATTCCTTGATTTCGGTCTTGGCATCAATACCGACCTCAGCCTTAAAGATACCCGTTGTTCCGTCGATATATATCGTTTTATCGCCGGGCTCAACATTTGCGTTTGCAGCGTAATACTCGCTGTACGAAATCGCATTCAACAGCTCGGCTATATCGCTTATATCCTTATCGGTCGTAGAGTCTTCATCGTTATTGGCACTTGCAACAACGCTTCCACCACAGAACAAGAACATTACCGCCAATAACAAAGCTGTCACTCTTTGAAATTTCGTTCGTTTCATTCAAAATTCCTCCTGCATTTTTTTGTGACGCACGCGATGCGGAAATTCACCGTATGCGTTGTCTGATGTTGCCACCAGAATGACCGATGTTCTTCGCAGTATTCAAGGTTTCAACCGTACAGCTTTCGCCACACGGTATCAACCAACCGCTAAGCGATCCCCCAAGATCCTGCTCAAATCGGCATTCTTGCAGTTCACAGGGAGCAACATCAAAGCCTGTACCTAAAATACTTCAAAGGCGGAGTGCCGGTTAAACGCTCCGCTACGTATCCTCGGCACAAGGCCGAAAATACCCAAAAATCATGAGCATATCATACCATAATTCCGCTAAAAAGTCAAGCACTATTATATATAAAAAGATGGAATCCAAACCGTCATACCACACACATCATACACACACCAGCAGAACACCTTGTTGTTATTTTTGTTCACAGCACATCTCTCACACCGCAAAGAGTAAATTGCATTTACTATATTTCTGTTTATTTTTCAAAACAGGGCGCATTTTTTGGTCATTTTTTACACAGCGGTTTTTGTTCTTTCACAGAAAAACTATTTCCAGTAATCTTTTTTTACACCAACAGCATTTTCGGAAATGACTTTCACTGATTTTTTTGTTATTTATTTTGTTGCATTTGCACAAAAATCGATCTCAATTTTCTACACCATAAATTTTTTATTTTTTTCGATATTTTTCAAAAGATACTTTATATTTCGTCTTTTTTATTACATTTTTTACTTTTTGTTCTATAATATCCTTATTTTTACAATTATGTATGTTAATGTAATTTAATCTTTTTTTGCACAAAAAAACGGCCACCCGCCTTGTGATGACCGTTGATTTTTATTTGATCTTAAACAAAGAATTATCTCAAAAAGCCGTTTACGATCTCTTCCTCAGCCTCTTTTTCGCTAAGTCCAAGCGTCATAAGCTTTATGAGCTGTTCACCCGCTATTTTTCCTATAGCCGCTTCATGTATAAGAGACGCATCAGGATTTTGAGCAAGTATTTCCGGAATCGCAGAGACCTGCGCTTCGTCCATGATTATCGCATCACATTCGGTGTGGCCCGAGCATTTTGCATTTCCTTTTACTCTTGATATAAATTTCTGTTTTGATCTGTCACAAGCGACCGATCTTGATATAACGTGAGTTCCCGAATTTTCTCCGTTGAGCTCAACATCAAAGGTCGTCTCCGCATACTGATCTCCGTGCGTCATTATCTTCTCTCTCACTATAAGAGTAGCATTTTTATCAAGCTTTGCATTAGTCACTCTGTTAGTGGAATCAACACCTTTTATTTGCGCCGTCTCCATTTCAAGATATGCCCCCTCTGCAAGCTCAACCACAGTGGTTGGATTCATAACGTTTTTACCGTTTCCGTCTCCTTCACCGTAATGCTTTTCAATGTATTTACATCTTGCGTTTTTACCAACAAAGAACGAATGTATGCCGCTATGCTCAGAGTTTTCGCTTCCACCATTGTGTATTCCACAACCGGCAACAATAGTTATGTCACAACCCTCACCTATGTGAAAATCATTATATACAAGCTCTTTAAGTCCACTTTGAGAAAGTATCACGGGAATATGAACGCTTTCGTTTTTTGTTCCCTCTTTGATATAAATGTCAATTCCGGGTTTATCTTCTTTTCTTACGATCTCTATGTTTTCCGACGAATTCTTTCCATGGAGCTGACCGTTTATTCTCAAGGAATATGCCCCTTCGGGAACCTCGTGAATACCGGCAACTTGCTCAAGGAGATTCTGTTGAATTTTATCCATATTATTTATATTTTCCCTTTCGTTTCATATATTGATAAATATATTTTTGCGTTATTTTTTACAATTAGAATTGTCAAACAAGAGTCGTTTTGGTAAACCTACAGCCTGTTCTTACGTCCATAAGCTTGGGGAACACAGCGTCTTTATCTCCGTATTCAACAACCTCTCCATCCGCGAGAACGATTATTTTATCAGCAATATTCAATATTCTTTCCTGATGGGAAATGATCATGATAGTTCCCTGCGTACGCTCATACATTTTTTCAAACACCTTGATAAGATTGTTAAAGCTCCAAAGGTCGATTCCCGCTTCAGGCTCATCAAACACCGACATAACCGTGCCTCTTGCGTTTATCATTGCAATCTCTATTCTTTTTAGTTCGCCACCGGACAAAGATGCATTGACCTCTCTGTTTATATAATCCTTTGCGCAAAGTCCGACTTCAGACAAAAAAGCACAAGATTCAGAAACACTTATATTTTTTCCCGATGCAAGTGATATAAGATCTTTTACGGTTATCCCCTTGAATCTGACAGGCTGCTGGAAGGCAAAACTGATGCCGGCTTTGGCTCTATCGGTTATTGACATCTCGGTTATATCCTCACCATTAAAGAAAATTCTTCCTTCGGTAGGCGTTATAATACCCGATATAAGCTTCGCAACCGTAGATTTTCCACTTCCGTTGGGTCCGGTAACAGCTACAAATCTGTCGCTTATTTCCAAATTAATATTTTTAAGTATCTGCTTTTCGCCGACACTGTACGATACGTTTTTAAATTCTAACATTTGTGTTTTTCCTTGATATTATAATAATGTGTTTGTCGTATTTTATTGTGTTTTTTAGAACATCAATTATATTTTTCGTCACACTCCAAAAAGCTTTAACGCCTCGTGTGCAGCATTTTGTTCAGCTTCTCTTTTAGATCTGCCGCTTCCTCTTCCAATGACGTTAGAATTAAGACGTGCCTCCACTTCAAACGTTTTGTTATGGTCAGGACCACTCTCGCCGACAACGGCATATTCCAAAAAATCTCCCTCCGCCTGCTGTATGAGCTGTTGAAGTTCGGTTTTTGAATCAAAGTGAACGAGTTCACTCATTTCTTTGAGCTCCTTTTTAACAAACGGTTGAAGCATTTTGCGTGCCTCATCAAGACCTTCTTTGCCCGCATCAAGATAGACAGCTGCTACAAGAGCCTCAAAAGCATTTTCAAGTATTGACTGTCTCTCACGTCCGTTAGAAAGCTCTTCACCGTTTCCAAGATACAGATAATCCCCAAGTTTTACCTCTCTTGCATAAGAAGCAAGGGATGCAGACTGGACGAGCATTGCCCTTCTCTTTGTCAGCTCACCTTCAGGAAGCTCCTTGAATTTTTCGTAGAGAAGCTCACTCGCGACCAAAGAAAGCACCGAATCCCCAAGAAACTCAAGTCTTTCGTTGCATCTCACATATTTTTTTCTTGCTTTTAGCTCATTTGCAAACGACGAATGAGTAAGTGCCTCAAGAAGTATGCCTTTATCAGAAAAGCTATACCCAATAGCCTCCTCGAGTGAGGTCGTGTCTATGTTTTGTATTTTTTGCATCAGGTTCCCTCCAAACAGAACAAATGCCCGTTAACTATCAATATAACTGCAACTTTAGTCCTTTTTTTCTTTAGCCGCTTCTTTTTCGGCACGACGTCTTGCATTTAATTCTTCCATTGCTATGCAAATGTCCTCTGATAAGTCAGATTCGGAATATGCTATTGCCTGGCCGATCGCATTTTTAAATGCTTTTGAGCCGGAAGAACCGTGAGCCTTAATAACGGGACGGGTAACGCCGAGGAACGGCGCTCCGCCAAGCTCTGTGGAGTCAAAGTTCTTCTTTACATTTTGAACGTAAGGCTTAACAAGTGCTCCGGCAAGAGTTGTTCTTGCATTTGTCGTAAAAATACCCTTAATAGTCTTAAGAGCAAACTTTCCCATTCCCTCCATGGTCTTGAGCATTATATTGCCTGTGAAGCCATCAGTAACAAGAACGTCACAAGCATCTTGAGTCACCTTGTTGCCCTCAACGTTTCCAACAAAATTAATATTTTTATTGGCAGAAAGTCTCTTATAAGTTTCAAGCTGCAATGGTGTACCCTTACATTCTTCTGCTCCGTTGTTAAGAATCCCTACTCTCGGTGACTTTATACCGTAAATATCGCGCATATACGCTTCACCCATAAGTGCGAACTGCTCGAGATCATCGGGTGTTACCGAAATATTCGCTCCCGAGTCAAGCAGAAGAACAGGTGGCTCCATAGGCAAAAGTGCCGCAATTGCAGGACGTTTAACGCCTTTTAACTTTTTAACTATAAGTGTTGCACCTGCAAAAAGTGCCCCTGTATTACCTGCACTGACAAAAGCATCACCCTTACCCTCTGCTAAAAGCTTAAGTCCTACCGCCATCGACGAATCAGACTTTTCTTTTGTGATCGACAATGGCTCATCCTCCATTGTTATAACAGAGGCAGTATGTACAATATCAAAGCCTTCAACAGATATATTGAGCTCCTTCGCTACCGCTTCTATTCTTTCCTTATCTCCAACAAGTATATATTCTGCGTCAAAATCCTGAGATGCTCTGTAAACGCCTTTTACAAGAGAGCGAGGAGCTTTATCTCCACTCATTACGTCAACAATTATTTTTTTCATTCAGACACCTCCGAAAAAGTGTATTTTATAGTATTATTTCGTATTCTTTTTTTATCTTTTCTATTTCGTCAAGGGCTCTTTCGGCATATTTCTCATATTTCGCTATCTTACCGCCCTTAACACGCTCGGGAAGGCTCTCGATTATCCCAAAATTCGCATTCATAGGAGCAAACGACGATTCTCCGCCATGGGAGACGTAATGTGCCATTGCGCCTATCATAGTAGTTCTTGGGAAATGCGTTTCCTCACTCGCAATGATCCGTCGCGCAGCCGACAGCCCTGCCAAGAATCCGGAAGCAGTGGATTCAATATATCCCTCAACTCCCGTCATTTGACCTGCAAAGTATACGTCAGGTCTGTCCTTCATAGAGTAATCACTATCAAGGAATCCGGGAGAAGAAAGATATGTGTTTCTATGCATAACGCCGTACCTCAAGAACTCGGCGTTTTCAAGTCCGGGGATCATTCTGAAAACCCTTTTCTGTTCAGGAAAGGTCAGGTGTGTCTGGAAACCAACGAGGTTATACATACTTCCCTCTTTATTTTCCTTTCGGAGCTGGACCACCGCATAAGCCGTCTTTCCTACTCTTTTATCTACAAGACCCACAGGCTTCAGAGGACCGTAAAGAAGGGTATCGTGACCGCGTCTTGCCATGACCTCTACAGGCATACACCCTTCGAACACCTTAAGCTCCTTTTGGGCTTCTTTATCAAAATCCTTAAGCTGTGCTTCCTCGGCTTCGACAAGCGCCTTCCAAAAAGCATTATACTGCTCCTCGGTCATAGGACAGTTGATGTAGTCAGCATCACCCTTATCATATCTTGAAGCAAAGAAGGCTACGTCATAATTTATACTGCTCGCATCTACTATAGGTGCTGCAGCATCAAAGAAATTAAGTCCTCGGCAGCCAAGCTTTTCCCTCATAAAATCTGACATCTTGTCAGATGTAAGAGGGCCTGTGGCGATTATTGAGATCTCATCGTCTTTTATTGATTCAGCTTCACATTCGACCACACTTATATTGGGATCGTTTTTTATTTTATTCGTTATATATTCCGAAAACAAATGTCTGTCCACAGCAAGAGCCGAACCCGCAGGAACACGGGTGGCATCTGCCGCTTCCATAATAAGTGAGCCCATTCTTCTCAATTCTTCCTTAAGGAGCCCTACCGCATTGGTAACGCTGTCCGACCGCAAGGAATTAGAGCATACAAGCTCGGCAAAGTTTTCGGAGTGGTGAGCAGGAGAAAATTTTTGAGGCTTCATCTCATAAAGTGTAACCTCGATCCCTCTCTTTGCAAGCTGCCATGCTGCTTCACAACCTGCAAGACCTGCTCCGTAAACCGATATTTTCCTCATTTTTCTTTACCTGTTTTAGTACTAAAAGCTCTGCTTATTCTGTCTCGTAAGGCTTTTTAAATCCGCAATCCTTATTATGACATACAAGCAAGGGCTGACCTTTCTTTCTGAAAAGTATCTCACCGCATTCAGGACATTTTTCACTTGTAGGCATATCCCAAGAAGAGAAATCACAGGTTGGATATTTCTCACAGCTATAAAAGATAGTTTTATTCTTTCCTGTTTTCATAACTATCTTCGACGAACATTTAGGACAGCTAACTCCTATATCTCTCGTTTTTTGCTTTGTAAAGTTACATTCGGGATAACGGATACAAGCAAAAAAACTACCGTATCTTCCGCTTCTTTGTACCATATCCGCGCCACACTTCTCACACTTGAAATCAGCGATGATAGGCTTCTTTTCCGTGGTTTCTTCACTTTCCGGCTTTGGAGCAGTCAGAGGCTTGGTATTTTTGCACTCGGGGTAATCGGGACATGCGGCAAATTTTCCAAAACGACCGTTCTTAATGATCATCTTGCTTCCGCACTTGTCGCAGATTATATCTGTCTCCTCAACGGGAATGTCGTATTCCTCGGTCTCCATTTTAGCATTAGCGGCAGAAAGCTCATTTTCAAAGCTCTTCCAGAATTTTGAAAGAACTCTGTCCATCTCGCTCTTACCGTCTTCGATAGCGTCAAGATCGGCTTCCATCTCCGCTGTGAAATTATAATTTACTATGTCAGGGAAGCTCTCAAGCATTATCTTGTTAGTCAGCTCTCCCGTGGGTGTGGGAACAAGGCTCTTGCCCTCTCTTTTTACGTAATTTCTTGCAATTATAGTGGTTATTATAGTTGCAAAAGTACTGGGACGTCCAATACCCATCTCCTCAAGAAACTTTGTAAGAGATCCGTCGTTGTATCTTGCGGGAGGCTCGGTAAAGTGCTTTGTGGGCTCGATACCTACGAAAGATACCTTCTGCCCATCTTTTACGTTAGGAAGACGAAGATTCTTCTGCTCTCTGACCTCGTCAGCATTAAACTTTGTATCGTCCTCGCTCTCCTCGTAAATAGCCATATATCCCTGGAAATCTACCGTATATCCACTTGTTCTGAATACGTATCCCTCACACTCAAAATCTGCGCTTACAGTAGAAAGAACTGCAGATTCCATCTGGCTTGCAATAAATCTTTCCCATATCAGCTTATAGAGCTTATACTGATCGGCAGTCACGTGTTTTCTTATCATTGAAGGCTCAATGTCTATCTTTGCAGGTCTTATCGCCTCGTGAGCATCCTGCGAACCGCTCTTTGCCTTGTAGCTTCTTGGCGAATCAGGAGAGTACTCTTTTCCGTACTTTTCCTCGATGTATTCCTTTGCATAGCTCTGTGCTTCCGCAGATACACGCATGGAGTCGGTACGCATATAGGTTATAAGACCTTGAACGCCACCATTCTCCTGTCCGATATTGATACCTTCGTAAAGCTCCTGTGCGATCCTCATAGTTCTTTGAGATTGGAATCCCAGCTTTTTAGATGCTTCTTGCTGCATGGTAGATGTGGTAAACGGAGGAGCGGGAAGCTTTTTCTTCTTGGACTTCTTTACAGATTTTACGGAAAAATCACGTCTGTTTACTGCATTCACTACCTTCATAGCGTCCGCTTCACAGTTAAGCTTTATCTTGTCTTTTCCATCTCCATAGAATCTGACCTCAAACTCTTCTCCGAGAGGAGTGGAAAGCACGACCGCAATAGTCCAATATTCCTCACTGACAAAGTTTCTTATCTCCTCTTCTCTTTCGACTATTATTCTTGTCGCTACCGACTGAACACGTCCCGCCGAAAGACCGCTTCTGACGTTCTTCCAAAGGAATGGAGAAAGCTTATAACCAACTATTCTGTCAAGTATTCTTCTTGCCTGTTGAGCATTGACAAGATTCATATCTATCTGTTTTGGATCTTTAATAGATGCCTTTACCGCAGTCTTGGTTATCTCATTGAATGAAACTCTCATTGTTTTCTCAACGGGAATACCGAGAACGTTAGCGAGGTGCCATGATATCGCCTCTCCCTCACGGTCAGGGTCGGTCGCCAAAAAGACCTTATTTGCCGCCTTGGCTTCCTTTTTTATTTCTTTAATAAGGTCTCCCTTACCTCTTATGTTTATATAGTGAGGATCGAAATTGTTTTCTATGTCAACACCAATAGAGCTTTTGGGAAGATCCCTTACATGCCCTTTTGATGCAATGACCTTGTAATTCGAACCGAGATATCCTTTAATCGTTGCCGCCTTTGAAGGTGACTCAACTATAACGAGATTCGCCATTGTTTATATTCCTTTCATATGCTATTCTTATGTTATTACCTTAGCCTGAAGTTCAATTTACCTTATATGCTCCACCCGGAAGCGAGCTTATAAGTCCATTGATCTCAAGGAAGGTAAGCGCCGTTACCACATCCGAAATATTCATGCCGTGTGATACGGGAAGCTCTGCTGTAAAGCTTCTGTCTCTCGGAAGAACATTATACACGATACGGCTTGTGCTGTCAAGTCCCTCCAGGATAGAATTTATCTTTTCCTCTGTCAATTTATTATTTTCTTTATCATTTTCCGTGCTGTTTTTGTCAACACTTTCTTGTTCTTTTCTGTCTTTTCCGGATTTTTTCGCCTCAATGCTTTCCGATTTTTGCTCTTTTTTAGGAACTTCGTAGGTATTCTTTGACTGATCAGCTTCAATAAAGCGATGTCCGTCGATAGTTGACGAGTACACACTCATTTTCTTAAGCTCTCGCTCGTCAAGATCGGAGTGTTCTGTTGCTCTTAAATGTCCGTGCGTATTTATAACGTCACCGTAAAGGAATTCAAATTCTGCAAGAATATCCGCAGAAGAAAGGGCTATCGTCGCTCCCTGCCTTATAAGCTCGTTTGGCCCATCGGAGTTACTTTCATTGACCTTTCCCGGTAGTGCAAACAGTGCTCTGCCCTGAGCTATAGCTTTACTTGCGGTAATTAGCGCTCCGCTTCCTGCCGCACCCTCCACCACAAGAATACCCTGACAAAGACCGCTTATAATACGGTTTCTTTTAGGAAAATTCCATGGATTAGGTCTTTCAAATGGAGGAAATTCAGTAATTACAGCACCCTTTTTAGTAATTTCCTTCATAAGCTTTTTATGTTCCTTCGGGTATATCACTGATATACCGCTTCCAAGCACCGCGACAGTACGGCCTTCGGCAGATATCGCGCCACAAGCGGCAACTCCGTCAATACCGAGCGCCATACCGCTGACTATTATGCAGTCAGCTCCCGCAAGCTCATATGATATTTTATACGCACTTTGTTTTCCGTATTCACTCATTTTTCTCGTGCCCACGATTCCTATGCACAGAGACGAGTCCATCTGCGGAAATTTGCCGAGGCAGTAGAGACACACAGGAGGATCCTCTATATCCCTTAATCTGCCGGGGTATCTTTTATCTCCATATGAGATTATATCTACTTTGTTTGATTTGCAATACCGTATTATTGAATAAGAACTTTCAAGGGATTTATCTCCAAGAGCATTCTTAAGCTTCGTATCTATTCCTTCTATATGGTCTATCTCGTCCTCTTCAAGCCGATATATATCGAAAGGGTCATCGTATTTATCCACAAGATGTCTGAAGTGTCTCGACGCTACGCCACATTTTTCTGCAAGCCATACCCAATATAAAACGCTTTCGTCTTTCATACGTTCCCCCTATTATACTTTTTTATACGTACAGTCTCCCATACACAAAGCGATGCAGCAACCGCCGCATTCAGAGACTCCGCTCCCTCTACCATAGGGATTATCACGGGAGCATCACACGACTCTATAACTCCCTCAGAAAGTCCATGTCCTTCGTTGCCTATAACGAAGCAATCTGACTCACCAAGCTTTATATCGTCTATCGAAAGCGATCTGTCCGAAAGAGCCGTTGCATATACCCTTCTGCCCGATGTGCGAAGCGCCGTGATAAATTCAGCCAATTCCTCCACGGGAACCGTCAAGGTTTTTTGTTTAAACACCGCCCCCATAGCACTTCTGATGGTTTTAGGACTGTATATATCGGCGCAGTCCGAGCTAATAACAAGCAGTTCTATTCCAAGAGCATTGCAGCTTCTCATTATAGCACCAAGGTTACCGGGATCTCTTACCGATTCGAGTATAAGTATCTTCTTATGCCCCGATGCAATATCCGCAGCCTTTTGGAAATTTTCTCTGCAATGAAGAGAAGGTACAAATGAAGCAACGGTTATTATTCCCTCGGGCGCTCTTTCTTCACTTAATTTTTCAAATACGCTTTCACCGACTCTGACAACGCATCTCTCGTCAAGTCTGCCTGACGACACGGCTTTTTCGACAGCCTCTTTAACAGATTCCTTTTCGGGAACTTTAAGTATTACGTTTTTTATGTCCATACCAAAGTCAACAGCCTCACAAAAAAGCTTTATTCCGTCAAACCTGAATGCTTCTTCCTTGATCCTGTTTTTCTTATCCGTAAGACCGCCTATACTCTTTACAAGCGGATTGGCTCTGGATGTAATAACACTTTCCTTCACTTTGTTCCCTCCTTCTAAAATGTAGATAAAACCAAAAGAAAACCCGGTAAAAACCGGGTTTTATAGCTCTGATTAAAGAGCTGCCTTTGCCTTTGCAGCAAGATCTGCAAATGCTTCCTTATCGGATACAGCTATTTCAGCAAGCATCTTGCGGTTGAGCTCGATACCAGCCTTCTTAAGTCCATTCATGAATGTAGAGTAGTTCATACCGTTTGCCTTTGCAGCAGCAGAGATACGAGTGATCCAAAGTCTGCGGAAATCTCTCTTCTTCATCTTTCTGCCAGCGAAAGCATAATTGCCACTCTTCATTACGGCTTGCTTTGCCATCTTGAAGTGCTTGGATTTAGCACCCCAGTAACCCTTTGCAGCCTTAAGAACTTTATTTCTTCTCTTGCGCGTCATCATTGCGCCCTTAATTCTTGCCATTTTTCGTTTCCTCCTCTGTTATTTCCTGATTATTTCTGGATAAGTGTTCTGATGTTTGCTGTCATGGATTCGCTAAGAATCGCGCCCTGACGAAGATGTCTCTTTCTCTTCGCAGTCTTAAGACCTGTGTTATGTCTGTGATGACAGTGACCCATTTTTACCTTACCGGAACCGGTAACAGAGAATCTCTTTGCCGATGCCTTGTGTGTCTTGATTTTTCCCATTTTTATTATCTCCTTTTTTATTTCATTGATAATTCAAATTTATCCACAGTTCTCTTGAGAGAACCTTAAGATCACTTAAGCTTGAGCGGTGAGATCACCATACTCATTATTCTACCGTCAAGAACGGGAGCCTTGTCAACATTGCCGAGAGCAGCGCAGGACTCCTCAAATTTTTTCATGATCTCCTGTCCGATAGAAACATGGCTCATCTCACGTCCCTTAAAGCGCATAACGACTCTGACCTTGTTTCCGCTCTCAAGAAATCTTTGAGCGTGTCTTACCTTAGTCTCAAAATCGTGAGTATCGATCCTGCATGACAGCTGGATCTCCTTAAGCTCGATGGTCTGCTGCTTCTTTTTGGCTTCCTTTTCCTTTTTGTCTCTTTCAAAACGGTATTTGCCGTAATCCATAATACGACATACAGGCGGCTGTGCCTGAGGAGCCATCAAAACCAAGTCGTATCCCTGATCGTATGCGAGTTTCAATGCTGCGTCAGAGCTCATGATGCCGACAGCTTCGCCGTCCACTCCAACAACTCTTACTTCTGCAAGTCTGATCTCCTCATTGATCATTAATTCTTTTGCGCTAATACTAAATACACCTCCAATATTTGCTTAAAGCAAAAAAAATCATGCGAAAGAGAGTTTCTCCGCACGACAATACTCCGAGTGGTCGGAATAGCCTTTATTGACCGAGCCCGCTGTGCGGCAGGGTGAGAACGGAGAACGCTCTGCTTCATTTACCCATGTATTTTACCACACCTTACTCTGAATGTCAAGTGTTTTTTTGAATTTTTTTTATTTTATTTTCACCTACGACAAACCTGCGACATCAAAGGCAAAACCGCATACTCACATAAAAAAATTTGGTTTTAGCCCCCACTTTTTTTCAAAG
Source organism: Clostridia bacterium (assembly GCA_017631085.1). Lineage (GTDB taxonomy): Bacteria > Bacillota > Clostridia > Oscillospirales > CAG-272 > HGM12713. The sequence goes on from JAGBTY010000002.1 coordinate 29,309, forward strand.
TATATCTTTTTTGACGAATTTTTTTATAAAAAATCGTACAATTTGGATATTTACAAAATTGTCTTTTGGAGTTATAATATTAAAGCTGTCGGCGGCACCAACTCCACAGCGTCACGCACAACGGTCACTTGATACTTGCGGAATATCAATCTTATGATATTAAACGCGCTCGTACGGTCTCGGTTGTGCTTTTTTATTTTTTCGAAAATCCTGCTTTATTTATTATAATTATTATAATTATATTTGAATAAAATTTAAATTAATTAAAAAAGGTATGGAAATCCACCACAAGATGTGATATAATAAAGAATAATAAAATAATTGTTTGCGTGGGAGATGTCGTTCTCCCGAAAGGATATAAAAGATCATGCCAAAATACATAGAAAAAATAGAAAAGAATACGCTTCCAGTTATACCAATAAAAGGTATCGTCGCCTTCCCGGGAGTTCCGCTCAGCTTTGAGCTTTCCGAGGAAAGCGCCGTTCATGCTGCTGAAGCTGCTTTTGAGACCGACTCCTTCGCTCTCATATGTACGGTTTCAGATATTACAGCCGAAAAGATCACTTCCGAATCACTCTACCGAGTAGGTACTGTATCAAAAATAAAGCAGTCTATGAAAACTCCAGAGGGAAATATGCGTCTGATAACCGAAGGCTATTCAAGAGCGTCCGTTCTTGAATTCCGCTCTTTTGCGGACTACATCTCTGCCGACGTCATATCAAAAACACTCTCCCTTACAGATGAGGACAGCATTCGATCTCAGGCATATTGCAGAGCAATGCTCACAGAGGTTGAAGGCCTTGTAAAGCTCCTCCCCTCTGTTAGTGATGATATGCTCATGGCGGCAAAGGCTATAAAGACCCCTGCCCTTCTTGCCGATTTTATTGCTTCTAACATACTTGTAAAATATCACGACAAGCAGAAGATACTTGAATGCTTTGATCCTATAAAGCGAATTGAGTTGCTTATTACTCTTATAAAGGAAGAGATCACTCTTCTCGAATGTGAGCTCGATATTCACAAGAAGGTCAGAGCAAATCTCAACCAGAATCAAAGAGATTTTTATCTCAGAGAGCAGATAAGAGTTATAAAGGACGAGCTTGGCGATTCCTCGGAAACCGACGAATATTACGATAAAATAATGGAAGCGAAGCTTCCCGACGAAGTAAAGGAAAAACTTCTCAAGGAAAATGAAAGAATGTCAAGAACCCCCTTCGGTTCGTCGGAAGCATCTGTCATTCGATCCTATCTTGACACATGTCTTGAAATACCGTGGACTGCCGAAACGCGTGACCGACTTGACATAAAGACCGCAAAAAAGATACTTGACAACGACCACGACGGACTTGAAAAGGTCAAGGAAAGAATACTTGAATATCTTGCAGTAAAACAGCTTAATCCCTCTCTCGGCAACCAGATAATCTGTCTCGTAGGCCCTCCAGGTGTTGGTAAGACATCTATCGGAGCATCTATTGCAAGAGCAATGAAGAGAGAATACGTTCGCGTATCCCTCGGAGGCATTCGTGACGAAGCTGATATACGAGGCCACAGAAAGACATATGTTGGCTCTATGCCGGGTCGAATAATCAATGCTCTCGTTCAGGCAAAGGTAAAAAACCCTCTTATTCTTCTTGATGAGATCGACAAGCTAACACGAGACTCTCACGGAGATCCCTCATCGGCTCTTCTTGAGGTTCTTGATTCCGAGCAGAACAAGACGTTCAGAGACCATTTCGTTGAGCTCCCATTTGATCTGTCGGGTTGTCTGTTTATTGCAACAGCAAACACACTTGACACCGTTCCGCGTCCTCTTCTTGACAGAATGGAAGTCATAGAGCTTAAGACGTATACGAAGAGTGAGAAGCTTTCCATCGCAAAGCATCACCTTATTCCAAAGCAGCTCGGTCGTCACGGACTTGATAAAAAGAGAGTTGCCATCTCTGATTCGGCAGTTATTGAGCTTATTGATTACTATACTCGTGAAGCGGGAGTCAGAAATCTTGAGAGAAGCCTTGGTTCTCTGATAAGAAAAGCCGCGAAAAAGTTAGTTGAAAATGAAGAAGCTAAAAAGATAAAGATAGGTGCGGAAAATATTTCCGAATATCTGGGAGCAAGAAAATATCTACCCGAAAAGATCTCTGCTGAAGACGAGGTTGGGTCTGTTAATGGACTTGCATATACAGCAGTCGGCGGAAGTATGCTTAAAGTCGAGGTAGCAGTTCTTGAAGGAACGGGAAAGATAGAGCTTACCGGCTCTCTGGGTGACGTAATGAAGGAATCGGCGCATATTGCCGTAAGCCTTGTCCGTTCCCTTGCGGCAGAATACGGAATACCCACCGATTTTTACAAAACCAAAGATATACATATACACTTCCCCGAGGGCGCAGTCCCCAAGGACGGACCTTCCGCAGGAGTGACAATGGTAACAGCTCTTATCAGCGCACTTAGCGGTCGCGCTGTAAAGCGCCATGTTGCCATGACGGGTGAGATATCACTCCGAGGCAACGTTCTCGCCATAGGCGGACTTAAGGAAAAGACCATGGCGGCTTACACAGCGGGTATAACCACCGTTCTCATTCCCAAAGACAATATCCGCGACCTTGAGGATATCGACGCGGTGGCAAAAGAGCACCTGACATTTATTCCCTGCAAACGTATCTCTGATGTACTTAAGGTCGCTCTTTGTCAGCAGGCTGAAGAGGTTACGCTCTACAGCAAAAAGGACTCCGACTTTAACGGATTTGCCGAAATATTTCCCGGAGCAAACGGAGAAAGTACAACTAAACCGACCGTTTCAATGAAAGACGGACAATAAATAAGGCTTGATGCTTCAATTGAAAGAGAGAACAAAATGGCACTGAATCTTCAAAATACGACCTTAAAGATAAGTGCGGGAACACCTGCACAGTTTCCGTCAAATCCGCAGCCTCAGATTGCATTTTCGGGAAGATCAAATGTGGGAAAAAGCTCACTTATCAACTCACTTCTCGGCAGAAAGAATCTTGCGAGAGTCAGCTCATCTCCCGGAAAGACAATTACTATAAACTTTTATGACATAGATAAAAAGCTTTATTTTGCCGACCTTCCCGGATATGGATTTGCAAAACGCAACCCTGAAGATAAGAAAAAATGGTCGGCCCTTACCGATGGCTTCTTTACTTCAAATAAGAACATCGATCGTCTGGCTCTTGTCGTTCAGCTGGTCGACAGCCGAATCGGACCTACCGCTGACGACGAAATGATGCTTGAGTTTCTTAACGCATCGTCTCTCCCTTATGTTGTAGTTGCAACAAAGACCGACAAGCTCAACGCAACAGAAAGAAAAAAGAGCTTTGAATCTCTTGAGTCTCATCCTCTTATAAACAGCAGAGTTCTCCCCTTTTCCTCTCTCAAGGGTGAAGGTAAAGACGAGCTTTGGAAAGAAATAATAAAAGCCACGGGAATATAAAAAAGAAAGGCACAAAATGACAAAACTTATTCTTGTCCGTCACGGACAGAGCATAGCAAACGCCGAAAACAAATTTGCGGGACATTCGGATTTTGACCTGAGTCCTCTCGGCAAAACTCAGGCAGAGCTTACGGGAGAATATATCGTAAAAAGAGAAAAAATAGACAAGATATATGCAAGTGATCTGCTAAGAGCATACAACACAGTCGTTCCCGCCTCAAAGAAAACGGGAATTCCTATAATTCCCACCACGTCTTTGCGCGAAATATTCGCGGGAGAATGGGAAGCTCTCACTGTCGGAGCAATTGCAGAAAACTATCCAATCGACTTTGATAAGTGGAAAAACGACTTTTCCAATTCCCGCCCTACAGGTGGAGAATCGGTCGAGGAACTGTATTATAGAATAAGAGACGCTATATGTGCAATCGCAGAGGAAAACCCCAACTGCACCGTACTTATAGGCACACATGCAACCCCTGTAAGAGCTTTTGAGTGCTTTGCGAGAGGATTAGGCGCAGATATGATACACACAGTTCCTTTCTGTCATAACACAGCAATTAACATCTTCGAATACAAAGAAGGTAGGGCTTACCCTATAGAGACTAATATAACCGAACATCTTTCGGATCTTATAACCGCTCTTCCGAAAGAAATAAACGCATGATACCGAAACGGGTATTGGGAAGGACAAAACAAATTGATAATCCACGAAACTTTCAATATAAATGATAAAGGGCATCTTACCATCGGTGGAATGGATACGGTAGAACTCGCTGAAAAATTCGGCACTCCCGCATATATACTCGATGAAAACGTGATCAGAAACAATTGCAGAACATATCTTAAAGCAGCTACCGAGCATTTTTCCGAAGACGCTCTGCCACTTTATGCATCAAAAGCGCTTTGCTTTGCAGGTATCTACAAAATAGCTGCAGAGGAAGGTATGGGTGTTGACTGCGTATCCGGCGGTGAGCTTTACACCGCTCGTCTTGCAGGATTTCCTGCCGAAAAGATATATTTCCACGGCAATAACAAGACAGACCGAGACATCAAGGACGCAATGGATATGGGAGTTGGCACTTTTGTGGTCGACAACCTTGACGAGCTTGAAGCTCTCTCTGGGGAAGCATCCGCAAGAGGAGTAGTACAGAGAATACTTCTTCGCATAACCCCCGGCATCGACCCTCATACTCACAGAGCAGTAGTAACGGGTAACGTCGATTCAAAATTCGGAAGCGCAATAGTCACAGGACAGGCGATGGAGATCGTCAAAAAGGCAATTTCAGCAAAAGGAATACGTCTTGCAGGTCTTCACTGCCACATCGGTTCACAGATATTCGACGTTGAGCCCTTTGCCGAGGCGGCAGACATTATGATACGCTTCATTGCAGACACTAAAAAAGAATGCTCTTATGAAATAGAAGAGCTTAATCTTGGCGGAGGTCTGGGCGTCAGATATACTGAAGACGATCCGACCATCGACTATTCATCAGCGATAAAGAACATGGCAGACATCATAAAGACATACGCCCTTTCAAACGGAATAAAAATGCCAAGAATAATTCTTGAGCCGGGACGTTCACTTGTCGCTGCTTCGGGACTCACACTTTATACTGTCGGCTCTGTCAAGGAAATCACTGGGTTTAAAAATTACATCTCCGTAGACGGAGGAATGCCCGACAACCCAAGATACGCCCTCTATCAGTCAAGATACACCGCTCTTATTGCCAACAGAGCATCAGAGCCTGCCGATTACAAGGCGACTATTGCGGGCCGTTGCTGTGAATCGGGAGATCTTCTCGGTGAGGATATGCTTATTCAAAAGGCAAAAAGAGGAGATACTCTCGCAGTTCTCGTCACCGGTGCTTACAACTATTCAATGGCATCAAACTACAACCGCCTTCCCCGTCCACCCGTTATAATGGTTAAGGACGGAGAAGCTCGTGTTGCAGTAAAGCGAGAGACCTACGAGGACATCACGGCTAATGACGTAATTTAAAAACTAAAAGCTCCTATTTGAAAGGATACAGATCCCTATGCTTACAACCCTATTAAACGGAGGAAACGTCACCGATATAATCGTTTCCCTTATGCTCAGCGTACCGATAATATTTCTTGCGCTTTCGGTTCACGAAACGGCACACGGCTACGTTGCCTATAAACTCGGAGATCCAACCGCTCACTCACTGGGAAGACTTACGTTGAATCCTATAAAGCACATAGACATCCTTGGATTTATCTGTATGCTGGTTGCAGGATTCGGTTGGGCAAAGCCAGTTCCGATAAACTCCAGATACTTTAAAAAGCCAAAAAGAGACATGGCTCTCACAGCCCTTGCAGGCCCTCTTTCAAACCTGCTTCTTGCTGTTGTATTTGCGCTTATTTTAAAGGGGGTTGCACTTTTATGGAATTTTCTCCCTCCAAGCAGTGAAATAACACTCAATATTTATACGTGGAGCTTTGAGCTTATCACCATCGGAATTCGCATGAACGTGGTATTCGCCGTGTTTAATATGCTTCCCGTTCCTCCTTTTGACGGTTCGAGAATATTCCTTACATTTTTACCGAGTAACACATACTTCAAGATAATGAGATACGAGCAGTATATACAGATAGCTATTATGTTAGCGCTTGTTCTCGGCTTTCTCGACAGGCCGCTGGCTATCGTATCAAATTTCGTATTAAATATTATCTGGCAGATAGTATTTTAAAATTCAGACAGTAAAAACATTCTTTTTGGGGGAAAAATGGAAGCTGTAACCTATCGACTTGACCAATTCGAAGGTCCTCTTGACCTTCTCTTAACACTCATACAAAAGAATAAAGTCAGCATTACCGATATTCCTATATCCCTTATTTGCGATCAGTATATGGAGTATATTTCCGAAGCACAAAGTCTTGATATGGATATCGCCTCGGAATTTATCGTTATGGCAAGTGAGCTGATGCTTATTAAAAGCCGTATGCTTCTTCCCAAAGAAGAAGAAAACGAGGAAGACCCCAGAGCCACCCTTCAGGATGCTCTTATACGTTATCAGCAGGCAAAGGAAGCGTCGGCGAAGCTATCCCCTCTTTACGCCTACTATTCGGGACGTATGGTAAAGGATACCGATGAAATATCGGTAGACAAGACCTACGTTCACGATCAGGACGTTGCCTCTCTTTGTATTGCGATCCGCAGAATAATCGCATATAACAATGCTCTCGAAAAGGCAACCAATACTACATTCAAGCCAATGATAAGTAAGCCTATCATACCCGTAGAGATAAAGATAGTCTCCATTATAAAAAAGCTAGAATCAAACGGAATATCGTCTATAGAGGACCTGCTCGTAGAAGAAACGACACTTCCGGACATTATAGCATCCTTCCTTGGTATACTTGAGCTTATAAAGATACGAAAGCTACTTATTGCCGACGAAATTGACGACAGCAACGCCCTTCTTAAAGGCTCAACAAGACTTATTGTAAATACCGACGACTCCTCGGTTGAAGAAAATGAATACATTGACCTTGTGTCCGACAAAAAAGAAGAAGGCACAGAGCTTTGAGGTGACATAAATGAACGAACAAATAAACCAACTTAAAAATATCGAAGGTGCTATTGAAGCAATTCTCTATGCAGCAGGCTACCCGGTCAAATACGAAAAGATCGCAGAAGTTCTGGGACTTGACGTAAGAAATACAAAAAAACTCATAGAACATATGAGCGAAGAATTCAACAAGGAAAACTCAAAGCGAGGTATCTCCCTTCTCACGTTTGAGGATACCTGTCAATTTTGCACCAAGGAGCAATATGCTCCCTATATAAGAGAAGCGCTTGGAATAAGACGCGGAGGTAACCTTTCCGCATCGTCAATGGAGGTCCTTGCTATCGTTGCGTACAATCAGCCAATAACAAGATCCTTTATAGATCAGGTCAGAGGCGTTGACAGCTCATATGCCATGAACTCACTTATTGACAAAGGGCTTATCGAAGCCTGCGGCAGACTTGATGCACCCGGAAGGCCTATGCTTTATGCCACCACAGAGAAATTTTTGCGCGTTTTCGGACTTCTCTCGCTTTCGGATCTTCCCGCGACCGAAACTATTCTCCCACCTAAAGAAAAACTTCCAATGATAGACGATGTATCTGAAGACGAGGACGGCGGAGTTACATCTGCTGAAGAACAAGAGCCTATCGAGCAACTGACTGCTGATATTATACATGATGACAAAGAATAAAAAAATAACAGACAATAGATAATAGTTAATAGATTCCATTTTATTGAAAGGAGGGTATATGTTAGCGTTAAATATCATCATCGGTATACTTTTGTTTTTTATGTTTATCCTGTCGCTCAAGGCCAAGATAACCATTGCATACAGTGACGAAGTATCGCTTTCAGTAAAGGTACTTTTCTTAAAAATAAACATACTTCCCTCCAAAGAAAAGGGCAAAGGACCTCACTCAATGAGTGCAAAGAAAGCACAGAAAATAAGAAAAAAGCTTGAAGCCAGGGAAAAGAAAAAAGCAGAAGCAAAAAAGGCCAAAGCAAAAGCCAAGGCTGAAAAGAAAAAGGCGAAAGCAGCTACAAAAAAGAAAAAATCTCTTAGAGAGATCCTCGACATGATAACTCTTGTCAAGGCGTTAGTTGCAAAGGTCATTAAAAAATTCTGGGGGCATCTGCGAATAGATATTGCAAGAATAAAGATAAAGATCGCAACGGGTGACGCCGCAAGCTGTGCGGTCGCTTACGGCGCGATAACGACAGCTATCACTACTCTCTTCCCGCTTCTTGAAAATGTCAAAAACTTCAGTCTTCCCGATGCAGACGAAATAGACGTCAGTGCGGATTTTCTCGGTGAGGGGATTGAAGCCGACGTAAAGATATCATTCTCTCTCAGAGTATGGCATCTTTTCGACGTAGCATTCGGTGCTGCAGCTACTTTTATCAAGCACACCATCAAAAAAATAATGAAAAATCCAAATCACAAAAGATCCTAACCCACGTATATCCTCGGCTCTGCCGAATCAAATAAAAATTCATACCGAAAGGAAATATTTATTATGGCAAACGAACACAAAATCCCCGAAATAATCCGTTCTTCAATGGAGAATATCCGCTCGATGGTTGACGCAAACACAGTTATCGGTGACCCAATAGCTACCGCTCAGGGCACGACCATCATTCCGATATCCAAGATATCTATCGGTATCGCTTCCGGCGGAGTTGACTACAACACAAAGGACACAAACACTCCCAAGCCCCAGAATTTTGGAGGAGGCGGCGGAACAGGCCTCACAGTTGCTCCTGTAGGCTTCCTTGTTATCGACAAAGACGGTGACGTTGAATTTATTAACGTAAACACCAAGGGTAAGCCAGATCCCGTTGACCAGATCGCAGATCTCGTTGACAGAACTCCCGATATTATCGCAAAGATAAAGAACATCTTCTCCAAGGACGAAAAACTCGACGACGAGGAATACGAATAATTATACTCATTTTTTTGCATGTCCTCCCATATATTTAACTGTATAATGTTATTCCATATGCGGAGGCTTCATGAAAAAATGCTCTAAAAGAATATTTCTGTTTTCAACGATCTCGTTTTTTCTGTCGATTACCATTTTTAGCTCTTTGGTGCTTTGTTTTACTGTAAACGCTAAAGCAGCAGGTTCTCCTGCTCTATCGGCAAGATCGGCTATTGTTATAGCGTCTGACGGATCAAGTACGCCGCTTATAATACACGAAAAAAACGCCCATGAGCGAATGGGAATGGCGAGTACCACGAAGATAATGACAGCTCTTGTTGCTCTGTCCTTATCCGATACAGAGAAAAAGATAGCAGTTCATGAAAATGCCACGGGGATCGAAGGTTCGTCGGTATATCTTGTAAAAGGTGAAACACTGACTCTTGGAGAACTCATATATGCCCTGCTCCTGTCTTCTGCAAACGATGCGGCATCGGCTATTGCAATAGGTCTTTGCGGAAGCGAGGAAGCCTTTGTGGATGAGATGAACAAAAAAGCTCTCTCAATGGGGCTTTCAAACACTCACTTTGTAAATCCTCACGGGCTATACCACGAGGAGCATTACACTACGGCTTACGAGCTTTCGCTCATTGCCGAAGAAGCCCTAAAGAATGATTTTATACTGTCGGCTGTCTCAACGTATAAGACAACTATCCCTCACCCAGAGCTTGAATACGGTAGGCTTCTTGTCAATCATAACAAGATGCTAAAGCTCTACCCTTCGACAATAGGTGTAAAAACGGGATTCACCAAGAAAACCGGTAGGTGTCTTGTCAGTGCCGCCGAACAAAACGGTATGAGACTCATTGCGGTCACACTTGATGCCCCTGACGACTGGAACGACCACAAAAAAATGTTGGACTTGGGATTCGATTCTTACGAGCTGAAAACAATATATGAGAAAAACGAGTTTCTTTATGAAATTTCTTTGGTTGGCGGAGAAAAATCATCTGCAATTCTTACAAATGCCCGCCCCATAAAACTCATATTACCAAAACATAAGAATACCGATAACATTAAAACAGAAGTATTTTCGAGCTATCGTTTTTTGTACGCCCCTATTTCTCAAGGACGCACGGTAGCCACATTAGTGGTCGAGTATGAAGGCAGAGTTTACTGCTCGGATCTTATAACAACCGAATCTATCCCTAAAAAAATCCCCGAAAAGAAAGGATTCTTTTCCCGTATTTTCGGAAAATAATTTAAACCTGAAGTGCGATACGTCTAATTTTGCGATGAGATGTAATAACAACTAAAGTAATGGAAAAAATAAAACTTCAAAAATTCTTCTCAGACATGGGTATCATGTCACGCCGCGCTGCAGAGACAGAAATATCTCTCGGCAAGGTAAAGGTAAATGGAGAGGTAGCATCTCTTGGTATGAGAATATCTCCAGAGACCGACATTGTAGAATATAAAGGAAAACGGATATTCTATCAAGAAAATGAAAAAATATACGTTATGTTGAATAAGCCACGCGGCTACGTCACCACTCTTTCCGATGAAAAAGGACGCCCAACCGTCACATCTCTTGTTAAGATAGACGGAACAAGACTTTACCCTATCGGGAGACTTGACATGGACTCCGACGGACTTCTTCTCTTAACGAATGACGGCGAATTGACAAATATCCTTACTCACCCAAGACACGAAATACCTAAAATATACCACGTTACCGTTCGTGGCAGGGTTTCCGCGGATATTCTCCAAAAGCTTTCGTCCGAGATGGAAATAGACGGATACAAAATTCTTCCCGTAAAAACCGAACTTGTAGAGGCAAAAGAAAAGTACTCGATACTTTGCATGACTTTATTTGAGGGCAGAAACCGTCAGATCCGAAAAATGTGTGATTTGGTAGGACTTGAAATAACAAGACTTTCACGCATCGCGATAGGCACGCTTGAACTCGCCTCACTCCCATCAGGAAAATGGAGATTCCTAAAAGACGACGAAGTCTCATATCTTAAGGGAAACAGACCTTAAAATACCATGCTAACTCAAAAAGAAAGGATACACAATGCTTAAAGTTTTACCCATACAGACAAAAGCAGAACAAGAAGAGCTTTGCAGAAAATGCAACGTAAAATTTGATCCCGATCTTCTTGCTTATTCTGCAACGGTAGACGACAGGCTCGCTGGAATCTGTCAATTCAAATTGACAGACAAGGGCGGCATCATATACGATATTGCTCCTGCCAAGGATTTTTATAGCTTCGACGCCCTTTTCGTTATGGGCAGAGGTGCTTTAAATTTTATAGACCTTTGCGGTGTTCATAACGCTATTTATAAAGGAGACATCGAGGACGAAAGACTTCTTCTCGCCATTGGCTTCAAAAAAGACAGTGCAGGAGATTTTTCAATAAATCTTGAAGGCTTCTTCACCGATCATTGTCACTGATCTTGATTCAAAAGTAAATTATATCACTTATTGACAAATACGTTTTTATATGATATAATTACAAAGAATAATTTTATGTTCTGAAAGGAAGTAAAAATGACAAGAGAGATTGATTTCAGTTTTTTGCTGACCGTTTTGAAAAAAGCTTGGTGGAAAATACTGCTTATAGTTTTAGCAGTAGCCATAGTCACAGTTTTATTTTCACACTTCTTTATTCCAAAGAAATACACACAGGAAGTCGTGTTCAGAGTTGTAAATGATAGTCTTGTAAGTGAATACACCAATACAGGTCTTGTTGAAGCAGCTATGCTTCTCGCTCAGGATTATATTCGTATAATCAATAGTGATATCTCACTCAAAGCCATCGCAGAAAAAGCAAATGAAAAGGGTTACGATCTATCCGCAGGAAAGATATCCGGTATGCTTTCCAGTAAAGCAGCGTCAGAATCTGCGATCTTCAGTATATACGTAACGGACGAAGATCCAAAGCTTGCATTTGACATTGCAAATATTGTGGAAGATGTTGCCCCCGACATAATAAAATCAATATCGAAACCTTCCACGGATCTCGATATTGAATCAATTATAGAACTTGCATATAATAACAATGAAAGTGACGATGCTGCGAAGAAGGAAGCTTATAACATGTTAAAGGCAAAGCTTTCTCCTTGTGTTACTGTTTTGTCAACACTTGAATATCATGAAAATCCCAGCTCGCCAAACATTTCAAAAAATACAATGTTCGCCTCCCTTATAACCCTTGTTGCCACATACATAATATTCTTTATAATTGCCTTCCTTGATGTCACTATAAGAACAAAAGACGACGTAAGAAAGAACATAAAAGCTCCTTTGATCGGAACAATACCTACATGGGAGCTTGATACCACTGCAAAGGGAGGAAAATAACATGAAAAAGAAAATAAATATTGATGTAGATGAATACAAACTTATTAATAAAACCACGCCTTTTGCAATAAAGGAAGCCTTCAACCACTTAAGAACCAACCTCACGTATATCCCGAGCAAAGACGATGGATGTCCGATATTTGGAATCACCTCTGCAATGGATAGCGTTGGAAAGAGCACGATAATTTCAAACATTGCACTTTCATTCGCGCAGGCAGAAACAAAGGTACTTCTTATAGATTCGGATATAAGACGTCCCGTCATTCATAAATTTTTCAACCTACCAAAAGAACGTCACGGACTTACCGAATTGATTTCCGGAATTGAGAAGGACGATACAAAAATCATTACACAATACGAACAAGCTCCTTCTCTTCATATACTTACAAGTGGATTTGTTCCACATAATCCTTCAGAGCTCATTTCTTCAAAGAAATTTTCTGAATATCTTAAAAAGTGGAAGTACGAATATGATATCATTCTTATTGACTTCCCTCCCGTTGGAATCGTCACCGATGCTCTTACAGTTTCAAACGATATAACAGGATATTTCCTTGTTGTAAGAGCTAACAGAAGTGATTCGAGAAGCATTAACAGTGCTATCGCAACTCTTGATCAGGTAAATGCAAAAATACTTGGAGTTATTCTTAACGACCTTTCTCTAAAAAACAATTCGTCATCCAGATACCATTACACACGCAGAAGCTACAAATACTATATGGAAATGACGAACAAAAATAATGAAGCAAAAAAAGAACCGAGCGATATTTGATCGCTCGGTTCTTTCTATTTACGCATTGTGTATTCCAAGTGTTGCGTCGGAATTATCAGCATCGATTCCGTACTTCTTTGCCTTACGGTACTCAAAGAATTTGAGTGCTACCTGCTCAAAGAGCGCGTAGGAAAGAACGTCCTCGTCCTGCTCCATATATGGCTTAATCTTCTCACGAAGAGTATCAAGCTCGGGAGCTATCTGATCGGCAGGACGGCAAGTAATTCTCTCTGCGTCACCGATTATCTTCTTTGCAAAATCCTCGTCTATCTCAACGGGTGTCTTACCGTACTGTCCCTGAACGAGTCCCTTGAATTCCTTGGTTACCATCTTGTATCTCTCACCACCGATAACATTGAAAACAGCCTGTGTTCCAACTATCTGTGAAGAAGGTGTAACAAGAGGAGGATATCCTGCATCTGCTCTTACCTTCGGAACTTCTTCAAGAACCTCTGTGAGCTTATCAGATTTACCTGCCTGCTTGAGCTGGGAAACAAGGTTAGAAAGCATTCCTCCGGGAACCTGATAAATGAGGGCGTTTACGTCAACCTTAAGCATCTTGGGATCAAGAAGTCCACTTGCAAGATATTTTTCTCTGATAGGAGCAAAATATTTTGTTATAGCATCAAGTGCTTCGAGGCTGATTCCGGTGTCGTACTCAGTACCCGAAAGTGTAGCAACGAGAGCTTCCGTAGGAGGCTGAGAGGTTCCCATAGCCATAGGAGAAATAGCAGTATCAACTATATCAGCACCTGCCTCTATTGCCTTAAGGAGTGTCATAGAAGCAAGACCTGACGTGTAGTGTGTATGAACCTGAATAGGACACTTCACCGTCTCCTTAAGTGCTTTAACGAGATCATATGCATCGTAAGGCTTAAGGAGTCCTGCCATATCCTTGATACAAATGGAGTCTGCTCCCATATTCTCAAGTGTCTTTGCGTAGTCTGTATAATATTCGGTGGTGTAAACAGGACCTGTTGTATAGCTTATAGCTGCCTGAACGTGTCCCTGCTCCTTCTTGGTTGCCTTGATTGCAGTCTCAAGGTTTCTGGGATCATTAAGAGCATCGAATATTCTGAGTATATCAATACCGTTAGCTATAGATTTCTGAACGAAATATTCAACAACGTCGTCGGAATAATGACGGTAGCCGAGTATATTCTGTCCTCTGAAAAGCATCTGAAGCTTTGTGTTCTTTACCTGTTCTCTTATCTTACGAAGTCTCTCCCATGGATCCTCGTTAAGGAATCTCAAGCAGGAATCAAAGGTCGCGCCGCCCCATGCCTCAAGGGAATGGTAGCCTACCTTATCAAGCTCTGCAAGAATTGGGAGCATTTCTTCGGTAGTCATTCTCGTTGCGACAAGCGACTGATGCGAGTCGCGGAGAACTGTTTCTGTTATTTTTACCTGTGCCATTCTATTATTTTACCTCCGTTTGTATTAACCGAACCATGACAGGAAAACACCTGCCGCAACAGCCGAGCCTATAACACCCGCAACGTTCGGTCCCATTGCGTGCATAAGAAGGAAGTTGGATGGATCCTCCTGCTGTCCGACCTTCTGTGAAACTCTAGCTGCCATAGGAACTGCGGAAACTCCTGCAGAACCAATGAGAGGATTTATCTTTCCACCCGATATCCAGTTCATTATCTTCGCAGTAATAAGTCCTCCGCAGGTGGATATGCAGAATGCTATAAGACCGCATGCAATAATAAGAAGTGTCTCTGTTCTGAGGAAGTTTTCAGCACTTGCAGTAGCTCCAACGGTAATACCAAGGAATATTGTGACGATATTCATAAGCTCGTTCTGTGCTGTCTTCGAAAGTCTGTCAGTAACACCGCAAACATTGAGAAGGTTACCAAACATAAGACATCCTACAAGAGGAAGCGCATCGGGAACGATAAGTCCAACAACCACAGTTACTACGATAGGAAAAAGGATCTTCTCGGTCTTTGAAACCTGTCTTAAGGTCGTCATTTTTATCTGACGCTCTTTTTTTGTTGTAAACAGCTTCATAAAAGGAGGCTGGATCATGGGAATAAGTGCCATGTAACTATAAGCCGCTATCGCGATAGCTCCGAGAAGCGCGGGCGCTAACGTCTTTGTAACAAGAATCGCCGTAGGTCCATCTGCTCCTCCAATAATACCGATAGATGCAGCTTCAAGGGGACTAAAGAATCCAGATACAAGAGCTGCGGAGAATGCAACAAATACTCCAAGCTGAGCACCTGCTCCAATAAGCAAGCTCTTGGGATTTGAAATAAGCGGAGAGAAATCGGTCATTGCTCCGATTCCTATAAAAATGAGCGATGGGTATATACCAAGCTTTACTCCAAGATACAGGAGGTCAAGAAGACCGCCGTCATGAAGGACCTGACCATAGTTTACTTCTTGTGCGATAAAGAAATCGAGATGAAACATCCCTCCACCGGGAAGGTTCGTAAGAAGCATTCCTATAGCAATAGGAAGTAAAAGCAATGGTTCAAACCTCTTTACTATCGCAAGATAGACAAGAACGAATGCAATGACGATCATTATAAGTGTTTTCCACCAATCGTCTGCTCCAATCAGTCTGGCAACGCCTGTCGTACCCAAGAAATTTTTAATACTATCTAGCATTTCCTAACTGTTCCTTTCAATAAATTCAATGATGTTATTTTTTGGAAATCAGTTAAGTGTTACGAGAACTGCATCGGTCTCAACCGTTGCACCCTGTGCTACCTCAACACTTGCAACAACACCGTCTTCGGGAGCACAAACATCGTTTTCCATCTTCATTGCTTCGAGAACAACAAGGACATCACCCTTCTTTACAGAAGCGCCGGGCTTTACGTTGACCTTCATGATGTTTCCGGGCATAGGAGCTTTAACAACAACTGATCCGGCGCTTCCCGCTGCCTTGGGAGCCGCTGCGGGAGCGGGTGCTGCTGCGGGTGCAGGTGCTGCTGCAGGTGCGGGTGCTGCTGCGGGAGCGGGTGCTGCTACGGGAGCTGCTGCTCCGCCTGCAACCTCTTCAACTACAACAGAATAGGTAACGCCATTAACGGTAATATTATAAGTTTTCATTTTTTATACCTTGACCTTTCATATTTTGAGTTATTTTATTTTGCATTCCATGAGCGTCCGCCGCCAACTCTGCGGAAGGAAACTACTCTGAATGATCCGTCGGGAGCAACACCGCCGTTTTCGTCGGCTCTGTATGCCGCTACTGCCGCTGCGATGACCGCGATAAGCGCATCATCCGAATTTTCGGTCGAGACCTGCTCTGTAACCGAAGCAACAACAGGAGCTTCGGATTTAACAGTTTTTGGGGCTTCAACTTTCTTTACAGATACTTTCTTTTTTCCAAAAACAAGGTTGAATATAGCAAGTATCCCCCAAAGAAGAGCAAGAACAGCGAAGACCATGCCCATACCTATAGCAGTGACCTGACCTGCAAACGCCCATGCTTCAGAAGAAAATGCTTCGTACTTCCCCGAATAATCGACAGCCGCTTCAGCAACGCTTATGTTTATAAAATTATTCAACATAACGATCCTCCCAAATCAAAGAGGCATGTTTACGTGACGCTTGGAGGGTGTTCCCTCTGCCTTAAAGGCAAGCATGGAAAGTGCCGCACATATTCTCTGACGAAGCTCTGCTGGTTCTATAACGTCGTCTATCTCACCGCAGTCTGCTGCTTCGTTTGCAGATGCATATTTCTCAGCCCATTCAGCTTCAAGCTCCTCGCGGCTCTTCTCGCCAACTTTGTTGTTCATAACGAATGCGACAGATGCCTCGGGAGAAAGAACACTTATGCAAGCCGCAGGAAGTGCGAATGCCATATCAGCTCCTACCGACTTTGAACCAAGCAGTGTGAATGCTGCGCCGTAAGCCTTGCCCGTAACCACGGTAACCTTTGCATTATCTGCGGAAGTATAAGCATAGGCAAGCTTTGCAAGCTCGGATGCGTATGCGCTGTCCTCGGCAGCCTTTGTGGTATCAAGTCCGATACTGTTTACAAGTGTTACTACGGGAACTCCAAAGCTATCACAGAAGGATACAAGTTTTGCAGCAGCTCTTGCACTCTTAATATCGAGAATACCGTCGTTCTTATCGGATGCTACAACACCTGTAACTATACCGCCGAAGGTGGTAAATCCAAGAGCAACGTTTTCGGCATAATCCTTATAAACTCTTACAAAGCTTCCGTTGTCCGCAACAGCTGAAAGAAGCTCGTCTGCAGACATATTATCCGCAAGAGAGACCTTTCTGTTCATATCGTCAGCAGTCTCAACGAGAGCAGCCTCAGAATTGTTGGAAGGAAGAAGAGATACAAGCTTACGAACGTATGCGAAAGCATTTGCCTCGTCCTCTGCTTCGTATGCGGAAAGACCTGCCTTTGCCACGTCGGTCTTCTCACCAACGTTAAAAGGAGCATTTACAAAAAACTTTGATTTATCCTTTACTGTTACAGTAAAATCAAACATTGAAGCTGCTACGGCAGACGCTCCGCCGCAAACACCGTCAATAACTGCTATCTGGGGGATAACACCCGATGCATTCGAAATGCTCTTCATAAGCTTTCCGTATGCTGCAAGTGCTGCAGCTCCGTCGTAAACAACAGCTCCTGCACTATCAAAAATTCCTATTACAGGTGCACCGTTCTTTATTGCGAGAGAATACATATCGATTATCTTCTTCGCATGTCTTTCTCCGAACGCACCCTTAGTTCTGCCGCTATCCTGAATGAAAGCAAAGGCAAGCTTTCCTTCGATCGCACCGTAACCGCAGACCACACCCTCAAAGTCCTCTTGAGAGCCAAGACGCTTAGTGTATGCTCCAAGCTCAACGAATGTTCCGCCATCAAAAACAGATTCCATTCTTGCTTTGGCGAGACCGTACACTTTTTCGTCAATCTGTACCATAAATTTGCCTCCGTTTTGTATATTTCGGGGATTTTGCCGTTTTATTTTACAAACGAACAATTTTACCCAATTTTACTCAATTTTAACATAAATCATGTCTTTTTGCAATAGATATTATTAAATTATTATTGTTAATTTTATGTGAATGTTTTGACAATGTCTCTATCGAATATCTCATATAACCGAGGAGCATATCATATATATTTTATACCTCAATGTTCCGTTTTATAAATCAGAATTCATACAAATAAAAATACATATGAAAGGTATTATGAAAATGAGTATGACGAACAAACACTCAAAGAGACGTAGGACAACAAACGAAGCCACAAGCGGCATATCAAATCTTATAAAAAGCTGTGGGATCGGTCTCCTTTTCGGAATAGGCTCTGCCTTTATTCTTTCTCTGATAGCTTCAATAATTTGCATAGGACGAAAAGACCCAGCTTCCCTCACACCGTATTTTTCTCTTGTTATTTTAGGAATTTCCGCTTTCATTGGCGGTGCTGTTTCGTCAAAGCTTTGTAAAACCTCCTCTATACTTTCCGCGCTCATTACCGGGGGTGCGGAAATGGTAATTTTTTATCTACTCTCTTTTATTCTCCCCTCAATCGAAACCGCATCAAAGGGCTTTATAATTTCTACCGTTATACGTGGGATAGTTCTTATACTCTCTGCCCTTGGTGGAAGTCTTGGAGAACGTAAAATATCACACAAAACAAGAAAAAAAAGGAGATAACTCCCTGTGCCGTCTATCATTTTACTAAAAACCCTACTTCTGTTTTGTATTAATTAGCTAAAATATTATTTTTTTCGACCTCCTTATTGAATTTTTTGTGTAATTGTGCTATAATTAATATAGCTTTTTAAATTCATTCAATATGGAGGATATTATGACAAAATTTCAAAAGATCACTCTATGTATTGCCATAGTAGTGATCATTGGTATGTTGGCTGCGGTCTACTTTACCGATGGATCTAACAAGCACACAGACTGTCCCGACTGCGAAGACGGATGGGTCGATTGCGGCTGTGTTTGCGGTGACTGTAGCGGAGAAAACGGTCCCATCGAAGACTGTGAATACTGTGGTGGCGATCTCTACATTGAAGACGACTGCTACGACTGTAGAAACACAAGAACCGTAAAGTGCGGAACCTGTGGAAGTGACACAACAGTTCGCGCATCCGCGTGGGCTCTCTTCCCTCCCGTTATCGCTATTGGTCTCGCTCTTATCACCAAAGAGGTTTACAGCTCTCTCTTCGTTGGTATTCTCAGCGGCTGTATCATCTACTCTGATTTCTCGATAAGAGGAACATTCGACGCCGTTGTAAGCGACGGACTTATATCTGCCGTTGCTGGCAGTGCGGGAATATTCATATTCCTTGTTGAGCTTGGAATTATCGTCGCTCTCATCAACAAAGCCGGCGGATCTACCTCTTTCGGTAATTGGGCAAAAACTCACATCAAGAGCCGTGTAGGTGCGATGATCGCAACCTTTATTCTCGGTGTTCTCATCTTCGTTGACGACTACTTCAACTGTCTCACAGTTGGCTCGGTAATGCGTCCCGTTACAGACAGCAAGAGAATATCAAGAGCAAAGCTCTCCTACCTCATTGACGCTACCGCCGCTCCTATCTGTATGATAGCTCCTATCTCCAGCTGGGCTGCAGCAGTATCCACGTACGCAGAAAAGGGAGAAGGTCTTTCACTCTTTATAAAAGCAATTCCCTACAACTTCTACTCACTCCTCACGCTCGTATTTGTCGTAGCTATATGCCTTATGAAGTTTGACTACGGTCCTATGAAGCTTCATGAGTTCAATGCTATCGAGAACGGCGACCTTTACACCTCGGGAGACAAGAACGAATCGGTTGATGTAACTCCCTCCTCCAAGGGAATACTTGCAGACCTTATCGTTCCCGTAGTTCTTCTTATCGGTGCTTGCGTATTCGGCCTCGTTCACGTTGGTGGTATATTTGAAGGCGAGAACTTTATCAACGCATTCGCAAACACTGACGCAACAGTTGGTCTTCCTTGGGGTGGACTCATTGCTCTTATTGCAATAGTCGCTTATATGCTCATACGCAAGGTTATCAGCTTTAAAGAATCTATGGCATGTGTTCCTAACGGATTTATTGCAATGGTTCCCGCAATACTTATTCTTACCTTTGCAACAGCTCTCAAGAACATTACTTCTCTCCTCGGTGCAAAGTTCTTTGTCGGTGACCTTATGAGTGGTCAGGCAGAGGCTCTTGGCTTCTTCCTCCCTGCTATAATCTTTGTAGTTGCTTGTATCCTTGCATTTGCTACGGGTACTTCCTGGGGAACGTTCGGAATACTCATTCCTATCGTTACAACACTTTTCGAAGCAACCAATCCTCTATTTATCATTTCTATATCTGCATGTCTTGCAGGTGCGGTATGCGGCGACCACTGCTCACCTATTTCGGATACGACGATCATGTCCTCCGCGGGAGGTCAGTGTAACCACCTCAACCACGTTTCAACTCAGATGCCCTATGCTATTACAGTAGCAGCCATCTCCTTTGTAATGTACATCATTTCGGGATTCGTTCAGAACATTTGGATCTGCCTCCCTCTTGGTATCGTTCTTACAGTTGGAACGCTCTTCGTAATAAAGCTTATAACAAACAAAAAGAAGGTTTAATTAAAGTTTTATAAAGAAACATCCCCTCTGCGATAAAATCGCAGAGGGGATTATATTTATTTTTCTCTGATAACATCAGCAAACACCTCAAAGAATCTGTCAATAGATTCTTTGTTAAGGCGTTCATCTGGCGAATGAAGATCAACAACGACAGAGCCGCAGCTTACAATATCAAGATCGGGCAGATGATAGGTAAACACACCGCACTCAAGTCCTGCATGGATAACCATGACAATGGGTGGTTTTCCGTATCTTTTTTCATATGCTTTACAGTATCTGTCTCTCAGGGGAGATACCTTGGAGTATTTCCAACCGGGATATTTGCTGTGGTGCTCACATACGCCCCCGAGCGCCTTTGCAAGTGCGTCAAGTTCTCTTACCGAACCGTCAACTCTATGCTCATATCCCGAACGGGTGGAAATAACAAATTCAACTCCCTTCTCGTCGGTACGCATAGTTCCAAGATTTCTCGAATATTCAACAACACCCGAAATGTTTTTATCCATCTCGATTATTCCGCTTGTTATAACCGATATAAAGCAAATAATGTTTTCTGTGCTCTTTGCGTCAAGGCAACGGTAGATTTTCTTTTCTTTCTTTGAAGTCTCTATTCTGAAGTCCTTATCTTCCTCGGACAGAGTCTCCATAATATCCTTTTCTATCTCTCTTACGCAACTGATAAGTTTATTATCATTACAAAGAACGACCGCCTCGGCTTCTCTGGGTATTGCGTTATCCTTTGAGCCACCGGAGAGCGACACAAGTCGAATATCACTCGAAAGCTTTTCGGAAAGCTCAAGCAAAATATATCCCATAAGCTTATTGGCATTTGCTCTTCCTTTGTGAACGTCCTCCCCCGAATGTCCTCCGCAAAGTCCTTTTATGGAAATGCATACGGGTTCTGCCTCATATTCTTCCCATACACTGCTCATGCGAACGTTGGTCCTGATACCTCCGCTTCCGCCAACTACGATCTCGTCGGGAGAATTTCCGTCAAGGCTAAACATTGTCCTTGCAAAAATCCGACTATAATCGAAGCCCTTTGCTCCGTCCATTCCGACCTCTTCCATTGAAGTGAAAAAGCACTGAATAGCAGGGTGCTCGTCTATTCCTCCGTCTAGAACGTAAAGCATGGTTGCAACGCCTATTCCGTCGTCCGCGCCAAGCGTTGTGCCTCTTGCTCTTATCCAACCGTCTTCCTCGTAAAGCTCAAGGCCTTCGGTAAGAAAATCATGCTCTATGTCATTGTTTTTCTCGCATACCATATCGGTATGTGCTTCGAGAAGTATCGGAGCAGTATTTTCATATCCCACAGTTGCGGGCATATTTATGAGCACGTTATTAAGCTCATCTCGGTATACCTCAAGACCTCTTTTGTTCGCAAACTCAACAAGATAGTCGGCTATTGCTTTCTCGTTATACGAGCCTCTCGGTATTGCAGAGATCTCCTCAAAAAAACGTATTATCCCTGAATGTTTTATTCCGTCACTTAACATATGTCTTCACCTCTAACACAGCATTATTTAAAGTAAAGGACTCTCGGTTAAGTGAAAGTCCTTTTTTGTTCTTATTAATAACTCATTTTTCTCATTTTGGACAGATCAAGTGTTCCCTCCGGCATATTGTCGAGCATTCCAAGTATCTTGCCTGTTCCCATAGCCACGCACATTACAGGGTCTTTAGCAACGTAAGTCTTTATACCCGTAATTTCTTCTATCAGCTTATCAAGTCCGTAAAGAAGACTTCCGCCTCCGGTCATGACTATACCGTTTTTAAGTATATCTCCAACAAGCTCGGGGGGAGTTTTTTCTATTACCGAGCAAACTGTATCAAGAACTGCCGAGATAGGCTCCATCATAGCTTCAAGCATTTCCTTTGACGAAAGGGTAACAACCTTTGGAAGACCTTGGATCCTGCAGCGTCCCTTTATCTCAAGGGTACGTGCCTCTCCATGCTCGTATACAGCTCCTATCTTCACCTTAACAAACTCTGCCGTTCGCTCGCCGATTATCACGTTATATTTTCTTCTGACGTAGCTCATTATAGCTTCGTCAAATTTATCGCCTGCGGTTTTGGTAGATTCAGATACTACAACACCACCAAGAGAGATCACTGCCACGTCGGTCGTACCGCCGCCAATATCCACTATCATATGTCCAACAGGACTGATAATATCAATACCCGCACCCATTGCCGCAGCTACGGGTTCTTCAATAAGATATGTCTTTCTCGCTCCCGCCTGTGTTCCCGCGTCTATTACGGCTCTTTCCTCGACCTCTGTGATACCCGTCGGGATACAAATTACGACCTTTGGCGGAAAAATAGCATTTCCGCAAGCCTGACGGATAAAATATTGGATCATTTTTTGTGTAACGTCGTAACGGCTGATAACGCCTTCCTTCAGCGGTCTTACAACTTCTATGTTTTCAGGATTTCGTCCAAGCATCGCTTGAGCATCTTTTCCTATCTTGACGATAAGATCGGTATTTGTATCTACAGCAACTACGGAGGGCTCTTTTAAGAGTATACCCTTGCCTTCTACGTATACGATTACCGAAGCAGTTCCCAGATCTATTCCAATATTCCTCGAAAGCATCTGCTTTGATTTGAACGCTTTGAACATACTCTCCCTCCTTTACTGAAAAATCCATCAATATAGAAATAAAGTAAAATTGACCTTAAGCTATATTATACACTTATTTTTTAAAAAAATCAATACCTATTTTGTCGCTTATTTATCGTTAGCATGAGATTTGTCATCTTTTTTCTTTGATACAGCTGAAGAAATACAAAAGCAGAGTATCTTATCAACTCCCGAACTCCTTAAAAGCTTTACTGCCCCAGCCAGACTTGAGCCTGTGGTGGTTACATCGTCAAAAAGAACAGCGCATTTTCCCCGGACCTCTGATAGATGTTTATCGTCTATCCACAAAAGATTCGATACGTTTGACGCACGTTCTGTCGAGCTTAACTTTTTCTGTTCTTTGCCTCCCCGCCTTCGCTTAATAAGCGGAACACAAGGAATACCGCTAATGTCAGAAAGCTCTCTGCATATAACATCCGATTGATCGTGGCCGTTAAGTGCCTTTGCTTTTCGACCTCTCGGCACGTAGGTGATAAACATTCTATCCGCCACATCTTCAATACCGAGCACCGATGCTTCAAATCGAAGCAACGGTAATAATTCTGTTGCCACAAATCGCGAAACCCTTTTGTTTTTCCTGTCCTTTAAGAAAAGGATCAACCTGTTGTTAGGCTTCCCCCTTTTCTCGGGCTCGTAAAACGTAAGCTTTCTTAAAACCAATGCACCTGATTCTGAAAGAGACTTTGGCATACATGTACATTCAACCGCAGACTTCATACATGAAGAACAGCTTCTTGTCATTTCAAAGCGCCATTTCAACAAACATTCATAGCAAAATGCATTTTCTCTTTCATGGGAATACAATATTTTCTTACAACACACGCATTTTCTGACAAAGAGAAAATCGGTCATAGCTTTTACTATCTTCATTTTTGTTCGATTCCGGTAATCTGCTCACAAAGGCCCGTATACCTCATAGACTGACGGTCGTTATTTATCATCTCACTGATTATATCCTTGCGCCCTACAAGTATCACCATGCTTTGTGCTCTCGTTATTGCAGTATATAGCAGATTCCTTGTGAGCAACATATGCGGCGCTGAACACATTGGAATAACAACTATGGGGTATTCGCTTCCCTGACTTTTATGAACGGTTATAGCATATGCGTGTTCAAGATCGTCAAGAATGGAATGATCATACACCACCCGTCTGTCGTCAAAAATGATAACCATTGCGTTTTCGTGTGGAACTATTTCTTCTATAATACCTATATCGCCGTTAAAAATACCGCAGCCTTCTTTTCCGTCGTATACTCTCGTCCAACACACGTCATAATTATTTCTCGTCTGCATAACTTTGTCTCCCTCACGGAACACCTTATCTCTGAAACGATATTCCTTTTTATCTTTTGACGGAGGATTGAGTGCTGCCTGAAGCAATACGTTCAGATTTTCCGTACCCGCCTCTCCTTTTCTTGACGGAGTCAAGACCTGCGTTCCGTTTACCGCCATATCACCGTAAGTTTTAGGAAGTCTCGTAAGACAAAGTTCTCGTATGGTTTTTGATATTTCTTCGTCAGTCGTACGTCCGAGGAAGAAAAAGTCATTGTCCTTTACACTAATTTCAGGCATAATGCCCTTATTTACTGCGTGTGCGTTGGTTATAATAAGACTTTCTCTTGACTGCCTGAATATCTCGGTAAGACGCACGGTTGCATATTTTTCGCTCTTTATTATGTCATGCAAAACGTTTCCTGCTCCCACAGACGGAAGCTGGTCGGAGTCTCCAATTATAATAAATCTTGCTCCTATTTTTATGGCTTTAAGGAGCGCGGCCATAAGCGAATTATCTATCATTGACGCCTCGTCGACGATAATGACCTGCTCGTCAAGGGCTTCAAGTTCGTTTCGCATAAACACCGCATTTCCTGCGGTATCGTATTGCATTTCAAGAAGTCTGTGTATGGTTTTTGCCTCCATGGACGTAGCTTCGGACAATTTCTTCGAAGCTCTTCCCGTAGGAGCGGCAAGGGCAATTTTAAATCCCATGCTATCAAATATGTGTATAAGTGCTTTAACGACAGTTGTTTTTCCCGTACCGGGGCCTCCCGTCAACACCATGACACCATAACGAAGTGCCGATACTATAGCTTCCTTCTGAAGTCCGGCATATTTTATATCGCTCAGCATTTCCTCGTTCTCAATAAAGCGGTCAATATCAGACATATCAAGTGTTGGACAATATTTATCTATTGCCTTTAACTTCTCTGCAATATATTTTTCGTCCTCAAAGTTCTCACGAAGATAAATAAAGCTCTCGCTGCCATCTCCATTAAGCTCTTTAAGCCTTCCATTTCTCAAAAGTTCGTCGATGGCAACACTTATTCTTTCGGGTTCTGCTTCAAGAAGTGCAGATGCACTACCGGTAAGCTTCTCTCTCGGCAAACAGATGTGGCCGTTTTGAATTCCGCTTTGATTTAAAACGTATACTATACCACTCATTATTCTGTCGAAATTATCTCTTTCGATGCCAAGACTGTGTGCCATGGAATCTGCCCGTTCAAATCCGATGCCCTCGATCTCATTGCATAATCTGTATGGGTTACGCTTGGCCATGTCAACAGCTGCATTTCCCCACTTTTTGTATATTTTTACGGTAGTTGCCGCACCGAAATAGCTTCTGAAAAAAAGCATAGCTGAACGTATTCCTGCCTGCTCCTTAAAACTTTCAGACGCAGCCTCTGCCATTTTCAATGACATTCCCTTTATACTGTTTGCAAACCAATCAGGGTGGTTTTCAATTACGTCAAAGCTATCCTCACCGAACTCATCAACTATCTTCTGTGCCGTCTTTGGACCTATTCCCTTTATAGCGCGTGATGCAAGATATCTGAGTATTGATGCAATGTCGGCAGGCATCACCTTTTCATACTGCTCAACAGAAAATTGACGTCCGTATTTAGCATTGTGTATCCACTTGCCGTACATACACATTCTGTCTCCACTACCAACAAGAGGCATAATACCCACTGCCGTTATTATTTCATCGTCAGCTACAGCCATGTCACATATGGTGTATCCGTTTTCCTCGTTTGCGTATATTACTCTTTCTACTGTTCCCTCAAGCTTTTGAAGCCCTCGAAGCTCTTCGTTTTTTTCAAATTCCAATATCTTTTCTCCATCTTCACTTTGCTCTATCGGTTATTTGTTTTTTTTATAATAAAAACCTCAAGACCGTATTTTAATACAAGTCTCTGTATTTCTTCATTGGTTGCTATCTCCTCGGTGGTCAGAAGTGCATATCTTCCGCCCGAAAATATAAAATACTGACACAAGGCGGAACGGATCAGCACTTCTGCCGACTCCGCATCGCGCTGTGTCAGTATTTCAATTCCAAATATGTAGTTTTTTTCCTTGAATACCCCTTGTATCAGCACTTTAAAAACAAAGTATATTCCTACAACTGCAAAAAGAGCAACTATGATCTGACCTATCGCATAAAGATACATATTTAACACCTCCTTGGTGTAGTATATGAATCTTTATACTGATCTGTCACAAAGATCAACCAAGCACTTTTTTGAGTTCAGCCGCCATATCGGTAGCTTCCCACGGAACTTCTATATCCTCACGTCCCATGTGTCCGTATGCAGCAACCTGACAGTATATCGGTCTACGAAGCTTAAATCTTTCGATTATTGCCGCAGGACGAAGGTCAAAGAGCTTGTCCACTGCCTCGGATATACGGCCGTCATCTACCTTACCCGTACCAAAGGTATCGATCATTATGGAAACCGGACGCGCAACTCCGATAGCGTAAGCCACCTGAACCTCACATTTATCGGCAAGACCTGCCGCTACGATATTCTTTGCGATATATCTTGCAGCATAAGAAGCTGAACGGTCGACCTTTGTAGGATCCTTGCCTGAAAATGCTCCGCCGCCATGACGTGAATATCCACCGTATGTATCAACGATTATCTTTCTACCCGTAAGTCCCGTGTCACCCGCAGGTCCGCCAACAACAAATCTTCCCGTAGGATTTACGTATATCTTTGTATTCTCGTCCATAAGAGACGCAGGAACGATCGGATTTATTACGTTTTCAATAATATCTGCTCTTATCGTTTCAAGTGCCACGTCCGCACTGTGCTGTGAAGAAATAACTATTGTATCGACTCTTACGGGCGTGTCATCGTGATATTCTACTGTTACCTGCGTTTTTCCATCTGGGCGGAGATATGAAAGTGTGTCGTTCTTTCTGACCTCTGTCAATCGCATTGCAAGCTTATGAGCAAGAGATATGGGCAGAGGCATAAGCTCCTTTGTTTCGTTGCAGGCATATCCAAACATAAGTCCTTGGTCACCTGCACCCGTGTCCATACCGTCTGTCTCTCCTTCTTTTGCCTCAAGAGATTTATCAACACCGAGAGCAATATCAGGCGACTGCTCGTGAATAGAACTTATTACCGCACAGCTATCACAGTCAAAGCCATATTTAGCTCTTGTATAGCCTATTTCTCTTACAGTATCTCTGACAATGGTCTGAAAATCAACGTACGCGTTGGTAGTTATCTCTCCCATTACGGTCACAAGGCCTGTAGTACAAAACGTCTCACAAGCAACTCGTGACATGGGATCCTGACGAAGAAGCTCGTCAAGTATGGCGTCAGATATCTTATCACATATTTTATCGGGATGCCCTTCGGTTACCGATTCGGAAGTAAAAAGTACTTTTTTCATTTTATGTATCCTCTCAACTTTATTGAAACTTTTCCAACACAGAAATTATATCACAAATATGACCGATATTCAATAGTATTTTGTAATATTTTAAGTCTTACGCCCGTTCTTTGTCTTCAACGAGCCTTCCCTTTGACATATTGAACCTATTGTAGTATATCAAAAGGGCTATCGTGCATACCATCCATCCCGCCGGATATCCGATCACGATCGGTATTATGGTATTAGATATATAATTTTTCATCACAAAAAGATATATTTGTCTGAAGACCACGTATCCGCCCACCGTTATCGCCATGGCGGCTCCCGATCTTCCAGCGGCACGTATTGCGCCCTCGTAAATATTATTGATACAGACCAAGAAGTACATCGGAGTCAACAGTCTTATAAAGAGAGCTCCATAGCTTATGATATCCGTATCTTTATTAAAAAACGTCACAGCAGACGGTGCAAAAATACACAGCGGTATGACTATTGCGGTAGTACAAGCGATCGCCAGAAACAATGCCGTAGTCGCTCCCTTTCTCACTCGTTTAACATTGTTGCTACCAAGATTTTGACCTACAAAGGTCGTTGATGCCATTGCTATCGCCTGAAACGGCACCTGAGCAAATTGCTCTATCTTCGAAAAAGCCGTCCAGCCGCCCATGGCGTACATTCCAAAATAATTTATATAGGCTTGAACGAACACATTTGACAGTGCCCCTATCGCCACCTGTATTCCCGACGGAAGACCGATCCTTAAGATCTTTGAGAGTATCCTTTTTTCTATCCTTATCTTTTTGGGATCAAGCTTTATACAGCTATTGGTCCTCATCATCGAAACAATGACGAGTATCGCTGAGATAAACTGCGCGATCGCCGTTGCCAAACCGACTCCAAAAACGCCCATGTCGAAAACGAGGACGAAAACGAGGTCGAGAACGGTATTCACTATAGCCGTAACAGCAACGAAATACGAAGGGCTTCGTGTGTCTCCTATCGCCCTCAATATTCCCGCTCCCACGTTATACACAACGAGTCCCAGTGAACTTGAAAAATAGACCGACAGATACATCTCTGCATCATCGAAAACGTTCTCGGGAGTTCCCATAAAGTTCAACAGAGACGGAACGAGCAATATTCCAACTACTGTCAACACAAGTCCCATCAAGACCGATACTCCGATAGCAGTATGTACGGTCTTCTTAACCCCTCCGTATTCCTTTGCGCCAAAATATTGGGCAACTACAACTCCCGTGCCCGTTGCAAATCCGAGCGAAAAGCTGATCAAGAAATATATTATGGGTGAGACAGTACCCACCGCCGAAAACGCCTCATCGCTAACGTAATTTCCTACGACCCACGTATCGACGATATTATAAAGCTGTTGTAACAGACTTCCAAAAACGATCGGAATGGCAAATTTTATGAGATGCTTTACCACGCTTCCCTCGGTCATGTCGACAGCTTTTTTTCCAAACATGCTTCGTTTTGCTTTTACTGCTTCCATTTACACACTCACACCGATCTCGTTTTCACAAAAACGGAAATACTTTTATTTCAAAACAAAAAACAACACACAAAGCGATGCAATAATAACCGCAACCGCAACCAGATCAACTATGAGCGATCTGACACAGAAAAAGCCTTTTTTCGAATTTTGAGGCTTATCGCTACCTGCTACAAATCCCGATCTCTTAAGCGCCGTGGAAAGAGGCTTGTAAAGAAGCAAGACAACTGCTCCGTTCAAAACCGCCTTTACAAGATTAAAGGGCAAAAGGATCGTAGGTATCATTTTAGCCACACCGCTGATCGTTGTAGGTACTCCGACCATATATGTAAGATATAGGGGAGTTATGAGCAGATTGGCGACACACATTACCGCCGTGACCGAAAATATTCCTGCCAGAAGACCGATGGTAGCTCCAAAAAAATTCCTTTTATGTTTATATATAAGTCCCGTCACACACACGAAGGTGGCTGAGGACAAAACGTTCATTATCAAACCGTACCAGCCCGTAACGCTTATGGTAAATGATTCTATCACGGGAACGAGTACGGATATCGCAAGACCCGATGCAGGTCCGAAAATAAGTGCGCATATCACTATGAATGCATCCTTGATCTCAAGAGACAAAAATCCCCCTATCTTGGGGAAATACCCGCACAGTACTGTCGTCACGTATGCGAGAGCCGAAAACATAGCCACGGCTACGAGCTTTTTTATTTTCATTGAATTATCACTTTTTTTCATAAAAAAATCTCCCTTTATAAGATAATAAGGGAGAAGATACGCAAAAATTATATCTTCTCTCATCCGGACTTTACCGTCGGTTCGGGAATCTCACCCGATCGGCTCAATTTGAGTTCGCAGACTTTACTGCCGGTATGGAATTGCACCATGCCCCAAAGATATAGGCTCAATATTCAGTTTATGCTTTTTAAGGGGTGTCGCCAATCGACGACACCCCTAACTTTAAGTTAAATTAACCAAGGATCTTGGAAACGACACCAGATCCAACTGTTCTACCACCCTCACGGATAGCAAAACGGAGTCCCTCTTCACAAGCGATAGGAGTGATGAGCTCAACAGTCATCTCAACGTTATCGCCAGGGCGGCACATCTCAACGCCTTCGGGAAGCTCGATAACACCGGTAACGTCAGTTGTTCTGAAGTAGAACTGAGGTCTGTAACCAGCGAAGAAGGGCTTCTTACGTCCGCCTTCCTTCTCGGTAAGAACGTATACGTTACCTACGAACTTTGTGTGGGGGTGAACGGAGCCGGGTTTAGCAAGAACCTGTCCACGCTCGATCTCGTCCTTAGCTACGCCACGGAGGAGAGCACCGATGTTGTCACCTGCTTCTGCCTGAGGAAGAAGCTTGTGGAACATTTCAACTCCGGTAACGGTGGTGTTCTTCTTCTCGTCAGAAAGACCAACGATTTCAACAACGTCACCAACCTTAACTGTACCTCTCTCAACTCTACCTGTAGCAACTGTACCACGGCCGGAGATGGAGAATACGTCCTCGACAGGCATAAGGAAGTCGAGGTCTGCCTGACGCTCGGGAGTAGGAATGAACGCGTCAACCTCACCCATGAGCTCAAGGATAGGAGCGTACTCGGGAGCGTTGATGTCTGTATTTGCAGACTCAAGAGCCTCACGAGCGGATCCGCGAACGATAGGAGTATCGTCGCCAGGGAAGTCATAAGAAGAAAGAAGATCTCTGATCTCCATCTCAACGAGATCGAGAAGCTCATCGTCATCAACAAGGTCAGTCTTGTTCATGAATACAACGATTGCGGGAACGCCAACCTGACGAGCAAGAAGAACGTGCTCGCGAGTCTGCTGGAGAGGTCCGTCTGTACCTGCAACAACGAGGATAGCGCCGTCCATCTGTGCAGCACCGGTGATCATGTTCTTAACGTAGTCTGCGTGGCCGGGGCAGTCAACGTGAGCGTAGTGACGTGTTTCAGTCTCGTACTCAACGTGTCTTGTGTTGATTGTGATACCTCTTGCTCTCTCTTCGGGAGCGTTGTCGATCTGGTCGTATGCCATGAACTCAACGTTACCGTTCTGAAGACCGAGAGTCTTTGTGATTGCAGCGGTAAGAGTTGTCTTACCATGGTCAACGTGACCGATTGTACCAATGTTTACGTGGGGCTTGGTGCGTTCAAATGTAGCCTTTGACATTTTGAATTTCCTCCATTATAATTATTTTTAAATTTAATTTTTTATCAGTTCTTCGCTCTTGCAGCGATGATCTGTTCCTGAATTGACTTAGGAACTTCAGCAAAGTGGCTGGGTTCCATTGAATATACGCCACGACCCTGTGTCATAGAACGAAGGTCTGTTGCATATCCAAACATTTCAGAGAGAGGTACCATTGCGGTAAGCTCCTGAACACCGTTTGCAGATTCCATAGACTGGATCTGTCCGCGGCGAGAGTTAAATCCTCCCATAACGCTTCCGAGATACTCATCGGGAACGATAGTTACAACCTTGGTTATAGGCTCTGTAAGAACAGGATCAGCCTTTCTCATTGCCTCCTTGAATGCCATAGATCCTGCGATCTTAAATGCCATTTCAGAAGAGTCAACTTCGTGGTAAGAACCGTCATAAAGAGTTACCTTAACGTCAACAACGTTGTAGCCTGCAAGAACACCGTTCTGCATTGCTCCCTGGATACCCTGGTTAACAGGCTCGATAAATTCCTTCGGAATTGCTCCACCTGTAACAGCGTTGATAAATTCATATCCCTTTCCGGGCTCGTTAGGCTCAAGAATGATCTTAACGTGACCGTACTGACCAGAACCACCAGACTGACGCTTGTACTTGCACTCATGGTCAACCTTCTTACGAATGGTCTCCTTGTATGCAACCTGAGGCTTACCGATGTTTGCTTCCACCTTAAACTCACGGAGAAGTCTGTCAACGATGATCTCAAGGTGAAGCTCACCCATACCTGCGATGATAGTCTGTCCTGTTTCCTCGTCTGTATAGGTACGGAACGTGGGGTCTTCCTCAGCAAGCTTAGAAAGAGCAATACCCATCTTTTCCTGACCTGCACGAGTCTTAGGCTCGATAGCAACGCTGATAACGGGTTCGGGGAATTCCATGTTTTCAAGAATGATAGGATGCTTCTCATCACAGAATGTATCACCCGTTGTAGTGTTCTTAACACCGGAAACTGCTGCAATATCTCCACTGTAGCATACGTCGATATCCTGACGGTCATTTGCATGCATCTGAAGGATACGTCCGAAACGCTCTCTGGAGCCCTTGCTGGAGTTGTAAGCTGTTGTACCTGCTTCGATCTTACCCGAGTATACACGGAAGAAGCAGAGCTTTCCAACGAATGGGTCTGTCATGATCTTGAATGCGAGAGCGGAGAAAGGAGCATCGTCGGATGCGATTCTCTCGTCCTCTTCCTCGGTATCGGGGTTTACACCCTTGATAGCGGGAATATCAAGAGGAGAAGGCATATAGTCGATAACTGCGTCAAGCAGCTTCTGTACACCCTTGTTTCTGTAAGATGTTCCGCAAACAACGGGAACGATCTGGTTTGCGATAGTAGCTTTTCTGAGAGCGAGCTTAAGCTCATCAACGGTGATATCCTCACCGCCGAAATACTTTTCCATAAGCTCTTCATCTGTCTCACAGATGGACTCTATCATTTTTTCACGATACTCTGCAGCAAGGTCCTTCATGTCTTCGGGAATCTCTTCCACTCTCATGTCCTTACCAAGATCATCGTAATATACGTCAGCTTCCATTGTCATAAGGTCAATGATACCTCTGAAGGTCATTTCCTTACCAATTGGGAGCTGTATCGGAACTGCGTTTGCATGGAGTCTGTCTCTCATCATCTGAACAACACGGTAGAAGTCCGCACCGGTTATGTCCATCTTGTTGACATAAGCCATACGCGGTACACCGTACTTGTCCGCCTGACGCCAAACGGTCTCCGACTGAGGCTCAACTCCGCCCTTTGCGCAAAGAACTGTTACAGAACCGTCAAGGACACGGAGCGAACGTTCAACTTCAACTGTGAAGTCAACGTGGCCGGGGGTGTCGATGATGTTAACTCTGTGTGTGTTAGCCTTTACTGCTGCGGGGTTGTCATGATGTTTGGAGTGCGCCCAGAAACATGTGGTTGCAGCAGAAGTAATGGTAATACCTCTCTCCTGCTCCTGAACCATCCAGTCCATGGTAGCTGCTCCTTCATGAGTTTCACCTATCTTGTGAGTTTTACCTGTATAGAACAGGATTCTCTCCGTTGTAGTTGTTTTACCGGCATCGATGTGAGCCATGATACCGATATTTCTTGTTTTTTCAAGTGAATATTCTCTTGCCATTGATAATCTCCTTTATAGACAAAATCAATATCTGTAATGTGCGAAAGCCTTATTAGCTTCTGCCATACGATGGGTTTCTTCTTTCTTCTTGAAAGCTCCGCCCATGCTATTCTTCGCATCGATTATCTCTGCTGCAAGACGATCAGCCATTGTACGTTCGCCACGGTTTCTGGAATAAGCTACAAGCCAACGCAGACCAAGTGTCTGACGGCGCTCTGCTCTTACCTCCATAGGTACCTGATATGTCGAACCGCCTACACGGCGAGCCTTAACTTCAAGAACCGGCATAACGTTTTCGAGAGCTGCTGTAAATACATCAAGGGGATTTTCTCCTACCTTAGCCTCGATTGCTGAAAATGCATCATAAACAATTTTCTGGGCAACGCCCTTCTTGCCGTCATACATTACGTTATTGATAAGCTTTGTTACGAGCTTAGAATTGTACATAGGATCCGGCAATACGTCTCTTTTGGATATACGACCTCTTCTCGGCACTGTACTTCCCTCCTTCATTAATATTATGAAATCATTGGTACTCAAAAGCATACTTCTGTAAGCGCTCGGCGAGTCTGTTAATAAACATTAAATTAACTAAGTTCACCAGCGACTTTTTGTTGCTCTATACCTTAATCTTGCCCAAATTACTTCTTCTTGGGCTTCTTTGCGCCGTACTTAGAACGGCTCTGGTTACGGTTTGCAACGCCCTGAGCGTCGAGTGTACCACGAATAATGTGATAACGTACACCGGGCAGGTCACGAACTCTTCCGCCTCTGATAAGAACGACGGAGTGTTCCTGAAGGTTGTGTCCAATTCCAGGAATATAGGTTGTTGCATCAAGTCCGTTTGTAAGTCTTACTCTTGCGATCTTACGAAGCGCGGAGTTAGGCTTCTTAGGGCTGGTAGTAGATACCTTTGTGCAAACTCCTCTCTTCTGGGGGGACGCCTGGTCGGTGGGAGCATTGTTCAAAGAGTTAAAGCCCTTCTGAAGAACGGGTGCTTTAGACTTATAAACCTTGTCATGACGACCCTGCTTTACAAGCTGGTTAAATGTTGGCATTCTTTCCATTTCCTCCTTCTTGAAAATTTAATGTTTATCACAGAGACGCATAAGCGTCGTTCTGTCATACGTAGTCTGTCCGACGCGCGAACAGTTTCAGTATATTATATCATTTTACTTTTTGTTTGTCAAGTCGCATAATTGCAACCCCAAAATTTCTCCGTTTTGCACAATTTGTTTTTGATTTTTTGCCTGATTTTAAGCAAGAATAAATATATTTTTCCTCGAAAACCATTGACATATATAAAATTATAAGTTATAATATTATAAATTCGGCACACTATGCCGCAAAATTTTACATTATTATATAGGGAGACAAAAAAAATGAAACCTAATTCTTGGATCACCGAGGGATTTGAAGCCTTCAGAAAAGGCACTTTCGGAAACGCGGGACAAAACATATATGTTTCAAAGAAAGGCGTTCTCCAGCGTATCTACCAGTATGACCTTGATAGAAACGGATACGTAGATCTTGTATTCGCCAACTGCCAGAATCACTATGAAGCCGCTCCCAGCTACGTTTACTCTCCTGACGGAAGTCGTCAGGTGCTTCCCGGACAGGGATCTGTTTCGGGTATGGTCTTTGACACAACAGGAAACGGCTATAACGATATTTTCGTTACAGGTCATTATGACGCAGCTGCTCCATTCGCCACCACCGATATCTACTTCGGTTCAGACAAGGGTTATTCCGAAGACAGACATATAAGAATACCCACTCCCTTTGCCGTTGACTGTACTCACGGCGATTTCAAGGGAAACGGAACGCAGTCGGTCGTTTTCACACTTCCCATATACAAGATCGTTCGTATATTCGAGCATACAGAGCTTGGTTATGAATGGGAAGAATTCACCGACCTTCCCATCAATGCAGAAAACTGTACCGCTATCGACCTAGACGGCGACGGTTTTGACGATCTTATCGTCCGCAAGGAAGACTGCACAGAAACTCGCGTATATTGGGGCGGTGAGGACGGTATAAATGTAGAAAGATTTACTGTCTTCCCCGAGCACTACCCCTGCGACGTCATTTCCGCAAAGGATGACGAAGGTCAGAAGACCAGTGAGATGGAGAAGAAACCCAACGCGACAAGACTTCTTGATTCTTTCAAGTGGAACGGAGCTCCCTGCTTCACCCTTTCAACAGGCAAGAAGCTCTATTTCTACTCTGTTGACAACGACCGCAAGCCCATAACAGTCCTTGAGCTTGATATCACGCGAGCTGTCTCTGTTGCCGTCGGCGACCTTGACGGCGACGGCTACGACGATATCGCAGTTGCAGCTCAGGTTCTTGACGAAAATGACAACTCGAAGCAAAATAGCTTCATCGTCTGGAACGGCCCCGACGGAATCGACAAGCGTCCCCGCACTGTAATTCCCACTGCTATGGCTTGTCACGTAAACATCCTCGGCAATAAGGTTGCCTTCTGTCAGTGCTGTGCGAGCCGTATGTATACAAATTCTACACTCGTATTTACATACCCCGATTTCAAAAATCCCGCAGTATATGAAAACGAGGACGGTCGTCGCAGCTTTCTCTTCAAGAACCCCGACGGAATCGAGAGACTGTTTGTCGTAAACCACCACTCCCGTTCCGCGATCGGTTATCAGGAATGTTTCGTATATTGGGGTGACAAGGACGGATACGATCCCGAAAGAGTTACGAACGTTCCAGGTCACTGCGCAGTTGACGCGCTCATCGCAGACCTTGACGACGACGGATGGGCAGAGCTTCTCATCGGTAACAATGCAGAAAACTCCATGCATCTTGACGTCGGTCACCACATCCACTATTTCGGTGAGAACGGATTTGAGCCCGAAAGAAGCCGCACCATCAATACAGAGATCGGTTGGGGCGTTATGGCGGGTGACTTCAACAGAGACGGTTATCTTGAGATAATCACTCCCGCGAAGGAATGGACGACTCTCCGTATCTTCTACGGCAAGGATAACTTTGAGACCTATGAAGACATCGAATTTGGTGATGAGATCTCGGGTCGTTGGCCCTCTGCCGTTGACGTAAACGGTGACGGTTGGATGGATCTTATCGTTACGACCTGCAAGAAGTACGCATATATTCTTTACGGCGGCCCTGACGGATTTTCATTTGAGCGTTCCCAGAAGCTCGCCGCTCGAAAGAGCATTGGCGCTACCGCCGCTGACCTTACAAAGAACGGATACCCCGACATTATTATCGGCGGTCATACCGACACTCCCGTCAAAGGCGATCTCCGTCTCCGCGAGCCTCACCACAGCTATGTTTATATTTATTGGAACGGTCCCGATGGTATCAGTGAGGACAACAAGTGTATCCTCCGCGGTGATGCGGCTGACTCCTTTGCTGTGGCAGACTTTAACAATGACGGTTGGCTCGACATCTTCGCAGGAAGCTACCATGGCGGCGTTGACCGTGACGTAAACTCCTTCCTTTATTGGAACCGTGAGGGACACTTCCACGAGCTTGACCGTGATCTTCTCTACGCTCACTCGGCTACGGGTTGTATGGCGGCTGACTTCAATGAGGACGGATATATCGACCTGGCTCTCTCCAACCACAAGGTAGACGGTGACCATACAGGTTACTCGGCAGTTTGGTGGAACGGTCCTGAAGGATTCAACGTACAGCATCAGACACACCTCCCCACAAAGGGTCCTCACGGTATGATATCCAATAACATCGGTAACATTATGGACAGAAGCTTCAACGAGTACTACACATCTGTACCCTATGCTATCGAAGCGGATTGCAAGGTAAAAGGTATGTCTCTTGAGGCAGACATTCCTCCCAAGACCGACGTTATCTGCGAGGTAAGAGTAAACGGCGGAGAATGGCAAAAACCCGAAGGCGTTGCTCTCAAAGCGGGTGACATACTCGAATACAGACTCAATCTATACGCTTACAACTGCCTGCGTACTCCCAGAGTTACAAAGGTATCTGTTGATTTTGAATAATATCAAAAGCAAAAGAAGCGGAGACACAATATGTGTCTCCGCTGTTTTTCTCAAGAATCTTTTTTCTTATAAAATTTACACTTAGGATAATTGGAGCATCCTAAAAAAACTCCGTATTTTCCTTTGCGAATAATCAATTTTCCTTTACATAAAGGGCAAGTATTCTGTTCGATTTCTTCTTGAGCTTTCCTAATATTCTCGACATGTTCCTTATTTGTTATTTCCTTGCTTTTGTTGCTATTCAGAAGAATATCATATGTTTTTTTCATTTCTAAAGGAGTCATTTCACGTTCAGATGTTTCTTTAAGCTTTTTGTGTAATCCACTTAATGTATATACATATTGAGAATTTATAAACTTAATATTCCCTTTTACAAACACGATAATGGAACAAATAGGAACATCCTCAGGAATTATCTGCTTTATCTTATATATATGCCCCATATTTTGTTTTACAGGACTGTAAAAATGGTTCTTCATTTTTCCGTAATTCAAAACCTGAGTCCACTCTTTACGATTATCGTCTCCATATATTCTACCCGAATAATTTTTTGTTTCAATTACAAAAACACCATTTTTATTTATGACAACATGGTCAGTTTGAGAAGTTCTACCATCTTCTGTTTGAAGCAATAGGTTATTAATTACATACTTTATATTTTCTTTTTTGTCCGCACGATCATTTGTTTTTCCTATAACAAATTTAACCCACACCTCACCTATGAATCCTCGGCACGCAGGCGATTTTAAAAATGCGGCTGCTACACAAATAATAAAAAAAGCAAAAATAAGTCCCATGTTTATCTCCTATTGAAGTCAGTCAAGGGGAGCTTCGAAAAGCTCCCCTGATTTTTAAAGTTACTTTGCTGCGTTAAGTCTCGCCTCAAGAGCTGCGAGCTCATCGTACATAGCCGCGGGAACTCTGTCGCCTACCTGAGCGTAGAATTCCTTGATGTTATCGATGTCTGCAAGCCAAGAATCAACGTCAACCGAGAGAAGATTGCGAATCGTATCAAGATTAACGTCATCAAGTCCTTCAATATTGATATCCTCTGCGTTAGGAATATATCCAATAGGAGTGATGTTAGCCTCAACCTTACCCTCACAACGAGCGAGGATCCACATAAGAACTCTCATGTTGTCACCAAATCCGGGCCAAATGAAGTTTCCGTTGTCGTCGGTACGGAACCAGTTAACGTGGAATATCTTGGGAGGATTGGGGATAAGAGTTCCCATCTTGAGCCAGTGTGCCCAGTAGTCGCCCATATCGTATCCTACGAAAGGACGCATTGCCATGGGGTCACGGCGAACTACGCCGACAGCTCCTGCTGCAGCCGCAGTTGTCTCGGAAGCCATGATAGAACCAACGAATGCACCGTTCTGCCAGCTTGTTGACTGGTATACCAGAGGAGCGGTCTTCGCACGACGGCCACCGAATACGATAGCAGATACGGGAACACCCTTAGGATTATTGAACTCAGAGGACAAGCAAGGACAATTTGTTGCCATTGCTGTGAAACGGCTGTTAGGATGAGCACCGCAGGTGGACTTATCCTTCTTATCGAACTTGGTACAATCCCAAGGATTGCCCTTCCAGTCGATAGCGTTGCCGGGTGTAGGAGGATTGTTATCAAGTCCTTCCCACCAAACCGTATTATCAGCAGTGTTATGAACAACGTTTGTAAAAATGGTGTCTCTCATTGTTGTATAGAGAGCATTGGGGTTAGACTTCTCGTTTGTTCCGGGAGCAACACCGAAGAAACCGTTTTCGGGGTTAACTGCCCAAAGTCTTCCGTCCTCACCGACACGAAGCCATGCGATATCGTCGCCTACGCACCATACCTTATATCCGCTCTTCTTGTAGAGTTCAGGCGGAATAAGCATTGCGAGGTTGGTCTTTCCGCATGCAGAGGGGAATGCAGCACAGATATACTTTGTCTCGCCGTTGGGATATTCAACACCGAGAATAAGCATATGCTCTGCCATCCAGCCTTCTTTACGTCCGAGGTAGGACGCGATACGGAGAGCGAAGCACTTCTTTCCAAGAAGAACGTTTCCGCCGTATCCGGAGTTTACGGACCAGATGGTGTTGTCTTCAGGGAAATGACAGATATAACGATTCTCTTCGTCAATATCAGCTCTTGCAT
Source organism: Clostridia bacterium (assembly GCA_017631085.1). Classification (GTDB taxonomy): domain Bacteria; phylum Bacillota; class Clostridia; order Oscillospirales; family CAG-272; genus HGM12713. The sequence goes on from JAGBTY010000002.1 coordinate 69,251, forward strand.
GGAGTCCCTTAATGAAATCTCCACTCTCGCCGAGAGCCTCAAGAACGTCGGTTCCTACACGTGTCATGATAAGCATATTGAGCACGACGTAGATAGAGTCGGTAAGCTCAATGCCGTATTTAGCGAAAGGAGAACCAACGATACTCATGGAGTAAGGAATAACGTACATCGTTCTTCCCTTCATAGATCCGCGGTAAAGCTTGGAAAGCTTTTCGTAGCATTCTGCGGGTGCCATCCAGTTATTGATGTTACCTGCATCCTCCTTCTTGGAAGTACAAATAAATGTTCTGCCCTCAACACGCGCAACGTCATTTACAGCCGTTCTGTGAAGGTAGCAGTTGGGGAGCTTTTCCTGGTTGAGCTTGATCATCTCACCTGTGGAACAAGCCTCCGCACGAAGCGCTTCTGCCTGAGCTTCGCTTCCGTCGATCCAGACGATCTTGTCAGGCTGTGTCATTGCAGCCATCTCATCGATCCAGTTCATAACAAACTTGTTTTGGGTCATGGTTTTTCTCCTCTTTATAATAAATTTTTTTAACAAAGTATTTATTGATACTTTTTATCCCATTATATATTTTACACTATTTTTATGTTTTTTTCAAGTATTATTTTCTAATGTTACATTTTTTTAACATTTGCAATTATTTACTTTGTTTTTTTCGGTTTTTGATTAAAATATTATATTATAGCTCATTTAATTAAACAAAAATGAAAGTTACCAAATCAAATCATGCAAAAATCTTTGTTGAATAATTTTTTTATTATCGGAAACAATAACCTTGTAACAAACTAAAAAGAGAAAGGAATCCCGATAATGACAAAACCCGAAATACTCAAATGCTCATCAAGAGAAATACTTGACTCAAGAGGAAATCCAACAGTTGAGGCAACGGTATATCTTACCGACGGAACTATAGGCATCGCAAGTGTTCCGTCAGGCGCTTCAACGGGTATTTACGAAGCACACGAGAGACGTGACAGCGATAACGAACGCTTTTTCGGCAAGGGTGTAACAGAGGCGGTAGACGACATACAAAAGATAATTTCTCCAAAGCTTGTCGGTCTTAATCCTTGCGACCAACAGGAAATAGACGATCTTCTTATACGTCTTGACGGAACAAAAAACAAAGAAAAGCTTGGAGCAAACGCAATTCTTGCAGTTTCACTCGCTAATGCACGTGCGGCAGCCAATTTCTATCACCTCCCTTTATTCAAGTATATTGGAGGAAGCTTCGCTTACCGTCTTCCGGTCCCCATGATGAACATTCTCAATGGAGGGGCTCACGCATCGAATAACGTTGAGATACAAGAATTCATGATCGTTCCCGTGGGATTCGGCAATTACCCCGACGCATTAAGAGCCGGCACCGAAGTATATCATTCTCTCAAAAAGCTTCTTTCCGAAAAAGGATTTTCCACATCAGTAGGTGACGAGGGGGGATTTGCTCCCGATCTTGAAAATGACGAGCAAGCGCTCGAGCTTATTTGTGAAGCCATCTCACATGCAGGCTACACCACTGATGAAATAATGATAGCACTTGATGCTGCCGCTTCCGAGTGGTATGACGAAAACGGGGATTACCTTCTTCCCAAAAGAAATATAAAACGAACCAGAGCAGAGCTTATAGACTATTGGGAAGACCTTTGCCGCGATTTCCCGATGATAATGTCCATTGAGGACGGGCTTGACCAACGTGATAGTGACGGATGGAAAAACCTCACTGAACGTCTTGGAAAAAAAATAATGCTTGTTGGTGACGACCTGTTTGTAACCAATTCAAAAAGACTTCGTACGGGAATTCAGAATGGCATAGCGAATTCTATTCTTATCAAACCCAACCAAATAGGCACTCTTTCAGAAACACTCGATGTTATCAGAGTTGCTAAGGATTCAGGATACCGATTTATTCTTTCTCACCGCTCGGGAGACACAGAGGATACGGGTATTGCAGACATTGCTGTTGCAACAGGTGCTTATTTTATTAAAACCGGAGCACCCTGCAGAAGTGAGCGTGTTGCAAAATACAACAGACTTCTTCGCATAAACTCAGCACTGTCATCGGGTCAATGTTATGGCTTTGCTAATCTGCCGAAAGTCGAAAAAAACGAAAGCATAGAAATATAACTCTATAAATAAAAGATCACCCAAAAGGAAAAACCTTTTGGGTGATCATATTTTTAAATATTCAAGAAAGTTTTATTTTACTCAGCAGGAGTTTCCTCTTCAGCAGGAACTTCCTCAGCTGCGGGTGCTTCCTCAGCTACAGGTGCTTCCTCAGCTGCGGGTGCTTCCTCAGCTACAGGTGCCTCCTCAGCATCATTAGCGATTGTTGTATCACCACTCAAGAGTGCTGCCTTCTCTTCAGAAGAAACGCCCTTGCAGAATACCATATTGAGAACCATGTAAGCGATCTCAGCAACGAGCATGATTATGATACCTACGAACATTGCAGAAACTGCATCATTTCCGGCAGGTGTAAGCTCGAGGAACGAAGCATCGCCTTCTGTTGCCTTGGATACGGGATTCTCGTAGTAGTTCTTAAGTCCCATCATAACTGTAGGAATTATGTAAACGGGAAGTGTAAGAATTGCAGGAACCAAGAGATTGCCAGAGCCCTTCTTTACTGTGCAAGAGAGACGGCGAGCAATCTTAGGAAGATAGTTGATAGAATACATAACAAGAACGATAAGTGCTACGAACAGAAGGAGATCAACTACGTAACCATCCTGAGTTTCAACTGTTATTCTTGCAGCAGACGCCTGTGCCTTGTGTGTAGTAACGTCCTGAAGGTAATCAAAGAACTTTCCGTGGAGGAAGCTTGTGAAGATACCTGTCTTAAGGAAGTTAAAGAAGAATACGAGGAAGCCTACCAAACCAATAACAGATGTTCCCTGTGCAATATTCATGAATGTGAAATGCTCGGGCTTATAGGTTACTGTTCTGGAAACAAGAGTATTGAGCACGATAGAAAGTATCGCAATAACGATTATTGCAACAATACCGCTTCCGTAAGACATTCCAGGAACAACGCACTGGAATATCATTATCTCAAGAGGAAGGGTGAGTGCTTCTGTCATCTTACCAGCAACCTTACCAACTGCAAGCTCAGGAGTATTGCGGTTCTTAAGGCAACGAACAAGTGCAACTATTGCTCTGAAAGCAAATATAAAGGGAAGGACGAGAGTTGCACCCAAAACTCCAATAATAACACTGAAGATTATGATGATGTTAAACAAGATCTCAAATATGCTGGGAGAAGCTCCACCCTCTTCTTCTGTACCCATAGCATCAGCTATTGTTGTTGCGATAGCCATAGTGGTAATGAGAGTCTCCTGACCTTCCTTGCTCTCAAGCTTTGCTTCAAGAGCTTCAACCTTATCGTCTGATGCGCTTTCACTGTCAGAAAGAACAGAGATCGCATCACCGATCATAAGTATGCTACCTATAAGCTTAGGAGAAGTTACCGAAACCTTTTCAGGAATTTCGATATCGGTATCGGTTATTTCACTTAACGCTTTAGATATCTCATCAGCGTTGTCTGCGGTCTTAAGGGTAATAATAGGCAAAAAGCTCATTGCCAATGCAGCAACTATCAATGCGAAGCATACCCAGACCTGAATCGTCGCAGTCATTCTGCGTGGTAAGTTCAACTGTTTCATAAAAAAACCTCCAATTTTTTTGTGTTTTATCACACTACCATTATATTATACTCACATTCTCTTCTATTGTCAAGAGGCTTTGAATTTTTTTTTGAATTTTTCTTGAATTTTTCTTGAATAAATAAAAAAAGGTCACCGCAATCAAGTTGCGATGACCTCTTTGTTATATTACTTTCAGATAGCTTTTTCTTCGGCTTCGGATTCGTCCTCGTTCTTAACAACATCAACGTTCTGATAGCACTTCATACCTGTTCCTGCAGGTATAAGCTTACCGATAATAACGTTTTCCTTAAGTCCTCTCAAGTGGTCGACCTTTCCTCTGATAGCCGCCTCGGTAAGTACCTTGGTGGTTTCCTGGAAGGATGCCGCAGACATGAAGGATTCTGTCTGGAGAGATGCCTTTGTGATTCCAAGAAGCTCGGGAGCTCCGACCGCAAGAGCAAGTTCTTCACCTGCGTCAACGCGAGCCTGGATCTTGAGATTCTCTTCCTCAAACTCTGTCATGTCAACGAGAGCACCTACAAGAAGGTTGGTATCTCCACCATCGGCAATACGTATCTTTCTCGTCATCTGACGTGCTATTATCTCAATATGCTTATCGTTTACGTTACAGGACTGTGAACGGTAAACCTTTTGTGTTTCCTTGATAATGTATTCATATACAGCATCAAGTCCAAGTATTCTCATTATATCCGAAGGAGCTTTATTACCTTCAGTAAGAGCATCACCCTTATTAACGTAGTCACCGTTCGCAACACAAAGTCTCATTCCGAAAGGAATCTGATAACGTGTTATCTCTCCCGTTTCATCGGAAGTGACGGTTACGTCGTTAGTATTGAGCGTCTCACCGGGAAGAACGTGAACAATTCCCTTTTCTTCTGTCATTACGGCAGGCTTCTTGGGAGTTCTTGCTTCGAAAAGTTCTTCAACTCTGGGAAGACCCTGAGTAATATCCGATCCTGCGACACCACCCGAGTGGAAGGTACGCATGGTAAGCTGTGTACCGGGTTCACCGATAGACTGTGCAGCTATGATACCAACTGCCTCACCCACCTTAACGGGTTTGCCTGATGCAAGATCGGCACCGTAACAGTGTGCGCATATTCCGTGCTTGGAATGGCACTGAATTACAGTTCTGATATATACTCTTTCGATTCCAGCCTTCTCTATCGCCTTTGCCTGTTCGTCGGTTATCATCTCGTCGTCGTCAACTATTACGTTTCCATTAGAATCAACGACCTGACCGATGGTATAACGGCCTACGATTCTGTCAGAAAGAGGTTCGAGAATACTTCCAGTCTTTTCATCTATTATATTCTCTACCCATGCACCCTTTGTAGTATCACACTTTTCTTCTCTTACGATGATTTCCTGAGATACGTCAACAAGACGTCTTGTAAGGTATCCGGAGTCTGCAGTACGGAGAGCCGTATCTGACAGTGACTTACGTGAACCCTTTGCACCCATGAAGTACTCGAGAATATTAAGACCTTCGCGGAAGTTTGACTTAATGGGAAGCTCGATGGTAGTACCGTCGGTAGCAAACATAAGTCCACGCATTCCCGCAAGCTGTCTCATCTGAGCTATAGATCCACGGGCTCCGGAATCAGCCATGATCTTAATAGGATTGTAATCATCAAATCCCTTCTGAAGCGCATCAGTAACCTCGTTGGTAGTCTTACCCCATACGCTGATAACGTTATTGTATCTTTCGTCGTTGGTGAGCATACCCTCTTCGTAGAACTGATTGATCTGGTCAACCTTCTTCTGCGCTTCGGCAATGAAAACGCTCTTTTCCTTGGGTATAGTCATATCGTATACAGAGATAGAGAAGGATGCCTTTGTGGAGTACTTGTATCCAAGCTCCTTGATATTGTCAAGCATTTCAGCACAGATAGCAGAGCCGTGCTTCTTTATACAACGGTCAATGATCTGTCCAAGTTCTTTCTTTTTAACGACCTTCTGTATTTCAAGCTCAAACTCGTCATCCTCGGTTTTTCTTTCAATAAATCCAAGGTCCTGAGGAATTGGAGCGTTGAATATCATACGACCGAGAGTAGCGTTTATAAGCTTTGTCTTCTTCTCGCCGTTTATCTCCTTGGTAACGCGAACGCGAATAGGAGCATGAAGTCCGAGAGAACCGTTAGCATACGCCATTATTGCCTCATTGTAATCACGGAATGCTCTTCCCTCACCGGGCTCTCCTGCTTTATCCATGGTAAGATAGTAAGAACCGAGTATCATATCCTGTGAAGGAACTGCAACTGCCTTACCGTCCATGGGTTTGAGGAGGTTGTTTGCAGAGAGCATAAGGAATCTTGCCTCTGCCTGTGCCTCAGCAGAAAGGGGTACGTGAACAGGCATCTGGTCTCCGTCAAAGTCTGCGTTAAACGCAGTACATACAAGAGGATGGAGCTTAATAGCTCTTCCCTCTACAAGTACGGGTTCGAACGCCTGAATGGACAGACGGTGAAGCGTAGGCGCTCTGTTAAGAAGAACGGGGTGTTCCTTGATAACGTTTTCGAGAGCATCCCATACGCAGGGATTTTCATGTGCCTTTTCTATCTTCTTGAGGGCGTCCTTAACACCAACTCTCTGCATCTCTTCAAGTCTCTTAACTACGAAGGGCTTGAAGAGTTCAAGAGCCATTTCCTTAGGAAGACCGCACTGATAGATCTTAAGAGAAGGACCTACGACGATAACCGAACGTCCGGAATAGTCAACACGCTTTCCAAGAAGG
>JAGBTY010000006.1 GCA_017631085.1 Clostridia bacterium
CCTTAGGAAGACCGCACTGATAGATCTTAAGAGAAGGACCTACGACGATAACCGAACGTCCGGAATAGTCAACACGCTTTCCAAGAAGGTTCTGACGGAAACGTCCCTGCTTACCTCTGAGCATTTCAGAGAGCGATTTGAGAGGACGGTTGGAAGGACCTGTAACAGGCTTTCCTCTTCTTCCGTTATCGATAAGTGAGTCAACCGCCTCCTGAAGCATACGCTTTTCATTTCTGATAACTATTTCGGGGGCATGTATCTCGATTATCTTCTTAAGACGGTTATTTCTGCTGATAACTCTTCTGTAAAGCTCGTTAAGGTCGGAGGTTGCGAAACGTCCACCGTCGAGCTGGACCATAGGACGAAGGTCAGCAGGAAGAACGGGTATAGCATCAAGTATCATCCACTCAAGCTTGTTGCCCGACTTTCTGAATGCCTCAACCACCTCAAGACGCTTTATAAGTCTGGTCTTTTTCTGTCCCGAAGCAACCTCAAGCTCATTTCTGAGCTTTGCAGCAAGTTCCTCGATGTCTATTTCAGCAAGAAGTTCCTTGATCGCTTCAGCGCCCATTCCAACACGGAAATCAGCACCGTAAAGTTCAAGATTTTCCTGATACTGTTTCTCATTGAGAACTGTTCCCTTCTCAAGAGGAGTAGAACCCGGATCAAGAACTATATTATCTGCAAAATAAAGCACCTGTTCGAGAAGCTTGGGAGAAATATCAAGTACCAATGCCATTCTTGAAGGAATAGCTTTGAAATACCAGATGTGTGATACGGGAGCTACAAGGTCAATATGTCCCATTCTCTCACGACGTACCTTTTTGGTTGTAACGTCAACACCACACTTTTCGCACCTGTGTATCTCTTTGTTGTGGGAATTCTTATACTTTCCGCACATACAAGCGCCATCCTTGGTAGGTCCAAAGATACGCTCGCAGAACAGACCGCCTATTTCTGCTTTAAGCGTTCTGTAGTTGATGGTCTCGGGCTTTGTTACCTCACCGTATGACCATTCTCTTATCATCTCCGGAGATGCCAGACCGATCTTTATCGAATCAAATTCATTACGTTCCATATCTGTTCTCCTTTCAATCACATTTCGTCATCCGACGCAAAATCATCGGATTCATATTCATCATAGCTCTCGTCCTCTGCATCGTTCAAGAACTCATCTGCATCCTCAATAAGGAAGCTTTCGTCAAGATCGTCTGTCTCAACGTTGTTATCAACGACGTCGTCAATAAGAGCAGACTCAGCCTTATTTGAGTAGGTAAAGGTATCTTCGTCATTACAAAGAGATGAAAGCTGTACAACCTCTCCGTTCTTGTCAAGAGTACGGATATCAAGTCCCAAGGACTGAAGTTCCTTAACAAGCACCTTAAAGGATTCGGGAACACCCGGAGTGGGTATGTTCTGTCCCTTGATAATAGCTTCATATGCTCTGCGACGTCCGCTGATATCGTCAGACTTAACGGTGAGTATTTCCTGAAGGGTGTATGCTGCACCGTATGCCTCAAGAGCCCAAACCTCCATTTCTCCGAAACGCTGTCCACCGAACTGTGCTTTACCTCCAAGAGGCTGCTGGGTAACGATGGAGTACGGTCCGTTGGAACGGGCGTGGATCTTATCGTCAACGAGATGGTGAAGCTTGAGATAATACATTATACCTACGGTTACAGGGTTATCGAAGGGTTCTCCCGTTCTACCGTCGTAAAGTATGGTCTTACCGTCGATAACTCTTACCTTGTCATCTGCATAGAGCGCAGCCATTGCTTCAGCGTCTGCTCTCTGCTCGGGGGTTATTCTTACGTAGTCCTTCTTTCCGTCCTCGGTGATATTTTCAATAAAGAGCTCTTTACCTTCAACGTTCTCACCGGGAAGTATCTTTCTTGCATATCCTGCCATTCTGAGACACTCGATAATGTCTCGCTCATTAGCTCCGTCAAACACGGGAGTCATGATCTTCCAACCAAGCTTCTTGGCTGCGATACCAAGGTGAACCTCAAGCACCTGACCGATATTCATACGAGAAGGAACGCCAAGAGGATTAAGAACTATATCAAGAGGAGTACCGTCAGCAAGGAAAGGCATATCCTCGGGAGGCATGATGCGGGAAACGACACCCTTGTTTCCGTGACGTCCTGCCATCTTATCTCCTACAGATATCTTTCTCTTCTGTGCGATATAAACTCTTACTACCTTGTTAACGCCTGTGGGAAGGTCGTCGTTATGCTCGTGTGAGAACACCTTTACGTCAACGACGATACCCGATTCTCCGTGTGGCAGACGGAGAGAAGTATCTCTTACCTCTCTTGCCTTCTCACCGAAGATAGCACGAAGCAATCTTTCCTCGGCTGTAAGTTCTGTTTCTCCCTTGGGAGTGATCTTACCCACAAGAATATCGCCTGCTCTTACCTCTGTTCCCTTCTTTACGATACCTTCGGCATTAAGGTCCTTAAGCGCGTCCTCACCTACGTTAGGTATCTCTCTGGTTATCTCTTCCGGTCCGAGCTTTGTATCTCTTGCCTCATGTGTATATTCTTCAATATGGAGAGACGTATAAACGTCATCTCTTACGAGACGCTCGTTAAGGAGAACTGCGTCCTCGTAGTTATAACCCTCCCAGGTCATAAATCCGATAAGAGCGTTCTTACCGAGCGAAATTTCTCCGTTGCTTGTAGCAGGGCCGTCAGCAATTACCTGACCTGCTTCTACATACTCACCCTTAGCAACAACAGGTCTCTGGTTGAAGCACGTTCCCTGGTTTGTCTTCTTGAACTTGATAAGCTCGTAGCTATCCTTGTGTCCGTCATCACACGAAATTACGATCTTTGATGCTTCTGCGCGTTCAACGACACCTGCGTTCTTTGCGACCACAACGACTCCCGAATCAACGGCAGCCTTGTACTCCATACCCGTACCTACGATAGGAGAATCTGTCACCATAAGCGGCACTGCCTGCTTCTGCATGTTCGATCCCATAAGTGCACGAGAGTTATCGTCGTTCTCAAGGAAGGGGATCATTGCCGTAGCAACAGATACCACCATCTTGGGAGATACATCCATGAAGTCTACCTCTGCGATAGTCTTTTCGACAAATTCGCCCTTGTCACGAGCTGTGACCTTGGGATTTGCAAAATATCCGTTTTCATCTATCGGCTCGTTTGCAGGAACTATTACATAATTATCTTCCTTGTCAGCCGTCATATAAACGACCTCATCGGTTACTCTTCCCGCTTCTTTGTCTATCCTTCTGTAAGGAGCTTCTATAAATCCGTAATCGTTTATACGGGCATAGGTCGTAAGATAAGAAATAAGACCGATGTTAGGACCTTCAGGTGTCTCGATAGGACACATACGTCCGTAGTGAGTATAGTGAACGTCACGGACATCGAAGGAAGCTCTTTCTCTCGAAAGACCGCCAGGACCAAGTGCGGAGAGACGTCTCTTGTGTGTAAGTTCAGCCAGGGGGTTGTTCTGGTCCATGAACTGAGAAAGCTGCGAAGATCCGAAGAATTCACGAATAACCGTGGTTACGGGCTTGATATTGATAAGTGCTCCAGGAGTCAACTTTTCATTATCCTGAATGGTCATTCTTTCCTTTATTATCTTATCCATTCTTGTAAAGCCGATACGGAGCTGATTCTGAAGCTGTTCACCTACAGAACGGATACGACGGTTACCCAGATGGTCGATGTCGTCAACGCAACCGACACCATGAGTAAGATTGATAAGGTAGTTGACAGAAGCGAATATATCGTCCTTTGTAACGTACTTAGGACAAAGCTCTGCCATTCTCTCCTTTGCCGCCGCCTTAAGAGCCGCTACGTCATCACCGTATTGCTCCTTAAGTTCGAGAAGCACAGGAATACTTGCCTTTTCAAACACCTCGATATCCTCAAGTCCGTATCCGAGGATATGCTCGGGGTATATGGTATTATTTGAGAATACGCTGATAATATCACCGTTATCAAGAGCGATCCTTATTCTGTTGATACCGGCATTTTCGATCTTATGCGCCTTTTCGTTATCGAGTATCTCACCCTTCTCAAAGATGACCTCGCCTGTAAGAGGACTTACTGCGTCCTCGGCAAGAATATGACCTCTGATACGGGCATGAAGCGCCATCTTCTTATCGAACTTATAACGTCCGACGGATGCGATATCGTATCTCTTATTGTCAAAGAAATAGTTTCTTATGAGCATTTGAGCCGACTCAACGAGAGGAGGCTCGCCGGGACGAAGCTTCTTATATATCTCCTTAAGAGCTTCTACTGAGGGAGTTGTTCCGTTAGCAATAGCAAGAGGCTCGGACTCATCCTTTGCAAAGGTGTTCTCGAAAAGTTCATCCTCGCCAAACATAGCATACATATCCTCACGGCTCTCAATGCCAAGAGCTCTGAGGAACATGGTAAGAGGTACTTTTCTCGTCTTATCGATACGAGCATACATAACCCCTGCGGAATCTATCTCGTACTCAAGCCATGCACCTCTGTAAGGAATAACTGTGGTGCTGTAGTTTTCCTTACCCGTTTTGTCTATGGATTTCGCATAGTACATACCGGGTGAACGGATTATCTGGGATACGATAACACGCTCTGCTCCATTGATTACGAAAGTACCTGTCTCGGTCATTATCGGGAAATCACCCATGAATATGTCCGTCTGCTTAACCTCGCCTGTCTGCTTGTTAGTAAGACGAACGTTGACCTTAAGGGGAGCTGCGTAGTTCGCATCTCTTTCCTTGCACTCTTCAACCGTGTACTTAGGCTTTGAGTCGATGGAATAGGAAACAAACTCGATAACGAGGTTGTCTGAGTGATCGGTAATAGGTGACACATCACGAAGCACTTCCATCAAGCCCTTTTCCAAAAACCACTTAAAGGACTTTGTCTGTACCTCTACGAGATTTGGAAGCTCACACGGAAACTGAGACTTGGAAAAACTCTTTCTCGTGTTCTGACCAAGCTTTTGTTCTTTTACGTTGACCATTAATTCTCTCTCCATTCAAAGTATTTATTCCGCGCCAATCGGACCGGGGCGGAACCTTGCCCACTCTGTCTTCTTTCAACCGAAATTTTCTATATAATAAATATATAGAATTCTTCAGGCTCAAAATAGGACATAATAAGCAATTATAATGCAGTTTACAATTATAGCACGTTTGTCAAGCTTTGTCAAGTGTTTTTTGGCAATTTTTTTATTTTTCCTCATTTTTCTTTTTTTAAAGAGTAAAAAAAGCTCTCCGATACAAGAAGCATCGAAGAGCCTTTTATTCTATTTTTAATTTTTAGATAGAGATAACTCCGAATACATTAAGTACCGAAGAGACCAGAATAACTATAAGACATATAGGAGCAATAAACTTTACAACAATATTGAAAAGATATCTCTTCTTTGCCTTTCCGCCTATCTCGAGCTCGTCCTCAATAGACTTGGGCTTGAGAACAAATGCGACAAATATACAGGTCGCAAGTGCAACGAGAGGCATAATAACATTATTACTGATAAAGTCAAAGAAATCAAGTATAGACAGACCGAGGATAGTAAAGTTGCTCCAAAGTCCAAATCCAAGAGACGAAGGAATACCGAGAAGGAGGCAGATGCCGATAACGATAAGGCAGGTCATGCGTCTGCTTGTATGGAATCTGTCCTGAATAATAGATACGACCGTCTCCATAAGGGATATGGATGATGTGATAGCCGCAAAGAATACCATTATAAAGAAGACAGCTCCTATAACGTCTCCGAATGGCATAACGTCAAATATTTGAGGAAGCGTACCGAACATAAGTCCGGGACCCGCTCCGAGAGCTGCTTCGTCACCACCCGAGAAAGCATATACGGCAGGAACTATCAAAAGACCTGCAAGGATCGCAATACCCGTGTCAAATATTTCTATCTGCTTAGCTGATTTTTCTATGCTGATATCCTTCTTCATGTACGAACCATAGGTTATCATGATTCCCATAGCCAATGACATGGAATAGAAAAGCTGTCCCATCGCCGCAACGACAGTCATGATCGAGAACTTTGAAAAATCAGGCATGAAGTAGTATTTTACACCTTCCCACGCTCCATCGATAGTAACAATAGCGTATATTGCAATAAACAGAATAAGCGCTATAAGAGCGGGCATCATTATCTTGCTTACCTTTTCTACTCCCTTTTCAACTCCGAGAAGAACGACTACAGCCGTAAGTCCCAGAAAAAGCAAGAACCAAAGAATAGGTTCTACCGTCGTTCCAATAAAACCTCCGAAGTAGGTCATACCGCTTGCCATTGCATCGCCTCTGCCAGAGACGAATCCTGCAAGATATTTTATTACCCATCCGCCGATTACCGAATAATACGGAAGAATTATTATCGGAACGATAGCTGCAAGGTATCCGATAAAGGAAAACTTTTTATTGAGCGATCTATATGCACCGATAGCACTAAGCTTTGTCTTTCTTCCGATTGCGATCTCGGTTATCATAAGCGTAAAACCGAAAGTAATCGCAAGTACGATATAAACGAGAAGGAATATGCCTCCACCGTACTTTGCAGCAAGATACGGAAATCTCCAGATGTTACCAAGTCCGACAGCCGAGCCTGCGGCAGCAAGTACAAACCCTATCTTGCCTGTAAATGAGCTTCTTTCTGAACTCATATATACCTCCTATGTTTTATTTGTATCTTTCAAAAAAATGCGTCCGCACTTCCGTTCGGACGCATGGAGCTGGTGATGTGACTCGAACACACGACCTGCTGATTACGAATCAGCTGCACTACCGACTGTGCTACACCAGCATAACGATAATATTATAATTCATTTACTCTATTTTGTCAAGAGTTTTTTTGAAATTACGACCTCGTTTGTGTTTTTTTTGATAAAAAGATTTCTTTTTCTTGATTTTTTACAAAAAACGTGATAAAATAACCGTGACAGAAACTTTTTTAATACGGAGCAATAAAAAATGAATCTTTGCGATATAAAAACCATTAAACAGGTAATGGCTATGTTTTCTCTGAATTTCAGGAAAGAATTCGGACAAAATTTTCTGACGAGCAATTTTGTTGTCGAGGACATTGCCGATTCCTGCTGTGACGATTCCTCGTCTACCATTCTTGAAATAGGTCCGGGTATCGGCTCACTCACAAAGGAGCTTGCAGAAAGATATGAAAACGTTGTTTCTCTTGAGATAGACAGAGGCCTTATTCCTGTTCTCAAATATACTCTCGGAGATTACAAAAACGTGACCGTCATAAACGAGGACGTTATGAGTGCCGACCTTTCTGGCATACTTGCCCCTTATTTTGAAAAGGGGAAGGTCTCTGTATGCGCTAACCTTCCCTATTATATCACGACACCTATTCTTATGAAGCTTCTTGAGTCAGGACTTCCATTCGATTATATTACAATAATGATACAGTCCGAGGTCGCAGACCGTCTGTGCTCTCCTGCAGGAGGCAAAAATTGCGGTGCTATCACGGCAGTTCTGAATTACTACGGAACTCCTGAAAAGCTATTTACCGTTACCGCCGATAATTTTCTTCCTCCACCAAAGGTAGATTCCTCTGTGGTACGCATAAAGCTTCACAAAGAAAAGCCCTACCGTCCCGTCAACGAAGCGACATTTTTCAGAACGATACGAGCTTCCTTTGAGCAACGCAGAAAAACTCTTCCCAATGCCCTATCCGCTGTTTTCTCGGAGCTTTCCAAGGAAGACATCACCTCTGCCATAGTAGATCTCGGACATTCTCCCGATATCAGAGGCGAGAAGCTGAACGTTGCGGAATTCACTTCTCTTTCCGACAAGCTTTACGAGCTTATCAAAGCATCTTCGACCTGAGAAAATCGATGAGCTTTTTTTCCTCTCTTGATATTTTTACCTGTGTAACTCCAAGGACATCTGCGGTCTGTTGCTGTGTCATATCCCTATAAAATCTCAAGGCAACGATCTCTCTCCACATATCAGGCATCTTTGATATAGCCTCTCTAAGCGCCAAGCGGTCAAAAAGACGCTCGGTCTCGGAGAGGCTTTCTTCGTCCGCAATAACATCGCCTATCTCCGCCCCCTCCTCATCGTTATACGCGCTGTCCGAAAGAGAAACTATAGGAGATACTGCGTCAAGAGCTATTGCCGCTTCCTCCGAGGATACTCCGCATATCTCTGCAAGTTCGGCGATCCTTGGCTCTCTACCCTCCTCTGCAAATATCCTTGTTCTCTCACCGAGAAGCTGACTGCCAAGACGTTTATAATATCTTCCTATTTTTATAGGTCCTTCGTCTCTAATATGACGGCGTATCTCGCCGAATATAAGCGGAACTGCATAGGTAGAAAAACGAACGTCTCGCGAAAGGTCAAAATTTCTTGCCGCCTTAATAACACCTATAGTTCCTATCTGCATAAGATCGTCAAGATCAACCCCTCTGTCGAGAAATCTTATGGCTATGCTCTTAACAAGTCCTTTGTTAGTCTCCACAAGCACCGCCAATGCTTCCTCATTACCCTCCTTTGCTAACTCAACAAGCCGTACGTTATCGGAATATACGTATTCTATCTTTTTCTCAACCGTTTGCAGAGTACCACCTTCGTTCCCTTGCCACATTGCGATACAACCCTCACTTTATCACAAAAGCTTTCCATTACGGTAAAACCCATTCCGCTCCGTTCGTTCTCGGCATCGGTAGTATAAAGAGGCTCACGTGCCTTCTTTACGTCCTCAATGCCTCGTCCTCTGTCTCTTATCTCTATCTTTATCGTTCTGTCTGCGTACAGACTTACCGTTATGTAAATTATCCCTATTTCGTTTTTATAACCGTGAACAATGCAGTTTGTCACCGCCTCGGAGACCGCGCATTTTATGTCAGCCACCTCCGACGCATCAGGGTCGAGCTGTGAGCAGAACGCCGCTACCGCAGCTCTTGCCATTCCCTCATTCACCGACCTTGACGGCAATTTCATGCTCATTTCATTTATTTTTTCTTGCCTCATTTTTATTGCTCTCCTTTTCGTTTTCACTCTTCTCAACCTTTATTATCTTGTCGAGTCCTGCAAGTCTTATTATCCTCATAACTCCCTCGCACGGCTCTCTGAGTACAAACTCTCCGCCGAGGACCTGCATCTTTGAGTACCGTCCCATAATAAGTCCAAGTCCCGAGCTATCCATAAAATTTATACGGCTAAGCTCCATAACAAGCTTTTTAGGACGTCTTTCGGCTATCTCCGTGTCAATATTTACTCTGATCTTCAGAGCTCTGTGGTGGTCTATCTCCCCGCCAAGAATTATGACAAGCTCGTCCTCTGTCTCGGTCAGACTATACCCCTTTTCTTCTTCATTGTCTTTTTCGGATTTGAGTTCTGTGTCTCCCTTTATCATTTTTGTACCTCCCTTTTCTTTTTACATTCAGGTCCTTTGATTTTACCATATCGGAGTTGAAAATATCGTCGTATAACGTCGAGTAAAAATATTTATTTCAAAAGAAAAACGGTTGCCGTGTTAAACGGCAACCGCTTTGTAGGCTTATTTATTTTTAGCCATTTTCTTGATCAATTTTATCCTTAACTCCATCAAAGAATTCGTCGAACAGCAGATTGAATGCATCCTCATAGGATTGGGCTGAAATAGATGGGGGAACTTGGTTTTGAATACACTCCCAAATAAATCCGTAAGAGCCGAGATAACCTTCTGAGGGGTCGCAGTAATCGAGAATGTCATAAGAAAGCGATCGGTCGACAAGCTTCTGAACCTCGATAGACTTTTCGTCTGTAAGCATTTGGAAGTCCTTTGCCTCCTGAATAGATGCAGGATATACTATTCTCTGTGATGCTTCGCAAAGAGATTCGTAGAGATATCCCGTGGTGTAGGGATCTTCAAGGTTGATGGGGAAAAGAGTGATTCCGCTCGATGCCGGGCAATAATATCTTCCTTGATATGTGCTGTACATGGGAAGAATACCGAGTCCGTATTCAAATGTCTCTATATCATAAGAATTAAGTGTTGCCGTTATCCAATAACAGAACATAGCTCTGCCGTCGTAGAACACTCTGTGAGAAGAGGTAGGATCGCCTGCGTCAAGGCTTTTGTTTGTCCAGTTTGCTTTATGGTTGTAAAATTCGGTCACCTTGTAATACATAGCGTCTATAGTATCGCTTGCAAAAACGGGCTTTACAGATCCATCGTTAGTGCGATAAGTTGTTTGACCTCCAAAGCCTTGGTAGAAATAGCATGCAGAACGATCGTGTCCTGCGTATCCAAACTTATCAAGACCGTCGATACCATTATAGGCAGAGTTAAAGTTCGAATAACCGACAGTTGTGTACTGCATGAGTCTATCAATAGTCCATTTGCCCGAAAGCATAAGATCGTAGGGAAGATCCATGTTCTTTCCGCGAATAAAATCCTTGTTGAAGAGAAATTGAGGCGAGCTGGGCTTCTCGGGATATGCCCCCGAAACAAAAAACTGCTTACCAAAGATAGAAAATTCTTCGTTTGCCTGCTGAACGTACCACTCTTTTGTAAGGTCGAGCATAGGCATGGACTTTACGTCCTGAGATAAATTCATAGAAAGAATATCACATGCATTTTCAATTCTGTTAAGATAACCTATGTCATAGGAAGAAGAAACATTGAGAGCATCTTTGATTACGAAATCTGTTATCTGATAAGAGTCCGACCAAACATCTTTGATCATTATATTAAATCGGTCAGAGATCTCGGAATCGCGTTCAACCTCAGCCTGATGGAGAATAGAGGTTGTGTCCGCATCTTCGTCGTCTATTGCGGAGAAATATCCCGTTCCGTCAGCATGAAGCACTCTGAAATTGTAGCCCTCGAAATCTACATTGGGAAGATATGTAGATTCGTCGGTAATGCCGCCACCGTTACTTCCATTGTTTCCATTGTTTCCATTGTTGCCATTGTTTCCATTGTTTCCATTGTTTCCATTGTTTCCATTGTTGCCGTTGGTTCCGTTGTTATTGTCGTTGTCGTCATTGTCGTTTTTATCCGATCCGATCAGACCTCCGATAAGATCTCCGATAATACCACCAATGCCGCTATTCTTGTCGTTGTCGTCTTCGCTTTCGTTCTTATTGTCCTTGTTGTTCTTGTCGTCCTTATTGCTATCCTTGTTTTCGTTCTTGTCGTCCTTATTGCTATCCTTGTTTTCGTTCTTGTCGTCATCATCAACCGAATCGGAAACATCGCCGTCAATATAAATATCGTCGCACGATATAAAACAAACAAGAAGCATACAAAGTGCAAGTGTCAAAGCCAAAAATTTCTTCACTTTTATATCCTCCACTGTAGCTGATTGATTTTCGGTATGCACCTTTAAATCAATATAATTATAGCATTTCAGGTATTTTATGTCAACTCTTTTTTAAAAATCTATCAAACACATCCAAACAAATTCTATTGCTGAAGCGATCAAAAAATAATTTTTATTTTTTTCAAAAAAACTATTGCATTATTTTCAAAAATGTGGTATCATATGTAAATGTATGGACGAAAACCGAACGCACCCTCTCATGCGTGACGTTAAGACTTATTATTTTGATAATGATGACGGAGGTGAAAATCAATGCCAAACATTAAAAGTGCAAAGAAGCGTGTAATCGTTACAAAGACTAAAACTCTTCAGAACAAGATCTTCAAGACTCAGCTCAAGACTGACATCAAGAAGTTCAACGCTGCTGTTGCTGCAGGTGATGCTGCTCTCGCACAGGAGACCTACAAGGTTGCTGTGAAGAAGATCGACCAGGCTGCCGCTCGCGGAATCATTCACAAGAACGCAGCAGCTCGTAAAAAGAGCCAGTTCACAAAAGCTATCAACAACATGTAATATTAACCGTACATAGTTCTCACCCTATGTACGGTTTTTATTTTCACAAATGACAAAATATAGCCGATACGGAGATCAATCCGCATCGGCTTTTTTCTTTCTCAATAATTCTCAACACTATTCAAAACACCTTATCGGTAACGTTAAATATTGGCTTTCCCTTTCGTTTTGCGTATTGGTAAGCTTTATATGCACCGCCATAATCGCAAGAAATTCCGCATATAACGTAATCAGCATGCTCCACCATCCATTTATTACGATAAGAAATAGCAAATCTTAATGGTTTGTCCTCAATTTCAGGATAAACAATTTCATCATATCTTTCCTTTTGATACGCTAAGTGATTTCGTTGATATTCAATTGTCATATATGGAGTGACAAAGACCAATGAGGCATTGATATGCGTCTCCTTATATTTTTTACAGCAGTCATACGCAAAGCTATCAAAATCTCCGTAACCTCCCAAATAAAAATCAACAGAAGAATCACCGATTTTCTGCTCAAAAAATTCGATAACCTTTTGCTCATATTTCTTTGCATTAGGAAACTGAGCATGTCCAAAAAAAGTAACAATCATACAAAAAGCCTTCCTTTATATGTAGGTATACATACATATTATATCACAAATTCATTAATAATTCAACAACATGTAGGTATAACTTCTTATATTTTTTCTTGAACATTGATAAAATATATGTAGGCAGAACAGCGGAATTGAATTTTCTTATCAGGGAGGTGTGAGCTTGACTGTAAATGATGCTGTTGCAAAGCGTATTTCTAAATTGTTGAAAGAAAAAGATATGTCTCAATATCGCTTGGAGCAAGAATCGGGAATCCAACACGGAAGTATGCAATGCATAATGAATGGCCGAAATAAAACAGTAACCTTGAGCACTGTTATCATGCTTGCAAGAGGATTTAACATGTCTCTCATTGAATTTTTAAATGACGAAATTTTTTATTCGGATGATCTAGAAATAGAACATTAAAAGCCGCCTCGTGTTTGGGCGGCTTTTTGTTATATAAATATCTATTCTCATTAATTTTTTTATTAACAACAAACACTATTTGCTAAATTTCTTCCCCTGCCACGAATCACGCTCATAGAGGAGTTTATCCACGTCGTTTATAACACAGACCTTTTTTCTGCTCCAGAGAGGAGCGATAAGCTCGTCTCCCATTCCGTCACCCGTAATACGTCCTATGACCGTATCTTCGTGTATAAGCTCCAGTGCATCAGCGACAAGTGAGACGTATTCTTCCTTTTCAAGCGGAGCGTACTCGCCTGTCTCATAGAGCTCTGCAAGTCTTGTGCCACGCAGAACGTGAAGCAGGTGTATCTTTATCTGTTCGGGGCGAAGTGCCGCCACGTCCCTCACCGTTTTCAACATAATTTCTCTGTCCTCTCCCGGAAGTCCGAGTATTATGTGCACACAGACGTTAATTTTATCCGAAGCCTCATTGAGCATACGGTAGCCGTTCAAAAACTCCTCATAGGTGTGGCATCTGTTTATAAAACTTGCCGTCACGTCGTCAGAGCTTTGAAGTCCAAGCTCGACGGTCAGCTCGGTCTTTTCAGCAAGAGACGCAAGATATTCCGCCTTTTCTCTGTCTATGCAATCAGCTCTTGTGGCAATATTGAGCCCCACCACCCCATCAAGAGATATTGCTTCTTCATATTTTTCTTTCAGAACTTCAATTGAGGCATAGGTGTTTGTAAATGCCTGAAAATACGGGATACACCTATCTGTGCTCCATTTAGACGACAGCTTCTCTCTTTGTATGCGGTACTGTTCAGTGATTGAAAGACATGGGGATTCCGCAAAATCACCGCTTCCTCTGCCCGAGCAATATATACAGCCTCCAACTCCACGACTTCCGTCGATATTCGGGCATGTAAAGCCTGCGTCAATCGGTATCTTCGCACATTTGCCGCCAAACCTCTTCCTTAAATAATAGTCATAGGTATAGTATCTTTTGTTCGTATCGGTATTCTTAAATGGATTTGTATTTCTTTGAGTTGTTTTTCCCATGTTTTCTCCAAAATCAACAGGCTGTCGCAATATGCAACAGCCCGTTTTTATTTATTTGTGTTCAGCTATAAGCTTCTCAAGTGCCGCAAGACGAACCGCTACCACGAGCACGTTCATAGCAGTCTCAAGGTCATCAGAGGAAGGATACGTGGGAGCTATACGTATATTGCTGTCGTCAGGATCTTTACCGTAAGGATAGGTAGCTCCTACCTTTGTAAGCACAACTCCTGCCTCGTGGCAGAGGGTATATGCTCTCTTGGCACAGCCTTTCATTGTATAGAGGCTGACGAAGTATCCGCCCTTCGGCTTATTCCATTCAGCAGTGCCGGTACCGCCAAGAGCCCCATTGAGTATTCTCTCAACCGTCTCAAACTTCGGTCTGTTTACCGCTGCAAGCTTCATCATATGCTTCATTATGTTTTCGCCATTGCCGAAATATTTTACGTGTCTTATCTGATTTATCTTATCGTGACCAATGGTCTGAACGCTCATTATCGGCTTTATCTGTGATAGATTTCTCTCGGAAGCGGCGAATATAGCGACACCTGATCCGGGAAATGAGATCTTCGATGTAGAAGCAAAGTAAAATACTCTATCCTCTGTTCCGTATTTTGCAGAGAGCTCAAATATATCCGCAAGGACGTCACCATCGTTTTCGTAAAGCTCATGAACCGCATACGCATTATCCCAGAAGATTCTGAAATCGGGCGCAGCTGTCTTCATTTTCGCAAGGCGCTCTACTGTTTCGTATGAATAGGTAAATCCGTCGGGATTCGAATACTTGGGACAGCACCAGATACCCTTAACAGAAGTGTCGTTTGCCACAAGCTCTTCGACCTTGTCCATATCGGGACCGTTTTTATCTATCTTTACGGGTATCATTTCGATACCGAGGGATTCACAGATCGCAAAATGTCTGTCATAACCGGGAGCTGGGCAGATAAAGCGTATCTTTCCCTGCTTTCCCCAAGGCTCTTCAGCTCCGACAACTCCGTAGACCATAGCTCTGATAATAGAATCATACATAAGGTTAAGCGACGAATTTCCCGCAACTATGATGTTCTTCTCGGGTATACCAAGAAGCTCTGAAAAAAGTCTTTTTGCCTCGGGAATTCCGTCGAGTATTCCGTAGTTTCTACAATCTGTTCCGTTTTCCGAAATACAGTCGTCAATATCAGAAATGCATGTAAGCATATCTGTCATAAGGTCAAGCTGGTCTTTTCCCGGCTTTCCTCTTGACAGGTCAAGAGAAAGACCCTTAGATTTTATTTCTTTATATTCTACATCAAGTCTTTCCTTTTCTGCACAAAGCTCAGTGAAAGACATCTGTCTGTAATCCATATATTCCTCCGATAGCACACTTTTTCATTTTACAACGGAGGTATTATACCACAGCCCCCGAAAAAAAGCAAGATTTTTTTAAAAACTCCGCATATTATTAACATTAAGTTCATTTATTGTCGGCATTTTCCCAAAAACAACGCATGATTTCTGCAAGAGAAGTTATATTTCCTGCATATTTTATATTCTGCCACAGCTTTGGAAAAAGTACTCTGTATTTAGGCTCGGCATATCTATCGTCAACGAGAACGATAACTCCCTTGTCACTTTCACGTCTTATAACTCTTCCGGCCGCCTGCAATACGTTATTCATTCCCGGATAGGTATAGGCATAATCGTATCCCTCTCCGTCGCGTGCGTCAAAATAATCTCTCATGATATTACGCTCGTTTGAAAGACTCGGCAGACCTACACCGAATATGATAGCGCCTATAAGTCGGCTCCCCGGCAGGTCTACTCCCTCTGAAAATGCGCCTCCGAGGACGCAAAAACCGATAGTTAGCCTTCCCTCTTTATCCTTAAAGGCGGAAAGAAATTCCTCCCTCTCCCTGTATCCCATAGTCGGCTTCTGAACGACTACATCTACCTTCGGATATTTTCGCACAAAGACCTCAAGCACCTCAGAAAGACACTCATAGGAAGGAAAATACGCTATATAATTACCGTGTTTTTTGCTTACTGTCGCGGCAATAACAGACGCATAGGCAGAGGCATTTTTGGCTCTGTCCTCGTATCTTACACTAAGCTTATCAACTACCGCAACACCAAGATGCTCGGGAGAAAAAGGAGAATCGAGAATAAGCCTTTCGGCTTTTTTAGAACCTCCAAGCACCGAGATAAAATAGTCCATAGGCGCAAGAGTCGCTGAAAAAAGCACGGCAGAGCTTGCACGGCAGAGCAATCCGTCGAGAATATGGGAGGGGTCAAGACAGAATATTTTTGCCGAAATATCCCCTCCGCTCACTTCAACGCAGCACAAAAATCCGTTATCAAATATCTCGTTTATACATAAATATTTTTTTGTGTGTCCCAGCAGTATCTCAAGGCTTCGGTAAAGGGGATGCTCTCTGTTCTTTTTCATCCACCCCTCGCTTTTTTTTCTGAAAATATCAATAACCACGTTGAATCTCTCAAGGGGCTTCCCCGACATATAAAAGCCGCGGTCTCCGTCGGGCGTGCTTATAAGGTTATCTCGGCAGAGTCTTTTAAGCTTTGTTATCTCCGCGGCTGCATTGCCTATTATTTTCGCAAGGTCCGGAGCGCTTTCACTTGCCTTAATGAAAAGCTCGGTAAAATCACTGAGCTTCAGTACTGCCGAATACATTTCTCTCGCTCTGTCGGGAAGATTATGTGCCTCGTCGATAAGAAATACGTACTTACCTATCTCCTTATCCGAGCCAAAATATCTTCTCATATAAACGCTTGGATCAAATGCATAGTTGTAGTCGCAAATTATCACGTCGCAGTATTCGGAAAGCTCAAGAGACAGCTCGTAAGCACAGAGACAGTATTTCTTTGCTTTTTCCCTTATGAGTGTTGGCGTAAATCCGCTATGCTCGGAAAGAAGCTCAAATATAGCCGTATCTGCTCTGTCATGATAGGTAGTGGCATAAGGACACACCGCATGGTCACACCCTTCAGATCCGCCGCGCATACATATATGCTCCTTGGCGGCAATATTTATTACCCTGAGCTTCGCCCCCGCAGAATGCATTTTACTTGCGGCTCTGAAGGCTTCTCTGCCCGTACTTGATTTTGCAGTCAGGTAAAATATCTTCTCGCACCCGCATCTTCCCTCACCAAGAGCCTTAAGAGCCGGATAGAGTGCCGAGACGGTTTTTCCAATGCCGGTCGGCGCGGAAACAAAAAGTCTTTTTCCTCTCTTTATAGCGGAGTAGCTCTCTTTTATCATGATCTCCTGACCTTCGCGAAGCTCCGAATATGGAAAAGGTGCAGATGCAATAGTAGGAAGGCGTTCTTCCAATCGTTCTATCTCGAGCTCTGCCCTCGCCCTTACCCTTTCAAGAAGACTTTCATAAAAGAGACGAAGCTCGTCGCAGGTAAAGCTATAATAAAAATATTTTGTTTTTCCGCTATCAATATTATAATATGCTATTCTTCCCCCAACCGAATCAACTTTTTCCTTCACCGCGCAAAAATAAGCGTGGCATTTGAGAATAGCAAGGCTTGTTGCCGAAGGAGGAGCAAAAAAGCCATAGCCTCTCGTGACACATATCTCGTCCACAGAAAGCGTTCCTTTGTTTTTCACGATACTGTCTGCTCTTCCGCTGACAGTAAAAAATACGTCTTTATATCTTACCGTGTGTGTCAGTTCTTGTTCAAAGGCTAGATATCCCTCCGTCTCTGCAGATATTTTGCTAAATACGTCCTTACGGCTCGGAAAGGTTTTGACCGAGGCGGAACGGCGGTTATCGATATTGCCGCATCTGCAAGCCTTCTCACAAAGAGAGCGAACAGTCATCTCTATGGCACAGGTATCTTTATTGTATTTCAAGACTCGCCCTCCTTTTTGTTTATTAAATATATTATACCATTTTTTCTTATTTTCGTCAATCTTTTTGATATCAGTTATCTTTAGGTTTTTTCCATATTTTTAGGGGTTACATTTTTCTCTCCTTTGGATTATAATTGTTAATAAGACTAAAAAGGAGGTATGTTATATGGATATGATAGCCGTAAACGAAAATAAGCTAAAGATTATTTTAAGTCCCGAGGACCTGAAAGAATTTTCTCTCACCACAGAAGAGCTTGACTATTCCCGCCCTGAAACACGGCTTCTCTTAAAATGTCTGCTTATCAGAGCAAAAAATGAAGTTGGCTTTGATGCCGACGGAAACCGACTTCTCGTTCAGCTCTATCCCTCAAAACATGGGGGAGGAGAGATATACATAACCAAGATCGGTGCTATCTGCAGCTGCGAGGACTATAACACATACGACTCATCTGTCGACGAGCTTTATGAATATTCAAATATTTCGTGCGATGACCTAGAGGAAGGGGAGAAAAATGAGCTCGACACTCTTATAAGATTCGAAAGTGTCAACGCAATGATAGGATATTCAAAAAGGCTTATGGCGGCAGGCTATAGCGGTCCTTCAAAAGCATATTATACCGAAAAGAACGGCTCTACCGTTTTCTTCATATACGTATGCAACCATGCCGAGTACACCTCCAAGCTTTCTCCCTCCGAGCTTGCCGCGGAATACGGTCAGAAAATAATCTCGGAAAATAAAAGGAAGGCGATCCTTGAAGACCTATCCCCCATATTTTCCGTGTTCTCACGTCCTTCGTCCTCCACGCTCCATATTCTCTCACAGCTGTAAGTATCTATTTTAACAAAAAATGTAAAGCAACATATACTGTATTGATACGGAGGCATCTCCGAAATACAGAAAGGCGGTAAACATATGGAGAGAAACGATAGAAACGAAGCAGTAAACGTATCTGACAAGGATGTTGGATATCTTATAGTAAGGGTTACTACGGCAGGTGGCGCTATTCCTCTTGAAGATGCGCTTGTCAGCATACGCGGAGAGAATGCAGCCGATTCGGGCGTTCTTTATTCACTAAAGACCGACCGAGACGGAAGAACTCCGAAAATAGAACTTAAAACTCCCAAAAAAAGTCTTTCGGAGACTCAAGGCAATGAACGCCCCTATGCACTCTATAATGTAGACGTAATGAAAAAGGGATATATTCCCGTATACTATCACTCTGTTCCCGTTTTCCCTGATGTTTTATCTGTTCAACCCGCTCAAATGGCTCCTCTGCCCGAAGCAGATCCCGAAAAAAATTATCCGCAAAGGCAGGATTTTGTAACAGAATCAAACGAGAGTGAGGGAGGTGAGGCAGTATGAATGCAAGACTACCAACTATACCCGAATTTATAACCGTACATCTCGGTACACCTGGGAGCGACGCGCCAAACGTGACCGTTCCCTTTGCTGAATACATTACCAACGTAGCGTCAAGCGAGATATATCCCACCTGGCCCGAAAACGCCATACGTGCCAACATGTACGCGCAAATTTCCTTTGCGCTCAACAGGATCTACTCGGAATATTACCGCTCCCGCGGATATGATTTTGATATAACCAACACCACCGCCTACGACCAGACCTTTATAAACGAAAGAGACTACTTTGAAAACATAGCAGAGATCGCGGCAGAGCTTTTCAATTCTTATATTGTAAGACAAGGCTTTGTCGAACCCTTGTTTGCAAGATACTGCGATGGTATAGAGGTAACTTGCGACGGACTTTCACAATGGGGCTCGGTCGAACTTGCAAATAACGGATATACTCCCTATGAGATACTTCAATATTATTATGGAGACAACATTAACATAATATCCGATGCCCCCATAGAGGGTAATTCCGGAGAAAATCTTTCTGTCCCCTCCTCTCCCTTAAGACTCGGAAGTGGCGGTGACGACGTAAGAACGCTTCAGCTCCGTCTCAACAGAATATCCGACAACTATCCCTCTATACCGAAGATAGCTCTTCCCGACGGTGTATTTTCCTTTGACACCGAGGACGCCGTAATACGTTTCCAAGAGATATTTTCTCTGACACCCGACGGCATAGTCGGTCCTGCCACATGGTTTGCTATAGCAAGAATATATAATGCCGTAAAACGTATAAGCGAGCTGAACTCCGAGGGTATCACGCTCTCCGAGGTAACGGCTCAATTTCCTGGGCAGACGGCCGTCGGAGACGAGGGCGTTGAAGTTGCGAATATTCAGTATCTTCTTGCATACCTCAGAGAATTTTACAACGAAATACCGCCCGTCACCATAGACGGAATATATGGAGCTAATACCGAGGCGGCAGTCAGAGCAGCACAGCGACTTTTTGATCTTCCGATAACGGGAAGTGTTGATTTTGACACATGGGACATTCTATATAGAACATATCTTGGATTTATAGAGGCAATACCAATAAAATATACCGAGGGCATCACTCTTCCCTACCCAGGTATTCCATTAAGACTTGGTGCAGAAGACGAGAGCGTACGCGTACTTCAGGAATATCTTTCCTATATCTCACGGTTTTATCCACAGATACCCGACGTAAATCCCACAGGATATTTCGGCACGAGAACGCAGGAGGCAGTCATAGCATTTCAGCGAATGGAAGGCATAACTCCAAACGGAACTGTGGGTGCAGCGACATGGCTTGCAATTGCCGAACTATACAGCGACCTCTATAACGGCTCTCGTCTTGGAGAAGGACAGTATCCGGGCTACGAGCTTGGAGCATAAATGATATTTCAAAATATATCAGAAGGAGGAACTTCAAAAGATATGGCATATGAAGGACCCGTCAATTACAATGACGCCGTACTAAATCTTCAGAAATACATACGCAGAATATCCTATTCCGACAACAGAATACCCAGAGTACCTCTTGACGGCATATACGGAAGCGAAACGAGACGTGCTGTAAGCGAATTTCAGCGCTCTGCTTCTCTGCCCGATACGGGAATAACAGATAAAAACACCTTTGACGCAATATATTCTAAATACCTAATACTAAAAAGCGGAGACACGGGCGACCTTATACTCGCAATACCAAAAAAGGACTACGTGCTCCGCATTGGAGATTCTCACTCCATGGTGAGCATACTGCAGATACTTCTATCCGAGGTCTCCCCTATTTACGACGTATCTCTTTCCTCAAATCCGTCAGGGGTATTTGACGAGGAAACGGAAAGGGCCGTCAAGGCAATGCAAAAGATATTCGGGCTAACAGAAACCGGCGTAACCGACGCGATCCTGTGGCAATATCTCGCAGATGCCTATTCCTCATATATAAATAGCTTTGAATAAGATTTCAGGATTTCAGCATTAAAATCTTAATTCAGGTCAATAATCACCGCAGAAGAGCTATCACGAATAAAAAAAGAAGGTAATCTATGGCAAACAAATTTACTCAAAAGGCACAAAATACGCTTATGACCGCCCTTGAGGTCGCGAGGGAGCTCGGACACACTTACGTAGGCTCGGAGCATATTTTATATGGTCTTGCAACCGACACGGACAGCATTTCGGGTAAGCTGTTATCGTCTCACAGCGCCTCCCCTGAAAAAATAAGAAAGGCTATCTCCGAGCTTGCGGGAACAGGTTCTAAAAGCCACGTAACCCCCTACGATATGACTCCGAGAGCAAAAAGGATAATCGAGGATGCAGCACTGTACTCCGAAAACGATTCCAAAGCATTTATCGGAACAGAGCACCTTTTATCCGCACTTCTCTCACAAAAGGAATCTATTGCGGTAAAGGTACTTTCGATGCTTGGCGTAAAGACCTATGAGATCGAACGTGAGCTCTCCGGAATAGGAAGCATCGTATCCGACAAAAAGGAATCCAAAAGCGTATCGAAGCCGAATTCCGAGGACAAGGTAAAAATAAAGGGTGCTCCAACGCTCAGCCTTTACGGAAAGGAGCTTACGGAATTTGCAAAGCGAGGTGCTATTGACCCTGTCATAGGTAGAGAAGAGGAAACAGACCGCGTAATACAGATACTTTCAAGAAGAACAAAAAACAATCCCTGCCTTATCGGAGAGCCGGGGGTGGGAAAGACCGCTGTAGTCGAAGGACTCGCACAAAGAATAATAGACGGCTCTGTTCCATCGCTTCTTACCGACAGACGTATAGTAACACTTGATATATCTTCTATGATAGCAGGCTCAAAGTACAGAGGTGAGTTTGAAGAAAGAATGAAAAATGTGATGGAGGATATAAGGAAGAATCCCGACATCATACTTTTCATAGACGAGATACACATGATAATAGGCGCAGGTGCTGCCGAAGGTGCGGTAGATGCCGCAAATATACTGAAACCCGCTCTTGCGAGAGGAGAACTTCAGATGATCGGTGCTACCACTATCTCTGAATACAGACAAAGGATAGAAAAGGATGCGGCACTTGAAAGGCGCTTTCAGTCGGTGAGTGTTGACGAGCCCGACACTCAAAAAACGGTAATGATACTAAAGGGTATCAAAGAAAAGTATGAAGAACATCACAGACTGTCTATAACCGATGAAGCCATAGAAGCGGCGGTAAGTCTTTCAAAAAGATATATTCCCGACAGATTCCTTCCTGACAAAGCGATAGACCTTCTTGATGAGGCGGCGTCAAAGGTACGTATACGTCATACAGTCGCACAAAAGGATCCTCCTATAAAAAGTGTATCCGTTCTTGAAAAGGAGCTTGACAAAGCTACAAAAAGAAAAGAAAATGCCATAATAAATTCCGACCTTACTCTTGCCAAAGAGGCTCACGAAGAGGAGGAACGAATCAAAGCGGAGCTTGAATCCGCAAAGATCCGTATCGAGAAGAGCATTGAGGAGAAAGTAAACGCATACGACGTGGCAACGATCGTCACAGAATGGACTGGAATACCCGTATCGATTGGCGCAGAAGAAGAAAATGAAAAACTTCTGCATCTTGAAACGACACTTTCAAAAAGGATAATAGGACAGCATGATGCCATAAAAACAGTAGCAGAAGCAATAAGAAGAGGACGGCTTGGCTTCAAAGACCCTAACCGCCCAACCGGAACGTTTATATTTTACGGCCCTACAGGCGTTGGTAAGACCGAGCTTGCAAAAGCACTTGCAGCAGAGCTTTTTGGAAGCGAGGAATCGCTCATACGCTTTGATATGTCTGAATACATGGAAAGACACAGTATTTCAAAGCTCATAGGCTCACCTCCCGGATATGTAGGATACGAAGAGGGTGGACGGCTTACTGAAAAGGTAAGGAGACGCCCCTACTCTGTCGTGCTTTTTGACGAAATAGAAAAGGCACACGGCGACGTTTTCAACCTTCTTCTTCAGATACTTGACGACGGCTGTCTTACCGATTCGGCTGGAAGACGGGTGGATTTCAAAAATACCGTCATAATAATGACCTCAAATTGCGGAAGCGGTATTTCTCGCACGTCTCTTGGATTTTCCGATGCGGAAAGCACTGCTGTAACAGTTGCTCCCACGCCTCTAAAAAAGATATTCAGTGATGAATTTTTGGCAAGAGTTGACGAGATACTCACATTCTCTTCTCTCCATATACCGGAGCTTACTCTCATAGCAGAATCACTGCTTTCGAATTTTGCAAAGAGAGCCGCCTCACTTGGACTTCAGCTTTCATTTGACTCTTCTGTATCCGCATTTCTGGCAGAGGAAGCATACAGAGAAAAAAACGGAGCGCGTCCTTTGCGAAAGGCAATGACACGTTACGTAGAAAACACCGTGTCAAGCAGATGGCTCAGCGGTGAAATAAAGCAAAACGACCGTGTCCGCATCTTTGCCCAAAACCGCATGATAAAAGTAGAGAGTCTTGAAAGTGTCAGAGTATAAAAACAATAGGCGATCTCAATTTTTAAAATCGAGATCGCCTATTCTGATGTTGTATTGTCATTTATTTTTCCGAATCAGTATCGTCCTCTTCCTCATTTATTTTTATTATTCTTTTTGAAAAATCAAGAAGCATATGTCTTAACCAATCAGGAGAGATTATCTTTATTTCAGCTCCCGTTGACACAAGTATTCCGAGGAAAAGCTCGGCACTTGGAAACTCGCAGCGATATCTATGCTTCGGTTCCTCACCTACTATAAAGCCTCTCAAATTCATGACCGTCATTTTATCCTTTATCTCAAGAAGAGCCGTATATGGAAGCTGCATCTGTATTACCGAGCGGCTCGCCGCCATGTCATTAAAAAGCTTAAGCCCTGTTATGACGTCCTGTATATCGGGATCGTTTTCGTCTCCCGTCATCATAGGCAGAAAAAACTCCGAGGAATAATAATATCCCTTTCGGCTCGCATTGTATTCAAGCGGTGCCGATAGCTCCTTTCGCAAAAATTCTACATCTCTTTGCGCTTGTCTCGCTGAAATATCAAATTTTTGGGAAAGATGAGAAGCATTCGGGTAGCACCTTTCGGATACTTTTTTATGAAACCACTGGATGCGTTCGTCAGCGCTCATCTGAAACCTCCACTTCGTCTACCTTTTCCTCGGCAGTCTCGACAGTCTCGATCTCTTGGGCAGTATCCCCTGTTGTCTCATTTTCTTCCTCTGTCTTCTCCTTTATTTCTTCTTCCTCGAAGAATGCTATGGAGATAAGCTTCGCCGTAGCGAAAAGACCGACAGCAAAGCAAACAACATCTTCTGCAAGAAGTACGTAACCGCGAAGTCCGTCACCGAAAAGGGTAACAAGTATCGAGGGTACGGAGGTAGTGAAAAGGAAAAGAGACGCAAGTGAGAGAGAAAACATATAAAGTGTTTTTCTTGGGGTGGAGAAATAACATCTTATCTCACCTAAAATAAATAACATTCCCGAAAGACAAGCCATATGGAATATAAGCTTGTCAGGAGAATTCATCTGAACGTACGGATCGAAATAAGAGGTTGCGAGAGATACGATAAACCATACTATCGTAAGGAATCCAAACAAGAGTCCGACTACTGCCTTGTTCTTATTGAGTGCCGTCATGGCAAAATATATTGCTCCACATAGTCCACATATAAGAGAAATATAAAACGTCATGTCGAGCTGTGCGTTCAAAGAAGAATACGCAAGAAGCTTATTTGAGGCATTTGCAACAAAAAAGAGAAATGCGCCAAAAGGTACTATGGAAAGGTAGCGAACAAATTGAGAGTTATTCTGTACATCTATTCCCTTGTCCTTTGTGAGTAATAATGCCCCCACACCAAAAAACACCACTGACAATATGATTAAAATGTTAAAAATTATCGGAAGCGCCGCTCCTCTTGTGTAATAACCTATCTCAAGGTCGTAAAAAAGAAATACGCAAAGAGTTCTCAAAAGAACACATATGAGCGTTGCCGCAATAGAACCTATCACATATATATTAAAGTTTCTTTTCGTTTTTTCCATATATTACTCCAAAACAATATCATTATATACCATTATATACCTATTTTTTGAACGCATTGTAAACATTTTGAAATTTAATGATATATTTTATTTTTCTTCAACATCAAATATTTTTCCCTCTATCTCTCTTATCTGTCCGAGCGGGATAATAAGTCCGTCCGCCATAAAAAGACAGCCCTCATAGTCGTCTATTCGCTTAATGACACCTCTGACCGTCACGTATTCTCCTCCGCTTTTTCGGTCGTCGGGAATGAAATAGCATATTTTAAGCTTCGGACTTTTATCAAGATAACGCAATACAGTCTGAAGCTTTGCGTTAAGTACCGCCACCGCTTCGTCCGTAAGAGTTTTTTTCTCGTCTGTAAGCCTCGCCGTTTCCTCCACCGCTTCCTCATAACCCGACAGCGCCGCGAATGGAGAGAATTGCGCGGCTCTGTCGCTTATGGACATTTTATCCGCTCTGCGAGACACGGGGCGCTTTCTATCAATAATATCGTCGTATATTCCGCTCATCCCTTGTGTCCTCCTATCTGTGAATTTCTGTCCTTGGCGGTCGCTCCTTCCTCAAAATTCATACCCTTGAGAATAGAATTTTTCCCGTGCTTTTTCTTTATGTCTATCAGGGTGGATTGAAGCCGTCTCTCCTTTTTCAGTCCGTCCTTCTCTTTCTGTATCTTCTCGCCCTCAAGGACAGAAAAAATGTCAAGCTGCTCTCCCTCCCCCATTGCCTCAGCACTGTCCTCGGCTATAACGCGGCAGGCAGCGATAGTGATTCTTCTTACAAGCAGCTTTTTATTGACTATTCTATCGTAAAGGCGGCTCACAGCATTCATAAGCTCCTTGGTAGAGGAAGTATAACGTGGAAGGTTTTCTGTTCCATGGGCGTGCTTTGGCACACTGCGCCCATAATGGTCTGTAACTATCTCCCCTCGGTA
Source organism: Clostridia bacterium (assembly GCA_017631085.1). Taxonomy (GTDB): domain Bacteria; phylum Bacillota; class Clostridia; order Oscillospirales; family CAG-272; genus HGM12713. The sequence continues at coordinate 26,069 of JAGBTY010000006.1, forward strand.
TTCCTCTGCCGCGCTTCCCTTCAGGTTATCGATGTCATACCCCACAGTCAAAACAAGCTGATCGGTCACAAGTCTCTTTTCAACAAGCTCCAGGGATAAGATATCGGTCATCTCACGAACGACAAGCCTCGCCTTGTCCGCCGTGTACGGACAGTGAAGCACCTGCCCTGACGAAATACTGTTGGAGCTTGGTTTATAAGCTTTTATATCCGATATAGTACACGGCTCAACACCCCACGCGTGATCGACAAGAAGCTCGGCATTAACGCCGAAAAGCCTATACAAAAGCTCCTCATTATAGTATGCTTTTTCGTCACCGATAGAACACCTTGCTACGTCACCCATAGTATACATTCCGTTGGCTTCAAGCGCCCTCGCATAACCTCTTCCCACTCGCCAGAAGTCTGTTAGCGGTCTATGATCCCAAAGCTCACGCTTATAGGAATCCTCGTCAAGCTCGGCTATCCTCACCCCATCGCTGTCAGCAGGAACTTTCTTTGCCATAATATCAAGCGCCACCTTACAAAGATAAAGATTTGAACCGATCCCTGCCGTTGCAGTTATTCCCGTGGTTGCAAGAACGTCTTTGATTATCCTCTTTGCAAAATCATACGCGGAGATACCGTATGATCTGAGATATGCCGTTGCATCAATAAACACCTCGTCTACCGAATAAACGTGTATATCATCGGGAGACACGTGCTTGAGATATACTTTATACACCCTCGTGCTATATTCCATATACAGCGCCATTCTCGGTGGCGCTTTTATAAAACCTATGGCAAGACTTTTATCTCTCTCAAGTTCCGTTGCATTCCACGATCTTCCATTCAGCCTACGATTCGGAGCTTCAAGTCTCCTTCTTTCGTTGGCAGCCTTTACAGCTTCAAGGGCTTCAAACAGTCGTGCCCTACCAGAAATACCATGGGATTTAAGGCTTGGAGTTACCGCAAGGCATATGGTCTTCTCGGTCCTCGACTCGTCTGCAACCACTAAATTGGTACTCATAGGGTCGAGCCCGCGCTCTATGCACTCAACTGAAGCGTAAAATGACTTCAGATCTATGGCAATATAATATTTTCTCTTTTCCATTTTACGCCTCCTTTTTTCATTATATTTATTATATCACACCGCTCGATTTTATTCAATAAAATATTTTTTAAAAAAATTTCAAAAAGCTATTGACAAACAAACTCTTTTATGGTATCATATTTCTGTTATCCAAAGACAGCAGGTTACGGTAAAAGCGAAAGCTTCCCTGCCGAGGAGAGATCAAAAACTTAATTATGTTTTGTTTTTACGTCTTTCTTCGTGCAAGGCTATGCCTTCTTGGAAGAAAGCTTTTTTTATGCCTGCATTTTCACATGGGAGGTGAAATTAAATGCCTAGCAAATCTATACTTGAACAGAAGCAAACAGTTGTTGCTGAACTTTCCGAAAAGATCAAGAATTCTCCCGCCGGCGTTGTAGTTAACTATCAGGGTATTACCGTTGAGGACGATACCAAGATGCGTAAGGCTCTTCGTGAGGCAGGCGTTTCCTACATGGTTATGAAGAATTCTCTTACAGGAAGAGCATGTGACGAAGTCGGAATGTCCGATATGAAGCAGTACCTCACAGGTATGACAGCTATCGCTATCGCTGACAAGGACGCTGTTGCTCCCGCAAAAGTACTCAAGGAATATGCAGAGAAGATCGAATCTTTCCAGATCCTCGCAGGTTACCTTGACGGCAAGGTCGTTGACAAGGATACAGTCAATGCCCTCGCAGACATTCCTTCAAAGGAAGTTCTTATCGCAAAGCTTCTTGGAAGCATCAAGTCTCCTCTTTACGGACTTGCTTACGCTCTCCAGGCTGTTGTGGACAAGGACGGCGAAGGTGCAGCGCCCGAAGCTGCAGAAGCAGCACCCGAGGCTGCAGAGGAAGCACAGGCTTAAGTCCTCGCTTCAATTTACTTTCGGCATAAGGTTGCCGACAAAATCAGCGTGATACACGCAAACAAATTATTAAATTATTCCGTTTAAGGAGGAAAATTAAAATGGCATCTGAAAAGATTACAAACATTCTTGAAGAGATCAAGTCTCTTACAATTATTGAACTCGCTGACCTCGTAAAGGCAGTTGAGGATGAGTTCGGCGTATCTGCAGCAGCTCCCGTAGGTGTTGTAGCAGTAGCTGGTGGCGCAGCAGCTCCCGCAGCTGAAGAGAAGACTGAGTTCGACGTAGTTCTCAAGTCCTTCGGCGCTAAGAAGCTCGACGTTATCAAGGCAGTTCGTGAGATCACAGGTCTCGGACTTAAGGAAGCTAAGGAGATGGTTGAAGGCGCTCCCAAGAACGTTAAGGAAGGCGTTTCTAAGGACGAGGCTGAGTCCATCAAGAAGGCTCTCGAAGAGGCTGGCGCTGAGGTTGAGGTTAAGTAATTTTACTTAC
>JAGBTY010000007.1 GCA_017631085.1 Clostridia bacterium
AAGTAAAAACACCGCATCCGCAAAGACCAAAAGCCACCAGCTTTTAATTGACTCGGATAGGTTATTCCAAAACAGTGGGCATACTTTTTTGAGAAAAATAAACACCACTACAAATAACAGAACTATCCGTATCAGTGAAGCAACTCCCCAATGTAAATTGGGAAAGCTTCCAATGACCGAGGTTGCAATAGCCATATAGATGCAGAAAAACACCGAATAGGTGATGATGGTAAACAAACGTTTAGCGAATTTTCCTTTTGTGGTAATGAAAAACAAAACGTACTGTCCAACGTAAGGAGTGACAAATCCGAATATAAATCCAAACACCTTGTCGTCGGTCGAGGTCATAGCGGGAATAAACAGCACTGCTTGAACTACACCCCACACGCACCAAATGAGAACGGATATCCATTTTTTGTATTTTAACGGAGCCGCAAACAATCCGATCATGACGTGTGCTGTAATAACGGCAACACCATCAATAACCGCATTCCAAAAATCCATTTTTGCTTACTCCTTTCAAGAAAGATTGGTCTGGGTGCTGAAATAATCAAAATAAGCAGTTTTGAAATCCGCAATTGCGCCTTTTGGAATTGTCAGCTCCTTGTCGCCTGTCATCAACAGCTTGTTTGAGGTGAATTTGACAACGTGTTTCAAATTTATAACGTGAGAGCGTCCCAACTTAAAAAATCCGTTCAAGCCCGAAAGCTGATCGTAAAGCTCTCCCATCGTGATTCTTATATACAAATATTTTTCATTCACCAAGTGGATGCGTTGATAGTTATCGTCTGCCTCGGAAAATATAATATTCTTTGCCAGAACGTTTTGATATCCTCCGTCGATGCGAAGCATGATTCCTTCGGGACGCATCATACCGATCTCGTTCAATGCCTTATCTATGGCAAAGAAAACCGAATCCTTATCGTAGGGCTTCAGTATATAGTGAGTTGCGTTCACTCCAAATGCCTGCAGGGCAAAATCGGGTGACGACGTTAAAAAGATAATGGGAGACTCCACACCCATGTCACGAAGCTGGGTCGCCACGCTCATTCCCGTAATGCCGGGCATATAAATGTCCAGTATATAGATGGAATATTCCTCGCCCGCCTCAATTTTGTCAAGCAAGGCAGAAGGGGATAAATAGGAGTGAATATCAAATAACACCCCCTTCTCGGTTTCGTATTGCTCTAATATACCTTTTATTTTATCAAGATAGTTTTTCTCATCGTCACATAATGCAATTCGTATCATACAGTGTCCTCCTTTTTCTGATTTACAACAGAGCAGATGTCACCAATATCGCAATCCAAATATTCGCATATACGGAGAATCACCGACAAGGCGACTTCTTCTCCTTTGTTAAGCTTGCTCATCGTACCCGTGGCAATCTTAAGATCTCTGCGCATCTGCGCCCTTGTAATATCCTTCTCAATAAGGAGAACCCATAGTTTTTTATAGCTGATACCCATATCTATACCTCGCAAATGCTAATGCTTGAATATCCTATATTATATCATACTTTCTTTTATTTTGCAATGGGACAGTCCAACTTTCTGATAAAAAGTTGCAACATCTTGAAGCCCGAGGGCGACGTGGTGTATGAGTTCATCAGGAAGAAACGTTCCGAGGGGAAATGCGGAAAAGAAGCTATGGTTGCCGGCATTAACAAATTCCTTCGCATTTACTACGGCAAGGTCACCGAACTTTACCGTGAATTAGAAGCTTAGCATATTTTCACCTCTGAAAAATGTCTAAATTTCTTATTGTAGCCTTATTATAACACGCTGCCTTACACGACTGTTACAAATAAGAAATGCCGAGAAAAATTCTCGGCATTTCTTGTCATTTTTGCTAAATGGTTAATTGTTGCTCAAGCTCGGAGCATTCTTGATTTTTTCATCGATCACACGGGCAGACTTGTCTGTATTTACCTTGCCCTCAATGTCATCCTTCAGACCGGGGATCGCCTCTCTTTCGGTCTCCTCGATCTCCTCGGTTTCCTCGATAGCTTCCTCGGACTCTTCGTTGGTTGTTTCCTCGATTTCACTCGTCAAGCCACGCGCCTTGTTCAATTCATTCATGAATTCAGCAAACGCCTCGTCACTGTTGGTGCATTCCTCACCGAGATTCTCCAAAGCCTCTCTCAGCGCTTCTTCGTTGTTAAACGCATAGCTGTCTGCGTATTTGCCGTACTTCACCGCATCAAACTTTGCGGGCGTGAAGGAGGAGAGAATGAGGTCTGTGATCTTCTGCGCCGCAATCACTCTGTGTACCATATTCTCATCGTCATAAACGTGAGCATTTCTGACGTACATATACGTATTCTCGAAACACTCTTTTGCAAAGTCGCGCATCATATCATCGCGTTCAGCATCAGCGAGTTCACCATCCATTGCTTTGCAATGTTCCCGCGCATTTTTTAGATCATCTTCGAAAATGCCATCTGCCTTTTCGGGTAAGCGATGCTCGCTGATGTCCGCATTGACCTTCAGGATATCCACGATCTGCGATTTGATGGCTTCTCTCTCACTAATACCGTTCGTAACTATACGGAGCTTGTTTTGATAGCCGCTTTCATAAATCTTCTCATCAAGCGCCTTCTTTGCCGCGACAAGATCAACGAGCTCGTAGTCAACGTTTGGAACTGCCATATTGGTCTCCTTGCTGACGGTTTCCACAACGTTTTTCAGCTCGCTTTGCTTTGTAAATCTTCTGCCAAGAACGGTGGGGTCGGGATGCTTGGAGAAGTAGCCGTCACCGTATTTTGCATATTTGCTGCTGGATGCTATTGGCGAATACTTATTGAGCATGAGATCGGCGATATTTTGAGCCAGTATCCATCTGTCCGACTTAGCGATATCATCCTCGGTTTCGTGATAATTGATGAGACCCAAGCTATCGTACGCAATTCTGAAGGCTTCGACCGCATATTCACGCGCCGCCATTTCCTTAGCCTCGGGTGTTCTTGCTTCATTGAACCTATCCCAAGTATTAGATGACGTCAATTTATTACCAATGGCCTCATAAGCAACGTATGCCGCAACCGATACAAACTCCTCGACCATAGCTTCGGGTGTTTTCTCCTGCACCTCTCTCACCATTTCCAGGATGGCTTTTTTGGTTTCCTCTCTCGTGGCATCATCATACAAGAGATCATATGCCTCTTTCCACGAATGAATCGTGCCGGTTTCTTCTTTTGTCGTTTCTTCTGTCATGAACCGCTTCCAGAAGCTGTTCTGGCTCTTCTGTGATTCAAGTACCTCTTTCTCTTCTGCCGCTCTTCTTTCATTGAGTCTGGTCTCTATTTCACTCTCGAGCCTATTCTTTGTCTCGTGCTGAGCAAGTCTCTTTTCTTCGTCCTGCTTGTATTGCTCTTTCAGTCTCTGCTCTTCGATCTTTCTCTGCTTTTCTTCCTCGGCTTTTCTCTTGGCGTCTTCTTCCGCCTTTCGACGAGCCTCTTCTTCCTCTTTTCTGAGTCTTTCCTCTTCCTCTTTTCTGAGTCTTTCCTCTTCTTCTTTTCTGAGTCTTTCCTCTTCTTCTTTTCTGAGTCTTTCCTCTTCTTCTTTTCTGAGTCTTTCCTCTTCTTCCTTTCTGCGAGCCTCTTCTTCCTCGGCTTTTCTCTTGGCTTCTTCTTCAGCCTTTATACGATTCGCCTCTTCCCTATTTACGCGAAGCTCCGAAACGCCCTTCGCAAAGCCTTCTGCGTCTGCCTCGGAAGCGTTCTTATTGATATAAGTACGGTAATAGGATTCAAGATTCTTACTGTCATCAAGGAAATAGTTGTTGAGATATTTCTCATCAATACCGTTGGTAAACGCCGCGGGTGAATAATTCTTAAGGAGTACGTCCAAAAGCTTTTGATGTACTATCATTTGCTCGGCAGCATTTGAAAAGCTTCCGTTTAAAGCAAGACGAATGTTATTTCCTGCTCCCCTTATCATCATTTCCATGATCGAGCTTGAAGAACGGGACTTTTCAGAAGCTGACATATCCGCTTTTAAATGGTTATAGTAAGCTGCAATACCGTCATCACTGTCAAAAAGACCGGTCTGAAAGACTTTATCAACGGTTTCATCTATCTTGGTATTGTCAGCACCGCTATCTGCAAGAATTTCACGCATCTGTCCCTTAACGGACTCGGTTAATTGAGAATTTCTAACACTCTTATCAGCTTTATCGTAGATGGAAGCGAATTCTGCGGGAGTTATATTTTCGCCTCCAACCAATTCACTCTTATTTTCTTCTTCCTTAGCCTCTGTAAGAGCTTCTTCCTTTACCAAAAGAGCTTCTTCGTTTACAGGCTCTTCTTTTACAGGTTCTTCTTCGTTTACGATTTCTTTGATTATCTCGGGCTCTGCCTGAACCTTTTCCTCAATATTGGGTTCTGCATTGATTTCTTGAAAAGGGGCGTGAACGTCGTTTTCCGCAACGTCGGGCGCATTGGACGCGTTGGGCTCATTGGGCACGTTAGACACGGGGCGCTCAAGATCTTGACTGCTTAGGTTGAGCGACGTGCGAACAGGCTCAGTCTCGGTGCTGTTAACAGGAGCATCATCGGAAAGCTGATTTTCATTTGCGTTTTCGATAACCGTTTTTTCTTGGTTTTGTATTACGAGTTCTTCCTCCGGTCTTTTATCAGCCGAAAGATCTTCTGCGTTGGTTCTGTAAAACTCGTTTTCTTCCCAAGGGGTTTCTCTTGTCGCCTCGTTGAATACTCCGTCAACGTCATAGTTATAAGGAGAACCCTGCAGCTCCTTTACTTCGATTTCGAGCAGATTGAGAAGCTCTTTTTCTTGATTGTTTTGTTCACGGTTAAAGAGCTTCCAGAAGAAGCCAACGAAGCCCTTACGGCTTTCGCGAAGCTGTCTCATTGCCTCACGCGCCGCAACGAAACTCTTCAATTCATCGCCAAGCTCCTCCTTCTTTGCATCCTTAGCGGTCAGCTTTTTAAAGAGGGCATAAGATGTCATTTTTGCATCATCAATTTTTAAATAGCCGGACTTCAGCTGATCCTTCCACAGGGTGGGCAGGGGCTTATTAAATTCGTTGGCACATGTTTCAATGGCTTTTCTGATATCTTCTCTGTCCGCACCTGCATAGCGATCGCGGTTTCCCTTATCCTCGCCTTCCAGCTCGGACTCGTATCTTGCTTTTGCAAGATCCTCAAAATCTCGCAAGAACTTCGAAGCATTGAAGTCCTTCAGCTTTTTTGCACCGTTTGCTTGCAGATTTGTCATGGATTCAAAATACATCCTTGCCGTGCTTGCCACCAATCTTGTGAATTTCTCGGCGGATGTGCTGCCGTCGGTATTATTGAAGAATGTGAATTGCATGTCGATGGTTTCCAACGCTTTCAGATCATACTCGGGCATGCCGTATGTATTTCTGAATTTTGTCAGCGCATCTTCATAAAGTTTAGAGTTCGGCATGATTTTTAACTCCTTATATTAAATAGATTTTTTAGTTAAATTCTCCTGTTTTCCTTTTGTATTGTCATTATAACACCCCCAGCGTTACAGAAGTGTTACAAATAACAGATAATTTTAAAAACTTTTTAATTATCCTAAATTTTTACGTTGGAAAAGCAAAAATCTTTTCTTTTTACAATGAGAAAGGCACCGGATTTCTCCGATGCCTGATTTGTTATTCTTAATCATCTTTTTGAACTTCCATCGCGATCCTTGCGCCGAGCTTGAACGCATACCCGAATATGGCTGATTCGGAGAGGCTTATGTACTCGTTCCAACGATCATCGAATTTTTCCATTATCTCTTATGGAAGGGCTGCACATTTCAGCATCTTTCAAAAAACTTTGCGAAAAGCTTTTGAAAAACGAAATTACCTTTGAGGTGAGCTTGGGGTGTTGCATTCGCAAAGCCTGAGCTCTATTTTTATTTTCGGAGGTATTTTATGAAAAACACGAAGGTTACTCTTGTGCCGCTTACGGCAGACGACCGAATGTCACGATCTTTCCGCATTCCCTGCACTTCTTCGTCTGGTCTTTTTCATTTTATAGAGCTCTTCTGTAGCAAGTCTCGCTTTGGTGACCGAAACGTTGCCCTTGGGGAAGCAGAAATAGGAGAACTCGTTATCTCCGATTCCGATCACGTCGCCTATCTCGTACCAATAATAGTCGGAATATAGCGTGTGAGAAAACACAGCCGACTGCTTATAGTCGAGCTTACCGTCTGCTCCTGTCAGGTGGAAGCCGCTAAGATCATGTGTCAGATGACCTGTACCGATCTTGCAAACGCAGTCAAGGTTGACTTGAATAACGATATCAACGTCCTCATCCAACAGATAAGTTCCCTCTTCAAGCTCCTTGCGAACACACTCTCTTTGCCAGGTGTACCAATCGGGGATATGGGCATATTCGGTTTCCGAGTCGACAGCCGCAAGCTGACCGTATTCGTCCATTTCCCACTTCTTGCCGCAAGAATGGCAGCTTATATACGTTCCCTTACCCTCCAGTTGATTTTCCGCATTACAATGGGGGCATTTATACAGTATCCTATGTAATCCGTCGGCACGAAAAGGAACGTCTATCGAGATCTTATTATCTCTCTGCCATGCGAAATTATCAAAGCCAAAGGCTTCGTCAAGAAGCGCATCAAGCTCTTTGACCGACTTTTCTTTGATCTCCTCGGGGGTTGCAATACATTTCACATGTGCGCTCACCTTGACGTCACGTATCTGAAGCATATTGTAAAGCGGGTCGCGATGAAATGCGCCCTCGGTGATAACCGTTACGACCGGAACTCCCAGATGCTTCATCAGAACGCCAAGCCCTCTCGGAAGTGTTGTAGTACGTCCGTCAAAGGAATATCCTGCTTCGGGATACATCAGCACGCTCGTCTTGTTTTCCTTGAGCATATATTTTATATCGCTGATCAGCGAAGCATCGGATACATACTTATGAGTCGGTGTGCATCCAAGCCAACGCATGAGCTTTCCGAGAATTCCCGACATGGCATCGACCGACGTGACGATACCCATTCTTCTCGGATAAAAAATGCCAAAAGCGAGCTTCATATCCGTAAAGCTCGAATGATTCATCAAAATGAGACAGGGCTGTTTACCTACAAGCTCCATACGTTCCTCGGTATACGAGAACTTTGTCTTTTTGAGTGTCGAAGCAGACACGAGGCGAACGACAGTCGCAAGAAAACGGCTCGGCTTCATGGGCTTTTTGTGCTTCAAACGAGGTAGCTTCAAAACCTCGTCATAGGACATCTCACACACTTTTATTTTCATAATTACCTCATATAAAATATAAATAAAAATTTTTTTACTGTTATGATCTTGTAACCCTTTCAAGATTATCGCTGATGATAGTCAGGCATCTGTAAAACTCAATACGCTCCTTATCCGACAGACCCATACCGACTTCGTCGAGGATCAGATCTATCTTTTCGCATATTTCCTTACCGATCAAGCGTCCTTTTTCTGTAAGCATGATCGGGGTGTTATACCGCTTGGCTGATTTGGATTCGCAGGTAACGTATCCATTCGTTTCAAGATGATCAACGGCTCGGGAGATCGTCGCTTTATCTTCCTCGCAACGCTCCGAGATCTCGGTTGCCGTTAACGACTCCGCAACGTACAGATAATAAAGGCAAGAAATGTGTGCGCCTCGAAGCTCATATTCAGCCATTTCCTGATTTTTGATCCTTTTTATGTTTCGACTGATCTTGGCGATCAAAACAGTAAAGGTTTCAAAGCGTTCTTTCATAACCGACCTCCTTTCAGGTTGTTGAAGTTTCAACAAGTACCGTTATTAGTATATCACAAGCTTATTGAATTGTCAACAAACTTTAAAAAGTTGTTCTTTTCTTATCCTGAAAACTTTTCGCATTTTACTGAACAAAAAAGCATCGGATATCCCGATGCCTCTGTCTTCAGTTCATTCCGAAGTAATATTTGCTTTTTCAAACACCTTTATCAATATGATACCTATAATGATACCTGCAACGCCTTGGACCGCGTTCGCTGGAATATTTACCGCCGACGGCGCAAATCCGTATAGAAAGCCCTCGAATACAAAGTATCCCATTACCATTACAGCTTCAGCTAACACACCGCCAACTATCCGTGACGAAAGTTTACCTATACTCTTATTCATCAGCTTAAAACATATAAAGGCGACCAGAGCCATTGTTCCCTTGATAATAAAGGTGGCGGGAACATAGACAGCGTATCCCGATAACAGATCCGCAAGCGCAGAGCCAAGCCCTGCAGCAAAAAATCCGTATCCGGGAGAAAGTATCCAGCCTGACAGTAAAACGATACAATCGCCAAGATTCAAATAGCCTTTTAACGGAGAAGGAATTTTAATTATCATCGTAGCCACACAGACAAGGGCTGCCATAAGGGCTGCAATAACTATCTTTTTTGTTTTTGAATACATTTTTACATTTACCTCCTTTACATTCCGGCTAATATAGTATATAATATATCTGACCATGTTACAATTACCAATTAAGGAGTATTTTATATAGCCAGATGAAATATATCATAGATACAAAAAAACGCCCAATATATCTACAGCTATACAGCCAGATCAGAGACGATATTGTAAACGGAGTTTATGCTTATAACAGTAAGCTGCCATCTAAAAGGAATCTTGCAGAGGAAAGCGGTGTCAGCACGATCACCGTAGAACACGCCTATGCTTTGTTATGTGACGAGGGATATGCAGAAGGAAGAGCGAGAAGCGGATATATCGTAACCTTCCGCAAAAGCGACGGCTTTGCAGCTTCCGCCAAGTCGGAGCATACATATCATCACGCCTACCATACGGATCACCCAACACCCGATTTTCCATTATCGGTATTGAGTAAAACGATGAGAAAGGTTTTGACCGAGCACGGTGATCTTTTGCTTGAAAGATCTCCGAATCTCGGTTGTAGTGAGCTGCGTGAAGCAATTAAAAGATATCTTGCACGTAACAGAGGCATATGGGTAGATACCGAGCAGATAGTCGTAGGATCAGGCTCTGAATATCTTTACGGTCTCATTGTGGGGCTCTTCGGAAGAAGCCATGTGTTTGCCATTGAATCACCGTCTTATAAGAAGATCGAGCAGGTTTATAAGGCAGCCGAGGTCGGATATGAGCTGCTTCCCTTGACACAAACCGGTATTGACAGCAAGGCTCTTTCAGAAACCCATGCGGATGTTCTTCATACAACACCATATCGAAGTTACCCTACCGGAGTCACAGCAACGGCATCCAAGCGTCACGAATACGTTCGTTGGGCAAGTGAAAAGGAGCGTTACATCATTGAAGATGATTTTGAATCCGAATTTTCCGTATCGACCAAACCCACCGAAACACTGTTTGCTCTCTCCGATAATGACAACGTTATCTATCTTAATACCTTTTCAAAAACCATTTCCCCGTCCCTGCGTGTAGGTTATATGGTACTTCCAAAGCATCTTGTAAAGCCTTACAGTGAGAAGTTTGGCTTCTACTCCTGTACCGTTTCTACCTTCATGCAATACGTTCTCGCCGAGTTACTCGACAGAGGCGACTTTGAAAGGCATATAAACCGTGTCAGAAGAAAAATAAGAAGAGAGCTGTGATTTTATTCCTTTAATTGCCCACATTTATATTGCTTTTTTCTATATTTTGCGTTAAAATAATATTGCTCGTATATTATGATCAGGAGGAGCTATGAAAACAGAAAAAAACATTCTCGTTGCTTTTATTCTTAATTTAGCATTTTCAATATTTGAATTTGTCGGCGGTATCCTTTGCGGAAGCGTAGCCATTCTTTCAGACTCGGTCCATGACATCGGAGATGCCGCAAGCATCGGTATATCATTCTTCCTTGAAAAGAAAAGTAAAAAACAGCCTGATGAAAAATACACCTACGGCTACGCAAGATATTCGGTGATCGGAAGCGTTATAACCACACTGATACTCTTGTTCGGTTCTTTGATAGTTATTTACAACGCCATATTGCGAATCATTTACCCTTCGGAAATAAATTACAGCGGTATGATGATCTTTGCGGTGTTCGGAGTATGCGTGAATCTCGGTGCGGCTCTTCTTACCCGGGAGGGCGGCTCGCTCAACCAAAAAGCCGTAAACCTTCATATGCTTGAGGACGTACTCGGCTGGCTTGTCGTTCTTGTGGGGGCAATAGTTATGAGCTTCACAGACTTTTATATTATCGATCCATTGATGTCCATCGGTGTTGCCGTATTTATTTTCATAAATGCCATAAAGAACCTGAAGGAAGCGCTTGATCTTTTCCTTGAAAAAACGCCTCGCGGCATAGATATTCACGATCTCGAGGAGCACATTCTCCACATCGACGGAGTACTCGACGTTCACCACGTTCACGTATGGAGCATGGACGGTCAGAGCGGCTATGCTACCATGCATATCGTCGCAAACGGCAACGCGCATGATATTAAGGACAAAGTCCGCGAAGAGCTTAAAGAGCACGGCATAGGTCACGCAACCCTTGAGCTTGAATCCGAAGGTGAGCATTGCCATGAAGAGCTCTGTCACGTTGAATCAAGCTCTTCCTCGGGGCATCGCCATCATCACCATCAT
>JAGBTY010000008.1 GCA_017631085.1 Clostridia bacterium
AGAAGAATTTTCTTGGGTGCTTTCTGTTGTGTTTCCGCTATCATTAGGAATACTGTTTTCGTTGTCGTTACAAGCAACTATAAAAACGGTTATCGATAGCAAAATTAATATGAATAAGAGCTTTTTCATAATTATCCTTTATAGTAAAATAGGGTGCCCTTTGATAAGACACCCTGTTTTAATTATCTGTTAAGAATATATTTTGTCAGGTCAACGGGATCGACGATCTTGCCGTCCTTATAAACACGCATATTGCCCGAAGCGATCTCGTCTATGAGAATGACCTCGCCATTGTTGTAACCGAACTCAAACTTGATGTCCCAGAGGTCAAGTCCTATGGTCTTGAGGTCGTCGGCAACGATCTTTGTAATCTTGAGAGTCTGTGCCTTCATGCTCTCGAACATTTCGGGAGTCATGACCTTAAGAGCTGCAAGACCTTCGCCTGTAACAAGGGGATCGCCCTTTGCATCGTTCTTAAAGGTGCACTCAACGTATCCACCCTCAAGAGGTGTTCCGTCCTTAATGTATTCGCCGTATCTGCGAATAAAGCTTCCTGTAGCTACAAGACGGCAGATAACTTCAAGACCGTTTCCGCCAAGATCCTTACCGAAGCATTCAGCAGGGAGTACCTCCATGGTTGCGTCGTCAACGTTAGCGCTTACGTAGTGTGTCTTTATTCCTGCCTTCTTGAGAAGCTCGAAATAGTAAACAGAGGTCTGGAGATTTGCTTTACCAATACCCTCTATTGTAAGACCTACAGAGTTTTCACCGGGATCGAATACTCCGTCTTTTCCGGTGCAATCGTCCTTGAACTTAAGAAGAACGTTACCGTTTTCAAGTGCGTAAACGTCCTTTGTTTTTCCTGCATAAAGCATTTTCATAGTTGTTTTTTCCCCCTCGCAAATAGCGATTAAATTTTTAACAATACTATTTTATCACAAAAATCTATTCTTGTATATAATTTTCTAAAAATTTTTAAAAAAATTTTTGAAAATAATATTCAAAATTTTTGTTGAAATATGATAAAAAGCAGAAATCAAAGTGTAAAGTATTCAAGAGCCATTTTATATCCTTCGAATCCGTGGCCGCAAATAGTCTTTTTGGCTACCATCGAGACAAAGGAGTGCTTTCTGATGTCTTCTCTTGAATTAATGTCCGAAAGGTGAACTTCAACTGTGGGTATATCTACAGCCTTAAGTGCGTCAAGTATGGCAATGCTTGTGTGTGTATATGCGGCGGGGTTTATAACTATTCCGTCAAATACACCGAGAGCCGCTTGTATTTTATCTACTATTACTCCTTCGTGATTTGATTGGAATATCTCTACCTCAAAGGAAAGGGAAGCTGCAGATCTTTTTATAAATTCCACAAGGGTGTTATAGTCTTGTTTTCCGTATATTGACGGCTCTCTAATTCCCAGCATATTAAGATTTGGGCCGTTTATAATAAGTATTTTCATGTTATAAATCCTTTTTAACTACATTTTTTTAAATTCGAAAATTATATTTTTTGCCGTGTCGTCTGGATTTTCGTTAGAATAGATAACAAAATCGGCAAAGCGACGGTATGAATTTATACGTGAGAGGTACATATCCTCGGCGGAGATTTTCATCGAAAGAGGTCTTCCGTCTCTTGAAAGATTTTTCAGGTCTCTTTCTATAAAAAAGATCTTTCCGTTTTGGTGAAGAGGAGCATAATTACACGCCTGTGTAACAACACCGCCTCCGGTTGCGATAACAATGCCGCTTCTTTTTCCTACGTTACGAATGATATCGCACTCAAGCTCTCTGAATTTTTTCTCCCCCATTGTATTTATACATTCCGCGGGGGATAAGCCGTTTGATTTTTCAAATTCTACATCGGTATCGATAAATTCTCGTCCGAGCATTTTTGAGATGAGAGAGCCGACGGTGGTTTTGCCGCTTCCCGGCATTCCAACAAGGATTATATTAAGCGTGTCCTTGCTTATCTTGTCGGTTATTTTTTCTATGCAACCAGCTTCGTACGTATCTTCCGTAAAATATTCAAACGCCTTTGCCGCTTGAGCAACAAGCATGGGCAGTCCGTTAACATACGGGATCTTTTTCTCTTCTGCTTCGATAAGTAGGGAGGTAAGAGAAGGGTTATATATAACGTCGTATACACAAATGCAATTCGGGAATTCCGAAAGACAGATAGGAGAAGCTCCGTTTTTAGGATACATTCCTACGGGAGTGGCGTTAACTATTATTTCAAAATCGGAATATTTTTGTCTGTTTTCATGTGTGTTGTCACGGCAGCCAAGCATAACTATATTGCTGACTCCTCTGTCATGAAGGACTGCATTTGCGGTAACCGCTGTTCCTCTTGTACCAAAGATGAT
Source organism: Clostridia bacterium (assembly GCA_017631085.1). Classification (GTDB taxonomy): domain Bacteria; phylum Bacillota; class Clostridia; order Oscillospirales; family CAG-272; genus HGM12713. The sequence goes on from JAGBTY010000008.1 coordinate 2,363, forward strand.
GGCTTTTTTTCCTTTGACATCAATACCCGATAGATCTATCATGTGAGAAAAACCAAAATAATCGGTGTTATAGCCGTATATTTTTCCGTCTTTGCGTACGATCGTGTTGACAGAACCAATTGCTTTAGCTTCCGGGGATAGTACATCAATAAAAGGAATAACGTCTTTTTTATAGGGTATCGTTACGTTGAAGGCATCAAGATCACTATTTTTTACAAAATCTTCGACCGATTCGGGTGGGAGCTCGAAAAGCTCATAAGAATAATCTGCAAGTTCAGCATGAATTATCTTCGAAAAGCTGTGGGTGAGATGCTCACCAATGAGTCCGCATTTCATTCGGTTATAACCGAGCTTCATTATATGACCTCCGAGTATGAGCCGAGATATGTAAACTCGTCACATTCCTGTTCAAGCTCTGACAGTAGATTTGCAAACTTCGGTGAATATACCGATGATTCAAGGTCGAAATAAAACATGAATTCAAAATCTCTGTCGGGGATAGGACGGGATTCCAGTTTTAAAAGGTTTATTCCGAGGGCGTTGAACCTTGAAAGAATCTTGAATAATGCACCCGGCTTGTGAGGTGTTACCAGCATAAGAGTCGTTCTGTCTGCGCCGGGGTAAATTTCAACGTCCTTGCTGATACATATAAATCTTGTGTGGTTATTTGTGTTGTCCTGAACAGAGGAGGAAATTACGGATAATCCGTATTGGGAAGCGCAACTACGTGAGGAGATGGAAGCGACGTCATGTCTTTCAGAGGCTGCAACCATTGCTGCAGCTTCGGCGGTATTTTCCACTCTTGTTATCTTAACATCTGCACCGAGAGTTGAAAGAAAGGCGGAGCATTGACTTATTGCTTGGTCGTGAGAGTATATCTCTTTAATATCCGAAAGCTTTGTACCGTTTTTAGCCAAAAGACAGTGATCTATCTTGACTCTTACAGTACGCACGATATGAAATCTGTGACTTATCATAAGGTCGTAAACCTTTTTTACAGACCCCGCCGTGCTGTTTTCTATGGGGATAACTGCGTATTTGCAAAGTCCTGCTTCAATAGCAGAGAAAACCTTTTCCCAGTTTGAGAAGAAAATAATATCAGGGGCGTTGAAGAGTCTTTCAGCTGCGATCTGAGAGTAAGCACCCTCGATCCCCTGACAAGCAACAGTTGCTCTTTCGGGGAACATTTTCGGAGTCGTTTCGAGGCTTTTGGTTATTTCATCGTAAAGATTTGAGTTTATTCCAAGCTTTGAATGCTGATATGAGCGTGAGAGGGTAAGAATGGTCGAATAAAGAGTTCTTGTATAATCCTCAAATTCTTCGCCCGAAAGCTCGGACACCTTGGAGAGCAAGGCTCTTTCACGTGAAGCGTCGAGAACGGGAAGAGCGTGCTCTTTTTTATATTCAGCAACTCCCGCACAAGCGTTCATTCTTTTTACAAACAAAGCTACGAGCTCTTTATCTATTGCGTCGATTTCGTTTCTGTAATCGGTAAGTTCCATTTTGGTTTTCTCCTTGGGTTATACTTTGCGTTTTTTTGATTTAGTAAGAAAGATAAGACATATTAATAAGACCGCGGGGAATAGTGCAGAGATGAAAAATGAAATTCTTAAATCGTCTCCAAGCAGCTCTGCTATCCAACCTGCCGCTGTTGGACCTAAAAGACAGCCAATATCACCGGCAAATGCAAGATAAGCAAACATTCTTACCCCCACGTCGGAGATATGTGACGTCGCGAGGCTGTACGTGCCGGGCCACATAATGCCTACCGAAAGGCCACAGAGAGCACAGCCGACAAGTGACAGTATAGGATAGGGGGACGCGGCGGTAACAATAAAAGATAAAATGCAGAGTATGGAGGATAAAAATATAAAATTCGATAGCTTTATTCTATTTCCACGAACTCCGTAAAAGGTTCTTGAAAGTCCCATCAGTACGGCAAAAGCAAATGGGCCTAAAAGATCTCCTATGGATTTTTCTACGTGAAGTCCCAATTCTGCAAATGTTGATGCCCACTGCGCCATAGCCTGCTCTGCAGCGCCCGCGCAAAGCATCATAATAAAAAACAAAATAAATATGGGCTCTTTGAAAAGAGATTTCTTTTTTTGTGCCGGATCCTGTTTGCTTTCGTCTGCGGTGTCAAGATCGTAGATAGGAACAAAGCAGAAGGCAATAGCTCCTATGGCAGGGATCAAAGCCCAGAAAACAGCTGTCATGCGCCAATGTTCTATTCCCACAAATTTAAAGAAAAGTGTTGTAAGAAGCACCACTGCCGCAAATCCCCAACTATAAAAGGAGTGTAAGAGACTCATTGCAGCGCCCTTGTGGGTGGTGGGGCAGGCTTCTACTATTGGACTTATAAGCACCTCAATAATTCCTCCACCTATTGCCGCAACTACCGTGCATATGATAAGTGCGAGATAGGGAGAGGGGAGAATATTCGGAAGATATGCAAAGCCCGTAAGTCCGAGGACGGCACATACGTGAGCAGTTACGGTAGCGATTCTTGGGGGTATCAGATGCCCAAGCTTTGCTTCCGTAATGTCTGCGGTAAGCTGCGTAAGAAAGCTTATGGCGATCAAAAGGCTTATCTTTCCAAGAGATATATCAAATTCTTTTTGAAAGGTTATAAACAGAAGCGGTGCGTAATTTATCGTTATCGCTTGAGTAAGATACCCTACGTAAGATGCAAGTATCGTGTGTTTGGCAGTTAGTTTCATTTTTTACCTTTCGGGGTGATTTTTGTCAAATAAAAGGTCTGTTATGGTTATTGCTGCAGCGGCTTCGAACACAGGGACTGCTCTTATTACCACACAGGGATCGTGTCTGCCCTTTATCGAAAGCTTCACATTTTTCATTGACATCATATCAACGCTGTCCTGCTCCTTGAATATTGAAGGGGTAGGCTTCATGGCGGCGCGGAAGATAAGAGGCATTCCGGTTGTCATACCTCCTAGAATTCCGCCGCTGTTATTTGTTTTTGTATAAATTTCTTTTCCATCTGTATAAAAGGCATCATTGTTTTGAGAGCCGCGCATAGACGCGACCTCAAATCCTGCTCCGAATTCTACTCCTTTTACAGCGGGTATTCCAAAAAGTATGGATGAAAGACGGTTTTCTACTCCGTCGAACATATGCTCACCCAGTCCTGTGGGAAGTGAGGTAACGGCACATTCAACTATACCTCCGATCGAATCTCCGTCTTCTAGTACTTCATTTATCAGAGCCCTCATTTTTTCGCCTGCTTCGCTGTTAAGAACGGGAAATTCTTCTCTTGCTTTGAGAATGGAAAATTCTTTATTCGAAACGTTTACAGCATCGAAAGGAGAATCGTAAATGCCGCCGATCGAGAGAATATGAGCGCCAATATCGATACCCAGTGAGCGAAGGTATTGAAGGCATATACCGCCAACGATGCACATAGGTGCGGTAAGTCTTCCGGAAAAATGTCCTCCGCCTCTTAGGTCTACCGAATCCCCATATTTCATTCTCGCCGCATAATCCGCATGAGATGGGCGGGGAATGAAGGAGATATCCGAATAGTCCGATGAGCGTTGGTTAGTGTTTTTTATTATTGCGTGAAAAATATCTCCATTAAGTGTTGAACCCTCTACTCCCGAAAGAAATACAGGAGTATCCGATTCCTTTCTTTGAGTTGAAAATGAGTCTTTCCCCGGAGCTCTTCGTCTCATAAATGCAATAAGCTCTTCCGCATCAAAGACGAATCCCTTTGGCATACCCTTTGCAATTATACCTATCTCCTCGTCGTGAGAGCCTCCGTATATAGAAATATTAAGATTTTTTCCATAGCTTGTTGACATAGTATTTTCCTCGTGGATATTATTTTTTCACAATGACCGATAGATCTTCAATATCATTCCAAAATTGCGGATAGGATTTTGATGTTGCTTCAGCATCGGTGATAGTTACGTCCCTTTGGCAAACTGCAGATGCTACCGCCGCACTCATGGCTATACGGTGGTCGTTATATGAGCTTACAATTCCGCCGCAAAGATGGGGAACACCGTTTATTATAAGTCCGTCCTTTGTTTCTGTTATGTTTGCTCCGAGAGTATTTAACATTTCTTTTACTGCGGAAAGACGGTCGCTTTCCTTTATTCGAAGCCTTTCCGCGCCCGAAATGACAGTAGTTCCTTTTGCTGTTGCCGCTACCGTTGCCATTACGGGGACGAGGTCGGGGATTTGAGAAGCATCTATATTTATTCCGTGGAGCATAGCGTTTCCCTTGGCGATTACGGAGTCACCGTTTTCAACAATATCTGCTCCGAATCTTCGAAGAATGTTAAGAATTTCTCGGTCACCCTGGCGAGAGGAAAGGTTAAGACCAAAGACCTCTACCGCGCTTTGCCCGAGAACACCCATGCATATAGGGAAAGCGGCGCCCGACCAGTCTCCCTCTACGTTGACGTCTTTGGGGGATATAAGCTTATCTGCCGGCAGAACAGTAAACATTGAATCGGAGAATGATATATTTACCCCGAAAAGCTTTAGTGTATCTGTCGTCATATCTATATACGGAGCAGATTCTATTTTGCCTGTAAGCTTAAGCGTGCCTCCTTTGCCCCATATTGCAAGTGCAAATAATATACCGCTGATAAACTGTGAAGATACGTTTGCTGCTATAGAATATTCAAGGCCCGAAAGCTGTCCCTCGCAGTAGAGGCGGTTTGTATCTCTGTAGGATAATAAAGCTCCATGTGCCTCAAGCTCTTCTTTCAAGGGCGATAGGGGGCGCTCGGGAAGTCTGCCGTGCATATCAAAGAATGCATTAGCTCCGAGTGCTGTAACTATAGGTATAAGGAATCTTAAGGTCGAGCCGCTTTCTCCGCAATCAAGTATTGCGTCCTTTTGAAGAGACTTTATTGGAGAAACTTGAAAATATGGGTATTCATAGCATATGTCCGCGCCAAGTGATGAAAGACACGATACCGTTGCTTTTATATCATTGTTTATCTCCTCACACCTTATCCGTGTCGGTTTATCTGCAAATGCGGCGCAGATAAGGATTCTGTGAGCTATGGATTTTGAAGCGATAGCCTTTATTTTTCCGTGGGGATTTGACGATGATACTGTAACGTTCATTTTTAGATCCCCTTCTTGATAAAATCTTCAATGTCTGATACGTTTATTTTTAGCAGTCTGCTGTTTCCTATACCGTAAGGAACAACAAAACTTATTGAATCTCCCATTCTTTTTTTGTCCGCAGTAGCTATGTTTGCAAGTTCAGCGGCAGAATAAGGACATTCGGTTGGGAGAGAAAAAGCAGACAGAAGGGATTTCAGTTCAAAAAGGTCACCGCTTTGACAGATCCCCATAGCGACAGCCGCTTTTGTAACCACTACCATACCTATTGCAACGGCACTTCCGTGTGAAATTGTAAGCTCCGAGCAGATTTCAATGGCATGGCCTACCGTGTGACCGAGATTGAGAAGCTGTCTTTTGCCTGTATCGAACTCGTCACATTCTACTATGTTGCTTTTATTTTTTACACACGATGCAATGACATCTTCTATTATGGGTTTTATACCTTTTGATTTAAGAAGGTCGAAAAGCTGTCTGTCGTTGATCACCCCGTATTTTATGACCTCGGCACAGCCGTCGGCAAATGTTTCAGGGGGAAGTGTATCAAGTGTTTTGTGATCGCATATGACAAGAGAGGGCTGATGAAAAGCTCCCGCAAGATTTTTTCCTGCTTTCAGGTCGACCGCCGTTTTTCCTCCCACAGAGGAATCCACCGCCGCCAAAAGAGTCGTGGGGATCTGGATAAATGATATTCCGCGAAGATATATAGCCGCTGCAAATCCACAAAGATCGCCAACAACTCCGCCTCCAAGCGCTACGAGTGAGTCAGAGCGAGTCAGACGGTTTTCTGCAAGAAATTCAAGAAGAGAAATAAGTGACGCCGTGTTTTTTGATGCTTCGCCGTGAGGAATTGTAAAGCTTACGGCATCAAATCCTGCTTCCTTGAATGAACGCAAGGCTCTTTCAAGATAAAGCTCCGCGACCGTGTCGTCGGTAACGATACACACCTTACCAACCGCGACCACCGCTGCCGACAGCTTTCCAGAATCGTCAAGCAGTCCTTCTCCTATTAAAATGTCGTATGCCTTTGAGGCGTTGACTTTTACTGTTTTCATAAAAAACCTCGTTTTTTTAATTAATACTACCCGTCTATTTCTTTTTTTGCGATCCGTCCGTCGCGGAGAAGTGCCTTAAGCAGTTCACTGTCGTCGTTAGCGATAGCATCTCTGTATTCGGATAAAGATTTTATAATGCTGTCTATTTCGAAAAGAAGCGGCTCTTTGTTTTCAAGAAAAAGCTCTGTCCACATGTTTTCGTTAAGCCATGCCACTCTTGTCATATCCTTATAGCTGCCCGCCGAAAATCCCTTGTGTCCTTTGGCAGTCTCACTTTTTACGTATGAGTTTGATACGATGTGAGCAAGCTGAGATGTAAATGCTATCATTTTGTCGTGTGAATCGGCATCTGTCACCGTTATTTTTCCAAATCCCGCAGGCGAGAGCATTTGTTTTATCTTGTTCAGAAAAGCAATGTCGTCACAGATTGGTGGAACGAGAACCATAGGAGCGTTTTTGAAAAGGGTTGCCTTGGCATATTTTATTCCCGAATACTGAACCCCTGCCATAGGGTGTCCGCCTACAAAAGTGAATCCGTATTTATCTGCGAGATCAAAACCGCGGCGGCATATTTGTTTTTTTGTACCGCAAAGGTCAATGATTACCGATTCTTTGGAAAGGAGAGGGGAGATCCCCTCAAGATATTTTATTGCTGCCTGTGGATAAAGTGCTATAAAGATAAGGTCGCATTCAGAGACGTTTTTTTCGTTCAATTCACCGTCAATTATACCTGCAAGAGAAGCGTATCCCTGAGTTGCCGTATCCTTGTCAAATCCAAGCACGGTGTGCCCTGATAGCTTGTAAGCCTTCGCCATAGAGCCTCCGATAAGTCCGAGACCGCAAACGCCGACCGTCATATCAGTATACCCCCTTGACCGCATCAAGAACTTTTCTTACCGCTGCAGTAACATCAGCGAAAGCATCGGGAGTCAGGGATTGAGCTCCGTCGCAAAGGGCGTGAGTAGGATCGTTGTGTACCTCTATCATAAGACCGTCAGCGCCCGCAGCTGCCGCCGCAAGAGCCATAGGCTTCACGAGTCTTGCGACTCCCGTAGCATGAGACGGGTCAACTATTATGGGTAGGTGAGTAAGCTCACGAAGAGTAGGAATTGCAGAGAGGTCTAGAGTGTTTCTCGTGTATGTCTCGAAGGTCCTTATTCCTCTTTCGCAAAGAATTATATTTTCATTGCCGCCTGCCATAATGTATTCTGCAGACATAAGAAATTCTTTTATTGTATTAGCGAGACCGCGCTTGAGAAGTATTGTCTTTTTGGTCCTTCCAAGCTCCTTGAGAAGCTCGAAATTCTGCATGTTTCTCGCGCCTACCTGTATTACGTCTACTTCCTCGAACAGTGAGAGGTGGTTTGCGTTCATTATCTCTGTAACAATCGGAAGCCCTGTTTCTTTTTTTGCTTCAAGAAGGAATTCGATTCCGCATGCCTTAAGTCCTTGGAAGTCGTATGGAGACGTGCGTGGCTTAAAAGCGCCGCCGCGAAGCATTGTAGCTCCGGACGCTTTTACGGCTTTTGCTATTTCCATTACCTGTTCTTCGCTTTCTACCGAGCAAGGACCTGCCATTATGGCGAAGATATCGCCGCCTACCGAGGTGTTTCCGACGTTGATTATACTGTCATCGGGGTGGAATTTTCTGTTCGCGCTTTTAAAGGGCTCACTTATTCTTTTGACCGTCTCAACGATATCAAGGCTTTCAATAAGCTCTGCGTCTATCTTACTGGTATCTCCGATAAGACCTATGACCGTATGTTCGCTTCCTTTTGAAATGTGGACGTCAAGTCCTTGTGTTTTTAACCATGTACAAAGGCTGTCGATCTGTTTTTCTGAAGTTCCGTTTTTTAGTACTGCTATCATAGTAGTATCTCCCTTAATATAATAGATTTGAAAGATGAGTTAATATTGTGGGAGTGATACCGTAAGCCTCAAATAGAGATTGAAAATAAAAATGAAGCCCACGGTGTTTATCACCTGAAGGCTTCATGATTTTATATAAAAATCGAACCTGATATCCGCAACAAAACACCTTTATTCACTTTGCCATGCAAAAGTAAAAATAAAGGTAATAAAACTTGTTAGCGAATACGTTTCCCATTTTTTGTATCTCCTATCTTTGATAAAATAAGTTTAGCACTACGAAAATGATTTGTCAATAGTTTTTTTGAAAAAAATAAAAAAATTTATTACAGTATCACAATGAAGTGGAAAACAAAAAATAAAAGGCAATCGAGAAACGTCTCAAATTGCCTTTTATATAATTTTGTGTTGAATTACTTGGTTGCGCTCTCAAGTCTCTTCTTGAACTTGTCAAGACGTCCGCCAGCGTCAACGAACTTCTGCTTACCTGTGTAGAAGGGGTGGCACTTGGAGCAGATTTCAACTCTTATCTCGCTACCCTTGGTGGACTTTGTTGTTACAGTCTCGCCACAAGCACAACGGATAACGCACTCTTCGTAATTGGGATGAATTCCGGATTTCATTGTAATTTACCTCGTTTCTTTTATTCCGATGTTCTTTGACATCGGTTCACAAACTTGAACAATTATACCATAATATTTTCCGAAATGCAATAGTTTTTTTGAAATTTCTTAAAAAATATTGAAAAATTTATCAAAGCTCCGCTTCGATGCGTTCTTTTAGCCTTGCGATTATTTTTTTTTCAAGACGGGATATGTAGGATTGCGATATGCCGAGACGGTCTGCAACCTCCTTTTGAGTGAGCTCCTTTTGTCCGCGAAGTCCAAATCTTAACTCAATTATTTCACGTTCTCGGTCATCAAGGGAAGCGACCGCGCGCCGTATGCGAAGACGTTCCTCGTTTTTTTCTATTTCATAAGATACCGAATCCTCGTCGCTTCCGAGAATATCCGACAAGAGAAGCTCGTTTCCATCCCAATCGGTATTAAGAGGTTCGTCGATGGATATTTCGGCTCTTGCTCCCGAATGCTTTCTGATATACATGAGTATCTCGTTTTCGATACATCTTGAAGCATAGGTCGCAAGCTTTATGTTTTTGTCTGCTTTAAAAGTGTTGATAGCCTTTATGAGTCCGATAGTACCTATAGAAACAAGGTCTTCAAGTCCCGCTCCCGTATTTTCGAATCTTTTAGCGATATACACAACAAGACGAAGATTGCGTTCAATAAGTATTTGCCGTGCCTTTTCGTCGTCGTAAAGTTTAGCTATCATTTCGGATTCCTCCTCATTTGTCAAGGGTGGAGGAAGGATCTCTGAGCCGTTTACGTAGTATATTACCCTTTTCCTTTTTGAGCGAAAGAGAGAAGCGATAAGCTGACCTATGGAAATAAAACCTATCTTCATTTCTGACATGAACCAGCGAAAACCTTTTTTCTTCCATTCTTTTTCTTCCTCCGTGGGTGTTGTTTCCGTATCTTCATTTGAATTTATAGCTCTTTCGTTATAATTCATAACGTAAAACTCCTTGTTAAGTATCATGTAAATGTATCATATCATAAGCTCGGCGGGAATTAGTGCGTTTATTCCATGAGAGCTTTTTTCAATAATTCCGATCGCTATACCTGCATCTACCCGCTTGTTTCCTTTTCCCGTGTCTATGTAAAGCTTGTCGGGAATAAAACCTAAAAGCATTGACTCTCCCGTGGCAGTCTTGGCAGGTATCAGGCGGAGTGGGAGAGGGTGGGAGAGGGGATTTTTATATTTACATAGAATAGTGTCTGCCGAAGCTCCGCTTTTTATCATTTTTATGAGCTCATAGGGCAGAATATCCTTTAAAACATCGGGGGCGACCACAATGCAAGGCTTGCCGCTTATAGGCTCTTGCAAAAGATTTCCTGTGTCGGAGATCCCGCTAAAGCTTGTGGAATTATTGTTGATTTCTACAACTATCATGGCGTTCCTTCGAGCCATTCTTCCTTTGAGAGAATTGCTTCCCGCAAGAGTTATGATAGCGCCTATGACGGCAAGTGCAGCAAGGGCATATACCGAAATACTGTCTGAAGCACCTTCCGCAGAATCGGATAATATTGTATCTTTGGGAAACAGTTTGTCGAACAAAGACATAAGAGCAGTCATAACACCGCCGAGGAACATAGATATAGCAGTAAAAACAAGAGTATAGAAGGGAAGCTCTCCGAGAGTCTTTTTGTCAGTCATTGCAATAAGACACATCAGAGCACATACGAAAATATGTAGGATTATGAGCCATATCTGAGGAAGAATGATCAACAGAAGAGCGATGGCGTAAATTCCGCCCAGCGCAGAAGCAAGTGCCATTCGCAGAGGGGAAAGTGCTTTTGAGACCAGCTTTCCCGAAAGGAAAAAGCAAAGAAAATCCATGCTGAAATTTATAAGAAAATAGAGATCCGCATATACGACGTTTTCCACAAGAGCCTCCGAATGATTGCTGATAAGACCTGTAAAGATTATAACTCAAAACCTTTGCACAATTTGTCAAAGCGGGGCGAAGAAAAATAAAAATTTAAAAGCAAAAAGGACCGATTTCAAGAATCGATCCTTATAATGTTTTTATACGTATGATTTATGATTTCAAGCTATCTGCAAAAGCGGTGGCGAGAGCATCACAGCGTTCGTTGTATTCGTGTCCCATGTGGCCGTGTACCCAAACGAAAGTGACCTTGTGAATTCCCAAAAGCTCGTCAAGCCTTTGCCATAACTCAGGGTTGAGAACGGGAGATTTGTCTGCTTTTCTCCAGCCCTTTGATTTCCAAGACTCAAGCCAGCCTTTGTTTATTGCATCGGTAAGATATTTTGAATCCGAGGTAAGAGTTACCTCGCAAGGCTCTTTGAGTGCTTCAAGGGCTGATATAGCGCCCATAAGCTCCATGCGGTTGTTGGTGGTCAATTTTTCTCCGCCTGAAAGCTCTTTTTCGATTTCGCCGTAAACGAGAATAGCGCCCCAACCGCCTTCTCCGGGGTTGCCGCGACAAGCGCCGTCGGTATATATGTCAATGTGTTTCATTTTTCTCTCCCTGAACATATTATTACATACATTGTAACATATATTTTTATTTATATCAAGAGTTTTTTGGTTTTAAAAACATAAAAAAATTGTCATACTATTGATTTTAAGTATGAAATGTTGTATAATAATAATGTTTGAATTTTTTTGAGGTGACGTTATGGAAAATAAAAACGATATAAAAAAGTTTGAAGAAAAGCAGGTTGACTCGGAACTGATTTTTGACGGAAAGGTACTTCACGTTTACAAGGACGATATAGCTCTTCCCGACGGGCGTCCCTCTATGAGAGAGTATGTAAAGCATATTGGCGCTGTGTGCGTAGTTCCCGTGACACGAGAGGGAGAAGTAATATGCGTGAAACAGTACAGATATGCCATAGGCCGTCTTATGCTTGAGATACCTGCGGGTAAGCTTGACTCACGTGACGAAGATCCTCTTGAAGCGGCAAAAAGAGAGCTTCGTGAGGAGACGGGAGCAATAAGCGGTAAAATGACATATCTTGGGATATTTTATTCTTCTCCCGCTATTCTTGACGAAAAGATACATATGTATCTTGCAGAGGAGCTGGAGTTTGGAGAGACCGATTTTGACGAAGACGAGTTTATAGAGATCGTGAAGATCCCTCTTTCAGAGCTTGTCCGAATGATACAGGCAGGAGAAGTGCCTGACGGAAAAACTCAAGCAGCGGTAATGAGGACAGAGCACCTGCTAAAAAACATAAAATGAAGGGAGATTATATTAAATGATAATTGCATTGATAATTTTTTTACTTCTTTTGATATTTGCTCTTTTGTTCGTGTTCCTTACCATGCCGAGAGCTACCTTCAGAGCCGATATGGAGCTTGTCAGTACAGATTATGCTCACAGAGGACTGTGGGGAGGGGAGATACCCGAAAATTCACTTCCCGCATTTGCATTGGCAGCGGATCGCGGATACGGTATTGAGCTTGACGTTTCCCTTTCAGCAGACGGAGAGGTAATGGTGTTTCACGACGCAAATCTCAAAAGAATGTGCGGAGTAGACAAGAAGCTTTCAGTTCTTACCCTCGCAGAGCTTAAAACCTTGAAACTTGCAACTACCGAGCACAGCATACCTACCTTTAAGGAGGTGCTTGATACGGTAGACGGGAAAGTACCGATACTCATTGAGCTTAAGGGGACGACGAAAGATGACGAGCTTTGCGAAAAGCTCTCTCTGCTTCTTGATAATTATTCGGGAGCATTTTGCGTTCAGTCATTCAATCCGCTACTTCTTTCGTGGTTCAAGAGCTACAGACCCAGATACGCCAGAGGTCAGCTTACCGGAACTATGAAGGAAATGAAGCAGGAGGTTGGACCTCTCAAAGCATTTGTTCTTACCAATATGCTTACGAATATCCTTTCACGCCCCGATTTTATTTCGATTCACGGAAAGGGAATGAAAAGACCTTCATTTCTTCTTGCAACAAGGCTTTTTAAGGTAAAGGGATTTGTATGGACGGTGAGACACGAGAGAGAATATAAGCTCGTTCGTTCCAAAGGATATTTTGCAATATTTGAAAATATCCGTCCTTGATCAAAAACAAAAACTATGGAAAAGGTGAAAAATATGAAAAAGTGTTACAAAAGTGCAGATATTCTGCTTCCTGATTTTGATAAGGTTTCTCCTGAAAAATGGGCTGTGGTTGCTTGCGACCAATATACCAGTGAGCCAGAATATTGGGAAAAAGCCGAGAAAATAGTTGGAGACGCACCATCTACCCTCAAAATGATACTTCCTGAGGTATATCTTTCCGAAAAGGACAAGAGGATACCCGAAATAAATAAGACCATGAAGGAATATCTTACCGATGTACTGAAGGAGATCCCCGATGCTATGGTCTATGTGGAGCGTGAGCAGTCCGACGGAAGCGTGAGAGAAGGGCTTTTACTTTCGGTAGACCTTGAGTGTTACGATTTTAAAAAAGGAGCGTCTTCTCTTATAAGAGCTACGGAAGCGACTGTCATGGAAAGAATACCGCCAAGAGTTGCCATAAGACGAGATGCAACGGTGGAGCTTCCTCACGTTATGCTTCTTATTGATGATCCGAAGAAAACAGTTATAGAGCCTCTGGCAAATATGACAGGAGGGAAGGTAATATACAACAGCGATCTTATGCTTCGCGGCGGTCATATAAAAGGAACGCTTATTGATGATAAAGCCAAGTTAGAGGTGGAAAAGACGCTTGACGCACTTATTTGCCGCGAGGGTATGGAAGAGAGATACAAAGATGCGTCTCTTGCCCCCGTTCTTTTTGCGGTGGGTGACGGAAATCATTCACTTGCCACTGCAAAGACTATCTATGAGGAATTAAAGGCAAAGATAGGCGAGGAAGCCGCGGCGAACAGCCCTGCAAGATATGCTCTTGCAGAGGTGGTCAATATTCACAGTGAAGCATTGAGATTCGAGCCTATATACAGAGTTATGTTCGGTGTTGACAGACGTGACGTCGTGGAAAAGCTAAAGGATTATGCAAATGGTTTGCAAGGAAATGCAGAGCCGCAGATGATCAAATATATATTTGACGGCGAGAGTGGGGAAATAGAGGTAAAAGCTCCCGTTCGTCAGCTTACCGTTGGAACGCTTCAGGATTTTATTGATGGTTATATGGCCGGAAAAGACGGTGTCGAGGTGGATTATATCCACGGAGAAGCATCGGTGGAAGCTCTTTCGAGGAAGAACGGAGCTATTGGATTTATGTTTTCGGGTATGGGCAAGGATCAGCTCTTCAAAACGGTAATATTTGACGGAGCGCTTCCAAGAAAGACCTTTTCTATGGGACATGCCGAGGATAAGAGATATTATCTTGAATGTAGAAAAATAGTCGATTGACACGGAGGAGTGTATGGCAGATTCATGGGAAAAGCTTCGTGCCGATGCAGAAAACTGCACCGCGTGTGAGCTTTGTAAAACAAGGACAAATTGTGTTTTTGGCACAGGAAACACAGATGCGGATATACTATTCGTAGGTGAAGCCCCGGGTGAGAATGAGGACAAAACGGGCACTCCCTTTGTAGGACGTGCGGGAAAGCTGCTCGATAGCTTTCTGTATGCGGTGGATATACCGAGAGATAGGGTATACATAGCAAATATTTTAAAATGCCGCCCACCCAAAAACAGAGATCCTCTTCCGGCAGAAGAGGAGGCGTGTATCGATTTTCTTCGCCGTCAGGTAGCTTTGATGCAGCCGAAGGTAATAGTTTGCCTTGGCAGGATATCTGCCATGAAGCTGATAAAGCCTGATTTCAAGATAACTGCCGAGCACGGTGTTTGGTTCGTGAAGGGAAAATATCAGATGTGTGCAGTCTATCATCCAGCGCTTTTACTTCGTGATCCTAGAAGAAAAGAGGAGATGATGGAGGATATGAAAAAGATCAAAGCTAAGGTCGAGGAAATGAAGCTCGGTCTTTGAGAGTGGAGTAATTTATGGAGTTTATACCTTTTCTTAATACTATCGGGGCGCTTTTTATAATGCTTTCCGTCGGATTTTTTGCCGGAAAGATCGGAATTATCGACGGTGTCGCATCAAAAAGGCTGTCAAAGCTGATAATAAATATAGCGCAGCCGGCACTTCATATTCACGCTCTTATCGGAGTTGAATATTCCCCCGAAACGCTGAAGCTTGGACTTATAAGTCTTGGACTTGGTTTCGGTATTCATGCGTTCGTCGCCGTGGCGGCATTTCTTGCTTGCTTTAAGTTTAAGGTCGCAGACGAGAGAAAGATAACCGAACTTGCCATGGTGTTTGGAAATTGCGGATTTATCGGAATACCTATAATGCGTTCTCTCTTTGGAGAAGAGGGTGCATTTATGACCGCTTTCTTTATAGTCAGCTATAACGTTTTCTTGTGGACTTGGGGTATGATGATACTCGGAAGGGGAAGGACAGATATAAAGCTTACAGTAAGAAAAGCTTTTATAAATTTGGGAACTGTTCCAAGCGCTATTGGTTTTGTTCTGTTCCTTATGCCTTTTGAGTTGCCCGAATTTATGGTGTCATCTCTTGGTTACATATCTTCTTTGTGTACCCCTGTGTCAATGCTCATAATCGGTGCTCTTTTGGCGGGAAGAACGCTCAAGCAAATATTCTGCGAGGGAAAAGCCTATTATCTTTGCTTTTTCAAGCTTGTCGCTATACCAATGGCGGTATGCCTTATAATGAAACTTTTGGGCTTCGGAGACAATTGGGTGCTTTTCTCTGCCGCAATAACAGCAATGCCGTCGGCAACATCGGTTACGATGTTCGCGGAGCTTCACGATATATCACAGGGATATTCTGCACAGTGCGTGGGAACGTCGTCACTTTTGTCACTGGCGACAATGCCGCTGGTCATATATCTGGCAGGTCTTGTGATAACCATTTGACAGAGGATATAACGATTATTTTAAGAGGTTTATATGGAACACGAAAATAAAATGAAGCAGCCCGACAGAGCAATACTTGTTGGAATAGTTACTCAAAAGGAAACTCAACAGATGCTTGATAGAAGCATGGATGAGCTTGAGAGACTTTTAAGTACGGCGGGAGGCGTATGTGTCGCAAGATTGACTCAAAATAAAGAGGCACCGGACACGAGAACTCTTATAGGAAGCGGAAAGGCTTCGGAACTTGCCTATCTCTGTGCTTGTAACGATGTCACACTTGTTGTTTTTGACTGTGAACTCTCACCGTCTCAAATAAGGAATCTTGAGGATATTGTAGGTGACGGAGTCAGAGTTATAGACCGTTCAATGCTGATACTTGATATTTTTGCGCTTCACGCGGTTACGGGTGAGGGAAAACTTCAGGTGGAGCTTGCTCAGCTTAAATATACAGCGCCAAGACTTATGGGGCACGGAAGCGAGATGTCGAGACTCGGAGGAGGAATAGGAACACGTGGCCCAGGTGAATCCAAGCTTGAGACCGACAGACGTCACCTTATGAGACGTGTAAGAGCCCTTGAGTCACAAATAGAAGAGATGGATAAAAACCGAAAGACTATGCGTACCTCAAGAGAAAAGAACGGAATAATGGAGGTCGCAATAGTCGGATATACCAATGCGGGAAAATCTACTATACTGAATAAATTGACCGATGCGGGTATTCTTGCCGAGGACAAGCTTTTTGCCACTCTTGATCCAACCACAAGAAAATATGCTCTGCCTTGCGGAGAGGAGATACTTCTCACAGATACGGTAGGTTTTATCAATAAATTGCCTCATCATTTAGTCAGTGCTTTTAAATCAACGCTTGAAGAGGCGTGTCTTGCGGATATATTAATGATAATAACCGATGCCTCCGATCCTGCTTTCGCTTCTCACTTGGAGGTTACCGAAAATCTTCTTAAGGAACTTGGAGCAGAGGGAAAACCTACCCTTTACGTTTTCAATAAATGTGACAAGGGAATTGCCGAGCGAATGAGTATAGGACGAGAGTCCAAAAACGATTCGACAGTCTACGTGTCAGCTCTTACAGGTCAGGGAATGGTCCAGCTTGTTGAAAAGCTTGAAGCCATGGTAATGAGCGGAAAAAAGAGAGTAGTGTATTTTATACCAAACTCTGAAGCGGGTGTATTGAATACGCTTTATCGGATATCTACGGTTGAGGATGTGGAATACGGAGAGAGCGGAATGACGGTGTCTGCCCTTGCTGATGCCAAAGCCAGAGGTCAGCTAAAAAAGTATGCCGTTGACGGCGAAGAGGAAGAAAAAGAGGATTGGGAAGAATAAAATTAATATAGGACGGTGAAGTGCATGTCTACATTGCCCGAGAGCTTTGTTACCGTAAAAAACGAGGCTCACACGGAATTTGAAGAAAAACGCTCGGTCTTTTTAGGTCATGTGAGAAGATGCGACAGCGAAGAGGAAGCTCTATCCTTTGTAAAAGAAATAAAAAAGGAGTATGCCGATGCTACTCATAATGTGTACGGATATTCAATAAACGGGGGGATCCTTGCCAGATATTCCGATGACGGTGAGCCGCAGGGAACTGCGGGAATGCCCGTGCTTGATACTATACGCAAAAGCGGTGTTGATAATGTTTGCGTAGTCGTCACAAGATATTTTGGCGGTACTCTTCTCGGTGCGGGGGGACTTGTGAGAGCTTATTCGCACTCCGCATCAATTTCTATTGAGGAAGCGGGAATAGCAAGATATGAACCGTATTCTGTTTATCGTCTTAAATGCGGATATTCCGAATACCAGAAATACAGCTCATATTTTTCTAATATTAACGCGCTTATTGACGATACTGTGTTTGACGCAGAGGTAACTGTTATTTTCTCTATTAAAAGAAGATTTGCGTCAGAGGTCCTCGAAAAGATAAGAGAGATGAGCTACGGAAGAGATGTTCCGGAATTTGTTGAAGAGCGGTTTGATTACAGGTGAGAAAATGAATAAATTAATAATTATTCTCTCACTTGTGTTAATGATAGCGATGCTTTCTTCCTGCACTGTGGATAACAGCGCAATGCTTGAAGAATTAATGGGTTCTGTTTCGGAAAATAAAAACGACTATGAATATCATTATGGTATTATCATACCCTCAAAAGCATCACCGACCCTTATTGGATATGCAGAGGCTTTGGTCAGCGAGATCGCTGATAACATCGGAATAGATGCTATCTTAAAATATGACGGTGTTAAGTATCCAAATGACGAAGATGAGATCAAAATATATTTTGGTTATTCGGAGACAGATATTGCAATTGGCGCAATGAGATATTTTAGGGAAGAGGATTATTTTTGCGGATGTGTCGGTGATAGTTATGTAATAGGCGGAAAGACAGATGAGGCTTCGTCTGTTGCACTTGAAAGGTTTTTGTCCGATATTTTACCGAGACTAAAATCCGAAAACATTTTGGATATTAGAGAAAGCATACTGTTTAAAGGCGAGTATGAGATAAAGAAATCATATCTTAACGGATATTTGCTTGAGGAATACTGTATAGTTTACGACGAAAACGTTGGCGAAGCAGAAGCAGAATTTCTTTCCCGTATAATTTGTGAGCGAAGCGGATATATTCTTGATGTTTGCAGTGAGAAGGATTTCACAAGCAAGTACGGCGGTAGAGCTATATATCTTTCTTCTGATCTTGAGCGATACGGATATGTATTATCTGATGAAGGGTACATATTAAATAACAGTAAAGGTATTGTTGTTTTATCAGATGATAAATACCAAAGATGCTCCGCAATGGACAAGTTTTGCGATTTACTGTTTGAAAATGTGAATAGTGAGTCAGAGACACGATTAAGTATTTTGGAAGATATACGAGTAAAGACAGATACTTTTGATATTACATATGTTTCTTATGCAGGAAATTCGAATGTAACCGACTCTGCAAATTATTCTTCGGGAGTAATTAAAAAACTTGAGAGCTATGATGCTGATATAATGTTTATGACGGCATACAGTAATTTTGATGTTCAATTTTTATGTGCTTCATTGCCAAAAGAATATTCGGTGCTTCACTCTTTTAATGCGCTGGACATGAATTGTGTTATGATATACAGAAACGATCGCTGGAGCGGTGATAAAACAACCACCCTTAATAATGGCGCAAATATAACTGTCATGTATGAGTTCTCTGATTTAAATACCGGAGAGGATGTTGTACTTGCTTATTCTTTTGGAGACAATGTGGATGGACTGATAAATATTGATAAGCCTGAGAAAAGTGTTTCAATTTATGAGTTAAGAAGCAAAAAACTTGATGACTCCGTGGAAGAGATCAAAGGATTTCACATTGAATCCAGCAAGGAATATGCAATAGGAGCAGAAAAAACCACTGTTACGAGATATATTTCTCAAAAACTTTATGCCAAAGATCTGTTTGAGAGCGATGTGGATGAAGATGAAAGCGGTAGCGAGGTATACCGAGAGATCTATTCGTGCGGTAAATACAGAAAAGAATATAATATAAAATGAAGAAAACAACCGAGCTCTGTTCGAATAATTATCGATCAACGATACATTCAAACTGAGCTCGGTTTTGTTACAGTAAATTTTCAAGATGAAATCTTTCATATCTGGTTAAAAGCCTGCTTGCGTTTTTAAGCAAGGCTTTTGTTTTCTCAAGCTCCTCTGCATTTGCTGAATCGTATGCAGACCTGAGATTAGATATCAGATCTTCTATCTTGTCTATTTCTTGAAAGCCTACTGATAGGGCAATATATTTTTTATTATCCTTCCAAAAGGTCTCAAGAGCCGAAATCGTTTCTTCGGAATCTTCTTCCTTGGATATCGAATCGACAGTGCTGTAAATATAATCGGCATTTTGATACATATAAAAGCAGTTACATGAAATAACGGATATCAGAAAAAGTGCTAAAAAAGAAACAGACAATATATCCTTCATAAAATCATTCCTTTCGTACTATCTGAAAATCTCTGTTATCATTCATTACCATAAGAAATACGTCGTCAAGCTTTATCCCTGATTTTTTGAGGATCGCCGATATTTCGTTCTCCGAAAGGTTTAATTCTTTAAGAGTGTGAAGATTTATTACAGATTTATCAATTACTATATGATAAATTCCTTGCTCCGTAAGAGACATTTTTAAATCGGCTGCTGTGGGAGGTTTAGTTGACACCTTGGGTATGACACATATTTTACCGCTTTGCTCAAGAATGGCATACATGACTTCTCTGATATCGGTGATGCCGTTCATTCTCAGTTCGCAGATAAGCTCTTCTGCGGATATCTTCGCCTTGTTCATGTTCTTTTGAAGCATCATTCCATCCTTTATCAAGGTTATTGGACGAGTCGTCAAAAGCTTACTCATTCGTGTTGAGCGGACTATTAAAAGGGAAGACGTTAACTCAAGCAAAAGAAGAGTCAATATAGGAATAAGAGCTAATGAGAAGGGGATGTTATTTTCTGTGATCGGCAGAGATGCTATTTCGGATATCAGTAAGGTTGTAATGAATTCCGAAAGTTCAAGCTCTCCTATCTGTCTTTTTCCCATAAGACGCATAGATATATTCAATACGATATAAATAATGATCGTTCGTATAAAGGCTGTAAGCATTTAATACCTCAAAACGCGATTATGGCATTATTGTTTGTACAAAAGGACGAATCTATACGTTTTTTTGAAAAAAATTAAAAAAAGTGTTGACAAAAAAGGAAGTTTGTGATAAAATAATCAAGCTTCCGAAATTGCTCTGAAAAATATCTTGAAAAAAATCGAAAAAAATTTCAAAAAAGGTATTGACAAGGAGAAGAAAAGGTGGTATAATAGTCAAGCTGTCCGCGAGAGCGGGTGGTGGAATGGTCATTGAAAATTGAACAACAAGAGAGATAAGTACAAAGCAAAGCAAAAAGTGCGAAATACAAA
>JAGBTY010000009.1 GCA_017631085.1 Clostridia bacterium
ATCTCGCTTCGCTCGAAGGCAAGAATACTTCGCATTCTTGCGCACCATATTGTTTATTTTTAAAAGTTTTTGAAGGGTCATAGGGGAACTTTTGCAAAAGTTCCCCTAACAAAAAACAAATGAAGGTACTTTTTATATTCACAGGCGGTACGATAGGCAGTACCCTTGAAGACGGCGTAATGTATGCCGACCGATCAAAGCCCTATAAAATAATAAAGGCGTACGAGAAGAAATACGCCGTTGATTTTGAATATGAGGTTTGCGAGCCTTATACGGATCTCAGCGAGAACAATACGGGTGAGCACCTGAAGAAGCTTATACGTTGCGTAAAAGAGCATATATCAGGCGACTATGACGGTATCGTCGTAACTCACGGAACAGACACTCTCGCATATTCCGCCGCTGCTATAGGATACGCCATAGGACTTTCCTCCATACCCGTCTGTATCGTCTCGGCAGCAAGACCTATCGAACACGAGAGGACCAACGCCCTGGACAACATCAGAGGCGCGATACGTTTCATAGAGGCAAAGGGCGGAAGAGGCACTTTCGCGGTATACCGCAATGAAAGTTCCCACACCGTGCTGGTTCACAGAGCAACACGGCTTCTCGGTCCTGTTGCGTATTCCGACGAGGTCGGAAGCGTTATGTCCTGCCCATACGGTCATTTTGAAGGAGATAATTTCGTCAGAAATCGGGAATATACCGAAAAAGACGACGAAACAGACACGCTCTCCACGGAAAAGATAGACGAGGAAAGCAACTCCATTCTCGTTCTATCGTCCTACGTTGGTATGAAATACCCGAAGCTTGACGAGCGCGTAAAATATATAATAATGAACACATATCATTCGGGAACACTCAACACCTCCTCTGAGGCGGCTCTGAAATTCTTCACCGAAGCGAAAAAGGCAGGTATCAAGGTATATGCCACGGGCATCTATGACGGAGATTTTTACGAAAGCGCTACCGTCTTTTCTGAGCTTGGAATAATTCCCATAAAGAATATCGCTCCAATTGCGGCTTACGTTAAAATGTGGCTCTTGTCGTCGATGAACAGAGATGTGGCAGGCGAGATATCACGCTCACTTGGCGGTGACATTTGATATTGTTTTTGATATAATGATGCGGTAAAGATAATGGATAAAGAAAAAGAATTGCCGAAAAGGAAAGCCACACGAATGTACGGCGCGGATTATAATACCGTCGGTGCTTACTTCATAACGATTTGTACGAAAAACAGACGTTGTCTCCTCTCTCGTATTGTAGGGGACGACGTCCTCGGCGTCCCGTCATATAGCACGGATTTATCACCGTTAGGGGAAATTGCAAATACATACATAAACCAATTAAATAATTTTTATGACTGTCTTTCGGTTGAAAAATATGTTATAATGCCAAACCATATTCACATTATGTTGATCGTGTTGGGGAACGGGACGCCGAGGACGTCGTCCCCTACAAAACAAACTCAGACGGTGCCTCATTTTGTATCAACGTTTAAACGTTTTTGCAATAAAGAATATGGAGAAAACATTTGGCAACGAGGTTTTCATGACCACATTATTCGAAATCGAGAGGATTACGAAGAACATTTGAAATATATCCTCGAAAACCCTATGCATTGGTACTACGACGAACTGTACTCGGAAGAATAGATATTTTCAATAAAAAATCGCCCCGACAGATCTTTACGGTCTGTCGGGGTATTACTGTTCTTATTGGAAATAAATTTTATTCTCCTGCTTCCTCTTCTGCGGGAGCGTTCTCGCCTGCCGCGAGAGGCTTCATCGTGGGGAAAAGGATAACGTCTCTGATATTGGTGTTGTTTGTAAGAAGCATACAAAGTCTGTCAAGACCAAGTCCGAGACCGCCTGTGGGAGGCATTCCCTGCTCCAGAGCCATGAGAAAGTCCTCGTCAAGACTTGCTCCGCTGATTCCTTGAGCCTCACGCGCCTTAAGCTGCGCAACAAAACGCTCTCTCTGGTCGATTGGGTCGTTAAGCTCGGAGAATGCGTTACCCATCTCCATACCGTTGATATAGTATTCAAATCTTTCGGTAAAGAGAGTGTCGTCAGGACAACGCTTTGCAAGAGGAGACACCTCAACGGGATACTTGAAAATGAAGGTAGGCTGTATCAGCTTGTCCTCAACAAATTCCTCAAAGAGAGCCGAAAGAACGTCACCCTTGGTGGAATCCTCGCCTCGCTCAAGCTCAACGTGATGCTTCTTTGCGATCTCTCTTGCCGCCGCATCGTCTGCCCACGTGTCATAATCCTCGCCCGAATAGAGCTTGACCGCTTCAGCCATTGTGTATCTCTTCCAGGGGGATACCATATCTATCTCGTTCTCACCGTAAGGAATGACAGACTTGCCGCATATCTTCAGAGTCATCTGACGGTACATATCCTCGATAAGATCCATCATGTCGGTGTAGTTTGCGTAAGCCTGATACATCTCCACAGAGGTAAATTCAGGGTTGTGTCTTGGGTCCATACCCTCGTTTCTGAATATACGGCCTACCTCGTAAACCTTCTCGAATCCACCGACGATAAGACGCTTGAGATAAAGCTCTGTTTCGATACGAAGGAACATATCTATGTCGAGAGTATTGTGGTGTGTTACAAAAGGTCTTGCGGAAGCACCTATCTCTATTGTGTTGAGAATGGGAGTATCCACCTCAAGATATCCTCTTTCGTTGAGATAGCTTCTGAGAAATTCGATTATCTTACTACGCATGATAAAGGTCTTGCGGACGTCCGCGTTCATAATAAGGTCTACCTCGCGGTGACGGTACTTTGCGTCGATGTCCTTCAGACCGTTGAACTTCTCGGGAAGAGGGCGAAGAGCCTTTGAAAGCATCTCCAGATTCTCTGCATGAAGAGATACCTCACCGCTGTTCGTCTTGAAGACAAAGCCCTTGACACCCACGATATCACCGATATCATAATCCTTTTTGAAGGAAGCGTATTCCTCCTCGCCTATATCGTCACGCTTTACGTATACCTGAAGCTCGCCGTCACGGTCGGATACGTGAATAAACGCCGCTTTACCCATGACTCTCTTGGACATAAGACGACCTGCGATAGAGCATACCTTGCCCTCAAGAGCATCGAAGCCATCGACTATCTCTGTTGAATGGTGTGTCACCTCAAAACGAGTCTTGAGGTAGGGATTTTTATTTTCGGACGCAAGCTTCTGAAGCTTCTCTCGTCTTACAATCTCCTGCTCGGAAAGAGCGGGAGTATTGATATTGGAACTCATATGTGTTACCTCCGATGGTAAATTTTAAATATTCATTTAATTATATCACGAATGTAAAACAAAGTCAAGTACTTATTTTGTATCACTCACCTTACACAAACACACATCTATTCCCTCATTTTCTCGTAGCTTCGTTTGAGGGCGAGCTCAAAGAAATCTTCGGAGTTACCGTATGAGGCACTCTCACCAGAGCTATCCCACGTGGATAGATGTCTCTCACCCCTCGGTCTGTCTCGGCTTCTGCAAAGATCCTCGTCCTCCCACCTCTGTCCATCGAGCCAAGCCGCGGCCATAGGAATAAATCTGCCACCCTCACGTTGCCATTCCTCACGTTCCTTTGCGTTTACCAAACCATGTAATATCTTCTCTCTTAAAGCTTTGTCAGGCTTTATTTTTTTCCATGCCGA
>JAGBTY010000010.1 GCA_017631085.1 Clostridia bacterium
ATGCGGATTTAGCTCATTTGGTAGAGCGTCGCCTTGCCAAGGCGAAGGTGGCGGGTTCGAGCCCCGTAATCCGCTCCAGTACGGGCACGAATAAAAAACGTGCCCTTAATTATTTCAGTAAAATAGCCGAAAGGCTGTTATAATATACTCGGTTCTTTGATCCCACGAGGGAATTGAAAACCGACACATAAACGGCGCCATAGCCAAGCGGTAAGGCAGAGGTCTGCAAAACCTTTACGCCCCGGTTCAAATCCGGGTGGCGCCTCCAGAGAACGAAGCAACCCAATAGGGTTGCTTTTTTCGTTCTCTGGAGACGCCACCAAGAGACGCGAAGCGGCTCTGTATACCGTAGGTATTGCAGAATCGGTTCAATTACGGGTAGGTGAGCATAAAACGATTAAGTATCGTTTTATGCCACCGAAACCGCCCAAAGCAAGGAGCAGACAGAGCCGAGTGGCGCAGGCGATAGGCTGCGACTATGCGACGGTGGCGGGGCGCCGATGGCAAAGGACACATTATAGGGTTGCTTTTTTCGTTCTCTGGAGACGCCACCAAGAGACGCGAAGTGCAGAGACAAGCGGCAGTGGCGGGGCGCTGTTAACAAAAATCTCCAAGCCCTTTACGGACCTGGAGATTTTTTCTATTACTTAATAATATAGACCTTCGCGTTTTTGTCTCCGAATGTCTTTTCGATCTTTTCCTCGACAGCATCGTCAAATGTAAGTATTTCGGGTTCTGCTACGTTATTCGCTCCGTACTGACCGAGCATTCCACCGTCATGCTGGATGTATGTATTATTATACATTTTGGGGAGACTTGCCTCGTCCTTTGCAACGAGATGTAACATTCTGTAAGCGGCACGGTCGAATATGTTGTCATGTATGGAATAATCGGAAGCGCGGTTATGATAACTCCAACCCTTGATGTGCGCGGGAGTGTGGGTGTTGTGTCTTTGCTGTCCCCATCCGTAGCCCGAATGACGAATAATGTTACCCTTCATTTCAACGCCCTTCATGTAGCTTCCGTCGTCATCAAGATTTATATCAAGGAAATATTCGATACCGTATACGCAGTATTCGATAAGGTTATTTTCATAGAGGACATCCTCCATGGCGTATTTCCTTCCGTTCGTGGTAACCTGATGGGTGATTCCTGCATCGTATACCTGATATATGTAGCAGTTTGATACTCTGTAGTCCTTACAGCCTCCGTATATCTCAACAGCATTACCGTATCGTGTAACAGTTCCTCTTCCACCCTGCGGGTAGTTGGGATCTGTACCGAGATAGTGTTGGATCGAGCCACCGATCCAGCCTATTTCACAGTTGGAAACGTGAAGTCCGCTTACCGTTCCTGCACCTATTGCGTGTTGACCTATGTATTTAATGCAGACGTTATCGATAGTTACGTTGTCATTTGTAGAAACGTAAAACATATGGCGTTTTGCTACAGGCTCAATAGAGCTGTAAACAGTAGCAGGATTACCCTTGTCGCAGCGGAGATAAAGATCGCCACCATAGAGGGTGTCATGAAGATCGGGGATAGGGAAGCTTTCTCCTTTTGAGGGAGATGTGGAGAATTTATCCTCAAAATGCCAATAGAGGTCAAGGTCACGTACCATTTCCTCTTTCATGTCAAAAAGCTTGTTCTCGTCGTTTCTGCAAACAAAGCGTCCGTTAATATAGGAAGGAATAAGCTTTACCGAATGTGCTTTTCCTTCGTCAAAAACAAGAGTTCCAACATCAAGTATCTTTTCCTGCCATTTCCAGATGTGATGCTCGCGGTCGACCTCTACCCAAAGCTTTGGATCGTTAAGGGGTCTGTCTCCACCGTAAAACCTGGGTTTATCTCCATTTCCGTAAGCGCCGTAGGTGACACCGGCTTTTGTGTTTATCGAACCTCTGAAAAGGTCACCTCTTTTGAAGAGAACACCGTCTCCGAAGGCGAGGTCAGCATTTGATACTCTGTCCAGTGTTTTCCAAGGCGTATCGGGAGAAAGTCCGTCATTTTTGTCGTCTCCGTCGTTGCTGACGTAATATGTTTTGCCGCTGATAAGGAGAGAGTCCTCTGCTGCAAGAATTTCATTTTTTCTTTTTTCTGCAAGGGTATCTATTTCATTTATAAACGTTTGTGTTGCAACAGTCATTTTAGTTACCTTTCTTGTTATATAAATATATTTATTGGTTTATTAGTCGTCTGTGTCAAGGTGTTCGAGGGCGCTATTTTTCTTTATCGGCTTTGAATCGCCGTGCTTTACAAAGAACATTGTGATAAAGGAGAAGAGCACGAATACAGTACCGAAGGCAAAGAAGACGTATCTCATTCCGATATTATCATAAAGGAATCCAGAAAGAATAGGAGCTACTATCTGTGCCGACATGGAAGCGGTGTAATAATAGCCTGTGTATTTGCCTATGTCGCCTCCTTTGGCAAGCTCAACTACCATGGGGAAGGAGTTTACATTTATCGTTGCCCAACCCATACCTGCAAGTATGAATACTGGATACATTATGATCTCGGGAGTTGTAGGCTCAATAAAGTTTCCAACGAAGAAAGCAGAGGTGAGCAAGAGTATGCCAGCAAGTACGGTCTTTCTTCTTCCGATTTTTGTAGCGATTATTCCAACGGGGATATAAGATACTATTGCTGCTGCCTGAGCTATAATAAGTGTCAGATTAAAGTCGAATCCTAAAATATTTGTTGCGTAGACCGAATATTTACTTGTTATGGAATTATATCCGATATACCAGAGGGCGACGGAAGCAAGTATCAAAAGAAGTGAACGAAGCTCCGGACGCGATAGCTTTCTGCCTCTGGTGTCGGAAGAAATATCGGTATCATTAAGTCCGAGAGCAACAGTTTCCTCTTCCATCTCTTTTGCCCATTTCTTTTCCTTTACCGACAGAACGAATATAAGAAGCCCTACAAACATTATAGCCGTTACGGCGACGACATATGGGGTGTATTTCATATAGTGGTGTTTACTTGTTGCAAATACTATACCAAGGGCGAGAACAAGAATACCGCCTGCTGTACCCATAAGATTGATTATTGCGTTTGCTTTTGAACGGAGAGGCTTTACCGTTACGTCGGGCATAAGAGCCACGGCGGGAGAACGGAAGGTCGCCATCGCAATGAGAACAAGGAGGAGGGTTGCAATAAATCCGATGAGGGGCAATGGATTTTCAATAGTAAGCTGAACCGCAAGCTGTCTTATGTGTTCGCTGAATTCCGCATCGGTCATAAGTCCTTGCTTGATTTCAGGAATACCTTCGCCGATGACCTTGGCTAGCTGATAGTTGTCGATAAAGGTAAGTCCGATAAAGGATATAATAGCGATAACAGAGCCTATGAGGATAAAGGGAGTTCTTTTCCCATATTTTGTGTTTACCTTGTCGGACAATGCTCCAAATATAGGAAGCATGAATACGGCAAGTACGTTATCTATTGACATTATTACACCTGAAGCCATTTGGGGAAGACCGAAATGGTTGGTCAGTATTAAAGGTATGATAGCATCATAAGCCTGCCAGAATGCACTTATGAGAAAGAACGCCATACCTACAAGTATTACACGTTTATAGTTAAGCTTCATTTTGTGATCCTTTCAAATAACACTAAGATATAATATTATTTTACCATATTGTCCTACGTTTTTCAATATAAAAAGAAAAAAACAAAAATTTTCTCTTTATTCATATATCGGTTGACAGTGTGTGGTAATTGTGATACAATAACTATGGTGTAATTATTTTACATAAAAAGGAGAAGAAATATGAAAAAATTATTGAGTCTTATGCTTGTAATGTGTATGTGCTTTGGTTTGGTCTTGATCTTGGCTTCGTGCGACGATCACGATCACGTATTTGAAGAGGAATGGACAAGCGACAGCGATTACCATTGGCACGCATGTGAAAATGCAAACTGCGACCTTTACGAAGACAGGGAAGAGCACGATTTTGAGGTCAAGTATGACGCTGACGGAGCTCCTTACAATGAGTGTAAGGTTTGCGGTAAGAAAAACACCAAGGTCAATACAGCGCCCGAGCATGAGCATGAATTTGCGGAGGACTATACATACAGCGAGAATTTCCATTGGAAAGCATGTAATGTGGACGGTTGCTTTGAGGCATTTGAGAAAGAAGAGCATCATTACGCAAATCCTGAGGTCGAATATTCCGATTCTTCTATTACAATGACTTACGTATGTCAGATCTGTAATTATGAGAAGGTTGAAACCAAGGAGGTAGAGTCACAGCTTGATAATGCTACCGAATGGAATGAGACATTTGAAAATTTTGAGCTTACGAACTTTTCTATGTATGTATACATTGGTGGTGTTGACTCTGAGGACACAAGACACTGTATGATAGATGAAGATACGGTGTATTATTGTATTCCTGGAGCATGGGGACGCGAGTTTTACTCCCAGAAGAATTCCGATGGAACGTATACGACGTATGTTAAGAATCAAGAAACCGGAAAATTTGAAATAAAAGAAGGTACTACAGGTGAATGGTTTGTATCTGCTTCAACAGAGCCTGTCATAAGGGTTTCCTTTGCTGATAATTTTGATAAATTCACCTATGATCCCGAAACGGCATCCTATAATTGCTCGGAGATCATTGAGGCTGAATATACAAATTTCCAGGGAACTGAATGGAAAACAATGTATTGCTACAGCAGTATTATAAAGGTAAACGATGGAAAAATAGCATACGTAGAGTGCGAGTATAATTTCGATCTTGAAAATGACGAAAAAGCATCGTTTATATACTACAATATCGGCATGACCGATTTCTCTGTTCCTCCACAGGTCATTGAGGAAGCAACAAAATAATAAGAATTATATATAAAATCAAAAACAATGTTTAGTATTTTCTCGAGTAAAAGGAGAAGAAAAATATGAAAAGGTATCTGCTTCCCAAGGAGGGAAATTTCTATAAAGCAAATTTTCACTGTCATACAACTCTTTCCGATGGAACACTTTCTCCCGAGGAGGTAAAGGAACTGTACAGATCCTTGGGATATTCTATCGTAGCCTACACCGATCACGATATTTTTATACGACACCCCGAGCTTTGCGACGATACTTTTCTCGCTCTTAACGGATTTGAGGTCGAGACTAACGCACCTGCAACGAAAACGGGCGCAGGATATGAGATCAGTAAGACCTGCCATTTTTGTTGTATTGCGCTTGATCCCGATACCGAGATACAGCCCTGCTGGCACAGATCACGTTATCTTTTCGGAAATGCGCCCAAAAGCCGTGAGCTTATAAAATTCGACGAAACGCAACCCGATTACGAAAGAGTGTACTCTTCTGAAGGAATTTCTGACAATATGACGAAGATACGAAACGCAGGATTCTTTGTAACGTATAATCACCCATCATGGTCCCTTGAGGATTATGGCGAATATATGGGATATCACGGAATGCACGCTATGGAGATGTTCAACGGAGCATGTCTCGCCGAAGGTTATGACGATTACAATTCAAGAGTATATGACGATATTCTTCGCGGCGGAGAGAAAATATACTGCGTAGGCGGAGACGACAACCATAATCCTGTCAGAAAAAAGGGAACTCAGATGTATGATTCAGGCTGGGCATTTACCGTTATCAAGGCAGAGAAGCTTGAGTACAGAACGGTCACAGATGCGATCCTTGCGGGTAACTTTTACGCATCCGAAGCACCCGAAATATACGAGCTTTGGTATGAGGACGGCAAGGTACACGTAAAATGCTCCGATGCGTATCGAATAAACTATAACACAGGCAGAAGATACGCTTGGTCTGCTATTTGTGAAGATGGTGAGGAGCTTACAGAGGCTACATTTGACGTAAAGCCAAACGATATATATTTCCGCTTGACCATAACAGACAAAAAGGGAAAGCATGCCTGCACCAATGCGTATTTTGTTAACGATATCATTTAAATATAAAACAAGGGCGGAGAGGTTTAACTCTCCGCCCTTGTTTTGCGTTTGACTTTTAATTTAGAAAGAGATAAAAAGCGGTGAGCATAAGCTCACCGCTTTTATTGATCAAGCTATAGTATTACGTTTGATTGCTTGTATAGGTTACTTCTTCACTATAAGCGCTCCATCTGTAATTTTCTCTATCTTGGGGTATGGCTCGTATACGGTATACAGCATTTTCTTTTGCACCACAGCTTGTGCCTGCGACGATATGATGCATTTGCTTCGCAAATATGATGTTGCTCCACTTTGTTCCGCAATGATGCGATGTTTGCCCAATGTGCCGTCAGGCACACATCATTAGGCGAAGCCGTCATCATTGGCGTAGCCAACATCATTTGCCGAAGG
>JAGBTY010000011.1 GCA_017631085.1 Clostridia bacterium
CTACCTTTCCGAGACGGTCAGTGCCGCCACACATATAGATCATTGACTCAGCAAGAGAGGTCTTTCCTGATCCTCCGTGACCGAGCAGTGCGATGTTTCTTATTCTTTTTGTTTCAATTGTAGCCATAGGGCTGTTCCTCCTTTTTGGGGTAATGTGATGTATATTTGAATAACAATTTTTATCAATCAGGTAATATATAGTTAATATGCCTAAAAGTGCCAAAAAAGTACTCAACACAACCATTATACTATAATATTAGAACTTTTGCAAGATTATTTTTATACTTTTTTGCCGTTGAAATATAGAAAAAGAGAAGCGAGTTTTGTTGTATTTGCACAAAAATCACTCCTCTTTTAGCGAAAAATCAAAAATCGGGGGTGTATTCGGAGGTGGCGGAGCTCTTTTCCTGAAAGAAGCCGTCAAGTCCAAGGGATATGGCGCGTTCGGACACAGATGAGTATTCAAAGCTTGTGATGGCTCTTCTCAGCTCCTTGTGCTTTGTATCTGCCTTGATGGCAAACTCGGGGGTGTACTGACTCATAACGCTAACGAGTATATTGTCCTTGGGCAAGAGCTCGGATATCCTCTCGAGTACGGCGATGCTGTCGCGTCGGCAGGAGGGAAGAACGAGATGTCTTATTATAATTCCTTTTTTCATAATGCCGTTCTCTATGAGCACGGATCCCGTTTGTCTGAACATTTCTGCAATTGCCGCCTCGGCGATCATCCTGTAATCCTTGGCAAAGGAATATTTCAAGGCAAGCTCATCCGAAAAATATTTATAGTCGGGCAGATATATGTCCACAAGTCCGTCAAGCATTCTTAGGGTATCCACCTTTTCATAGCTCGACGTGTTATAGACGACGGGAATGGAAAGATCCTTTTTTACCTCGCGAAGTGCCTCTGCTATCTTATCTGCAAAATGAGTGGGGGTAACGAGGTTTATGTTTTCGGCACCCATTGACTGAAGCTCAAGCATTATTTCGCACAGACGTTCAACAGAGATGCTCTCGCCCTTACTGCCGTGGCTGATCACTCTGTTCTGACAGAACTCGCATTTTAGGTTACAGCCGCTGAAAAATATCGTTCCCGAGCCACGCTTGCCGCTGATGAGCGGCTCCTCCCACATATGAAGGGAATATCTTGCTATGCGTATGCTGTCGCCCTCGCGGCAAAAGCCAAGCTCTCCGGCAGCTCTGTCGGTGCCGCAATTTCGCGGACAAAGGTAACATTTCTCCATAAAAACACCTCACTTCTAAGGAGATTATATCATATAAACCGACGTAAATCAACAAATAGAAAAAAACACTTGAAAAAAAGGGGATTGTGTGCTATAATAATGGGGTGTGTTAGAGGCTGATTTTTTCACCTCATTATGTGCATACAAAATACTTACAGTCCAGCCGGACTGATTTTTATAGGAGAAAAAAATGAACTGGGAACAAATTCTTTCAAAAATAGTAGACACGTGTGTAAGTGTCGCAGGAAAACTTATTTTGGCTCTTCTTGTACTCGTGATCGGTAGACTCTTGATTAAATTTATAATTAAGATTTTTCCGAACGGAGAGAAGCACAATAAAATCGATCCTACTGCGCGTACCTTTATTTCGAGCTTTATGAAGATCGCTCTTAATTGTGTTCTCATCGTTACAATAGTTGCTATACTCGGTGTGCCCATGGCATCTGTAATAACGGTTTTTGCTACAGCCGGCGCCGCTATCGCTCTTGCGGTTCAGGGCTCTTTCTCAAATATGATGGGCGGTATTATGCTGCTCATATTCCGTCCTATTGCAAAGGGTGATTTTGTTGAGATCTCGGATAAAAGCGGTACTGTCGTCGAGGTAGGTATTTTCTATACTGTTCTTAAGACACCGGATAATCTCACTGTTTCCGTTCCTAACGGAACTATGACAAGCTCTACTATCGTAAACTATTCAAGAGAGGCTAACAGAAGAGTTCAAGTGCTGTTTGACGTTTCTTATGATGCTGATATTGAGCAGGTCAAAAAGATACTTGCCGAGGTTGTTGAAGGCTGCGAGGACGGTCTTAAGGATCCCGCTCCCGCAATATTGTTCTCGGCTATGAACGATTCTTCTGTGGAATTCACTGTAAGAGTGTGGGCTCCCGCTTCCAAGTTCTTTGCTGTAAAGGAATATTTGCTTACAGAAGGAAAGCGTGCGATTGAGAATGCTAACATAGAGATTCCTTATAATCAGCTCGACGTCACCATAAGAAATAAATAAGAATATTTTATTTGGGGTGTCGCGCCTACACGTGCGACACCCGATTTGTATAAACAAAAATTTTCTTGGAGAGGATAACTGTTATGAACGATAACAATACCATAAACAGCGCGGAGATACTTTGTGTGGGAACCGAGCTTTTGCTTGGCGATATCGTCAATACAAATGCGGCTTTCCTTTCGACACGTCTTGCCGATCTCGGAATAAACGTATACCGACACACGGCAGTTGGCGATAATCCCGAAAGGCTTCGCCGTGCACTGAAGCTTGCGATAGATGAGAACGACCTCGTTATAACCAGCGGAGGTCTCGGGCCGACGTATGACGATCTGACAAAGGAAACCGTTTCCGACTTTTTTGGCAGAAAAATGTATCTTCATGATCAATCACTTGCGAGAATAGAGGAGTATTTTTCCCGAACGGGAAGGGTGATGACCGAAAACAACAAAAAGCAGGCGATGATGCCCGAGGGTGCGATAGTGTTCACAAACAATTACGGAACTGCCCCCGCGCTTGCATTATATGATGAAGAAAAAAACAAGACCGTTATAATGCTTCCCGGTCCTCCCAATGAGCTTGTTCCTATTTTTAATGAGGAGGTTGAGCCGTATCTTCACAGCAGAAGAGAATCAATGCTTATAAGCCATAACGTCAATATCTTCGGAATGGGCGAGTCTTCGGTCGAAACAGCGCTTAAGGGACTTATGCAAAACGCGCACAATCCCACTGTCGCTCCTTACTGCAAGGAGGGAGAGGTGCGCCTTCGCGTAACGGCAAGAGCAAGCACAAAGGAAGATGCCGACCGCATGTGCGAAGAAATGATAGCGAATATTTCTGCAACCGAGGTGGGAAAATATATCTACGGTGTTGATGCGGATACTCTTGAAAACGCCGCTATCAAGCATTTGAAAAGGAAAGGGCTTACACTTTCATCGGCAGAATCCTGCACTGGTGGACTTATAGCCAAGAGACTGACCGATGTTGCGGGCTCGTCCGAGGTATTCCTCGGTGGCTGTGTGACCTATACGAATGATGTGAAGATGAAACTTGTAGGAGTAAGCGCCGAAACGCTTGAAAGATACGGTGCGGTGTCCGGAGAGACCGCTTGCGAAATGGCAAGGGGAGTGCGCTTGGCGCTCGGCTCGGACATAGGCGTTTCTACCACGGGAATAGCAGGACCCGGAGGAGGGACGGAAGAGACTCCCGTAGGTACCGTGTTTGTGGGCATAAGCACCGAAAAAGGTGAGTATGTAAAGAGGCTTTCGCTCTCCTCAATGAAGA
Source organism: Clostridia bacterium (assembly GCA_017631085.1). Taxonomy (GTDB): domain Bacteria; phylum Bacillota; class Clostridia; order Oscillospirales; family CAG-272; genus HGM12713. Next base: position 3,526 of record JAGBTY010000011.1, read on the forward strand.
GCCGATCGTATATAAGAAATATATCGGCAAATCATGCCTTTGCTCTTGTTTTGGAGTGCGAAAATAATAATGGTAAAAAATAAAAATTTTCTTTATTTCTATTGATTTTTGTCGAATAATGTATTAGAATATATAGGTATTTAATTTTCTCTTTAGGAAAGGTGTTATATCATGGCTGATTTTAGAAGAATTGGCGTTCTTACCTCGGGTGGAGATGCTCCCGGAATGAATGCTGTTATCAGAGCGGTGACAAGAACAGCTCTTGCAAAAAATATAGAGGTTGTAGGTATAGTGGGCGGTTATAGCGGACTTATTGAAGAAAAGCTCATTCCGCTCGTTTCTCACTCTGTATCCAACATTATTACTAAGGGCGGTACGTTCCTTTATTCTAACCGTTGTCTTGAATTCAAGACCGAGGAGGGAATTGAAAAGGCTATCGCTACATGTCAAAAATATAACATCGACGCTATCGTTGCCATCGGAGGCGACGGTACATTCAGAGGCGCAACCGAGCTTGCTGTAAGAGGCATCCCCACCATCGGTATTACGGGTACTATTGACAATGATATCACAGCAAGTGATTATACGATCGGATTTGATACGGCGATGAATACCGTTATAGACGTTGTTGACCGTATCAGAGATACCTGCGAGTCACATGCACGCTGTAACGTAATAGAGGTTATGGGACGTGACTGCGGAGATCTCACTCTTCAGGCTGGTATCGCTACCGGTGCTATCGCGATTTGTATCCCCGAGGTTCCTTTTGATGAGCAGCTTGCTATTGACAAAATAAAGAGCTCTCTTGTAAAGGGAAAGAGAGGAATGGTCGTTCTTGTAAGTGAAGGTGTATACAAAATCGACGAGAATGGTAAGAAGATCCGTTATGGCGAGGTTCTCGCAAATCACATTCAGCAGGAAACAGGGGTTGAGACCAAGTTTGCAAGACTTGCTCATATCGTAAGAGGTGGTTCTCCTACACTTCGCGACAGACTGACGGCTACCCGTATGGGCGCAAAGGCTGTTGAGCTTTTGCTTGAGGGAAAGAGCAATCTCGTTGTCGTTGAGAAAGACGATGTGATCGATAGCGAGGATATCGTTTACGCGCTCACTCTTGACCAGATGTACAAGGGAAGACTCAAGGACGGAGATCTTGATAGATTTACGCCTGAACAGATTGCCAAGATGGAAGCTAGTTGCAAAGAGAGAAAAGATAAGATCACAGCTCTTTACGAGCTCTCTTATAATGTTTGTAACTGATAATCTGATAATAAAAAGAGCGTTGCTTCTTCGGCAGCGCTCTTTTTATGCATATTTGTGCTATAAGCGAAAGAATTTGACAGTTTCTTTGTTTGTTTTCTAAAATCTGAAAAAATTTGAAAAAATACTTGACAATTCAAACTAAAAGTGTTATAATAGACGAGCTCACCTCAAGAGGAGCTTGAGAGCATGGCTGAAGGGGTTTGGAAGTATCCTGAAAAATTTTTTGAAAAATTTGAAAAAAGGTATTGACAAAGGATTTTGGTTGTGATATAATAGTCAAGCTGTCCGCAAGAAAGGGTAGCAACGGTCATTGAAAATTGAACAACAATAGAGAAGTACAAAGCATTGCAAGTGCAAATACTGATCTCGTCAGAGTTTATTGAGAATACTACTCAAACAAAAAGTAAAGCTAAGATAAATAGCTCGAGAAGATGTTAAGTGCCGAAGGGC
>JAGBTY010000012.1 GCA_017631085.1 Clostridia bacterium
CGCCCCTACGAAAAGAAAACGAATTTTTGTAGGGGACGACGTCCTCGGCGTCCCGCCACAAAAGACAAAAATTTTTCCATCACCGAAGGGGCGACCATCGGTCGTCCGTTTTATCTCATTTTTGGGCGGACGTGCAATGCACGCCCCTACGAAAAGAAAACGAATTTTTGTAGGGGACGACGTCCTCGGCGTCCCGCCACAAAAGACAAAAATTTTTCCATCACCGTAGGGGGCGACCATCGGTCGTCCGCTTTGAGTACCGTTATCCATAATCAATATTTTCGCTTAAATATATTTATTTTTCGTATAATATGGAATATAATTCACCAAATTTTAATAAAATAACTAATCTGTTGACAAAAAGAAAGAAATGTGATATTATATATATGGTTATGATATAACCGATATTCAATTTGATTTTTTGCCACACAGTGGCGGGAGGTAGTAATGAAGGTTGTTCTTTTGGCAGGAGGTTTTGGTACTCGTATTTCAGAGGAATCGCATCTTAAGCCTAAGCCTATGATAGAGATCGGCGGTATGCCTATCCTTTGGCACATTATGAAGTCTTATTCCGCATATGGCTTCAACGAATTTATAATTTGCTGCGGATATAAACAGCATATAATCAAGGATTTCTTCAATGACTATTTTTTGCGTACGTCTGACGTGACATTTGATTTTACTAACCATTCAAACCGAATGAGAGTTCATAACACGGATACTGAGCAGTGGAAGATAACCGTTGCCGATACAGGTCTTTATACAATGACGGGAGGAAGGATCAAGAGAATCGCAAAATATCTTGACGACGAGCCCTTTATGCTGACCTACGGAGACGGAGTTTGCGACATTGATATCGGTGACCTTTATAATTTCCATAAGTCTCACGGAAAGCTGGCTACTATGACGGTAGTCAACGCAGGACAGCGTTTCGGTGTTATTAAGATGGGTAAGGAAAACACCATTTCCTCCTTCAGAGAAAAGAAGGATGCAGACGGTAACCCCATAAACGGCGGATATATGGTACTTGATCCCAAGGTCATTGATTATATCGACGGCGACGATACCGTGTTTGAAAAAGCTCCCCTTGAAAATCTTGCAAAATCCGGAGAGCTTATGGGTTATAAGCACGATGGCTTCTGGCAGTGCATGGATACCCAGAGAGACAAGGAAAATCTTGAAAAGATATGGCTCAGCGGACAGGCTCCGTGGAAGAAGTGGGACTGATATATGTTTGATTTAAGTTTTTATAAAGGTAAAAGAGTTCTCGTTACAGGTCACACAGGCTTTAAGGGCTCGTGGATGTGCAAGGTCCTCAAAAACGCAGGAGCTGAAGTAACAGGCTTCTCTCTTGAGCCCCCAACGACTCCGTCGCTCTTTTACATGGCTGACATAGAAAAGGGAATGACATCGGTCATAGGTGATATTCGCGACCTTGATGCCCTTATGGATTGCTTCTGTACGGCAAGACCCGAGATAGTTATTCACCTGGCGGCTCAACCAATTGTCAGAGACAGCTACAAAGAGCCAAGATATACCTATGAGACAAACGTAATGGGAACTGTCAACGTTCTCGAATGCATAAGACTTACCGATACGGTAAAGTCATTTTTGAATGTTACCACCGATAAGGTATATAAGAACAACGAGTGGGAATGGGGATACAGAGAAAACGAGCCTCTTGACGGCTTTGACCCCTATTCCAACAGTAAATCCTGCTCGGAGCTGGTAACTCATAGCTACAAGGACTCCTTCTTCGCTGACGGACACGTAGCTATATCCACCGCTCGTGCGGGAAATGTTATCGGCGGAGGAGACTTTGCCAACGACAGAATAATCCCCGACTGCATAAGAGCAGCGTTTGATAAGAGAGACATAATCGTCAGAAATCCTCATTCTACAAGACCGTATCAGCACGTGCTTGAGCCTGTGTTCGCATATCTTTATATAGCAGAGGCGCAGTATCTTGACGGTAAATTTGCGGGATACTATAACGTAGGTCCGGACGATTGCGATTGCTTTAAGACGGGAGCTCTCGTCGACCTATTCTGCTCTGTATACGGTGAAGGAATGAAGTGGGAAAACCGTTACGACGGCGGTCCTCACGAAGCAAATTTCTTAAAGCTTGACTGCTCAAAGCTCAAGAGCGTTTTCGAATGGACTCCCGTTTGGAATCTTGCAGATGCTATCGAGAATACGGTAGAGTGGGCTAAATGTATGCGTGACGGCGGTGACGTGGGCGTGTGCATGGACGGACAGATAGGCAAATTTATAGAGCGCAGCTCTTGGATAAGCAAATAATCAGTGAGGGCTGACTCATTCGAATGCGAAATGGCATAGGGTGAGCCAGCCCTTGTAGTGTATGGAGGTACATATATGAAAGCGGTAATAACGGGTGCGACCGGTGCTATCGGCAGAGCTCTTATCGACGAAATGATAGAAAGAGGATTTGAGATACTCGTTTTGTGCAGAGCAGCTTCACCCAGAAGCGCGACTCTCCCGAAAAGTCCTCTTGTGAAGATAATCGATTGTCCTCTTTCGGTAATGGAGAGCTACGTTCCGAGGGAGAATGAGAAATATGATGTTTTCTTCCATTTTGCATGGGAGGGAACGACGGGCGGCAGCAGAAACGATATGTATCTGCAAAACCAAAACGTAAAATATACCCTTGATGCCGTTGCTCTTGCTAAAAGGTTTGGCTGTCATACCTTTATCGGCGCGGGCTCGCAGGCTGAATACGGAAGAGTGGAGGGAAAGCTCAACGGTGAAACACCAACCTTTCCCGAAAACGGATACGGAATGGCAAAGCTTTGCGCGTCAGAGATGAGCCGAGTTATGTGCGAAAAAGAGGGTATGAGGCATATCTGGACGAGAATACTCAGTGTATACGGACCTCATGAGGGTGAATATTCTATGGTAGGCGCGACGATCAGGCGTCTTATGGCAGGTGAAAGACCTTCGTTTACTCCTGCCGAGCAGATATGGGATTATATGTATAGCGGAGATATCGCAAAGGCTATGGTGGCACTTGCAGAGAGCGGTAAGCATGGACGCATCTATTGCCTTGGTAGCGGACAGCCGCGCAAGCTTTCCGAATATATCGAAATGATAAGAGATGCCGTAGATCCCAAAGCGGAGCTTGGAATAGGTGACGTGCCATATGCACCGAAGCAGGTAATGTACCTTTGTGCCGATATATCGGCGCTCAAGGAGGATACGGGATACGTACCGAGCACTCCCTTTGAAGAGGGGATCGCGAAAACTGTCGAATGGTTTAAAAATTCTAAATAATTAATAGATCTAAGGAGCAAAAGCTATGAAAAAAGTAAGTATAATGGTGCCTTGCTATAACGAGGAGGAGAATGTTGTCCCGATAAGTCAGGCGCTTGTGGAGCAGATGGAGAAGCTTCCCCAGTATGATTATGAGATACTGTTTATCGATAACTGTTCGCAGGATAAGACTCGTGAGCTTCTCAGAGGAATATGCGCACAGAATCCGAAGATACGCGCCATCTTCAACTCCAAGAACTTCGGACAGTTCAATTCCCCCTATTACGGACTTTGTCAGACGTCGGGCGACTGTACTATCAGCGTATGCTGTGACTTTCAGGACCCCATCGAGCTTATTCCCGTATTCCTTGAGGAATGGGAAAAGGGAAACAAGATAGTTTGCGGAATAAAGTCAACAAGTAAGGAAAGCAAATTCATGTATTTCCTCCGCAGCATCTATTACAAAATGATAAAGAAGCTCTCAAAGGTAGAGCAGATAGAGCATTTTACGGGCTTTGGTCTTTACGACAAGAGCTTTATCGACGTTCTTCGAAATCTTAAGGACCCCACGCCCTTTATCAGAGGAATCGTTGCGGAGCTTGGACCGAAGATCAAGAAGGTCGAGTACGAGCAGGCAAAGAGAAGAGCGGGAAAGACACACAATAATTTCTTCAGCCTTTACGATGCGGCAATGCTTTCCTTTACCTCGTATACCAGATTTGGTCTGAGATTTGCTGAATTCCTCGGAGTACTTATGAGCGGTCTTTCATTCCTTGGCGGAATAGTTTGCGGAATACTTAAGATCGTTGATCCTTATGCGTTTATAACCACGGGAACGCTTCCAATAATACTTACGATAGCATTTATCGGAGGACTCCAGCTATTTTTCATAGGCTTCCTTGGGGAATACATAATGAATATGAATGCGAGAATAATGAACCGTCCTCTTGTTGTTGAAGAAGAAAGAATTAATTTTGATCAAGAATAACTTATCGATATCAAAAAGAGAAAGCAGGGTAATAAGCCTTGCTTTCTTTTTGTTATTTCGGACAGGCGAGGTAACACACGGGACGCCCAATTTACGATAAAAGAAAACGAATTTTTGTAGGGGACGACGTCCTCGGCGTCCCGTCACAAAAGACAAAAATTTTTCTATCGCCGTAGGGGACGACCATTGGTCGTCCGCAAAAAAATCGCATAACCCCTCGTTTACGCCCCCGACCGTGTCATTCTGAGCGGAGCAAACGATCCTGTGGATCGTTTGCGTAGTCGAACCTGACGAAAGGAAGGCGACACGGAGTGTCGGAATCTACTATGCCACTATGATATTATATATTCTTTCTATCTATAAAGCCTTCGGTAAGGCTTTGGAGATCCCTGCGAGCCGTGCCCATTCGGGCATCGTCTCTTGGTTTTGGCTCGGCACAGCCTCCCCAAAACTTCGACTTCGCTCAGGATGACACATA
>JAGBTY010000013.1 GCA_017631085.1 Clostridia bacterium
AGAGTTTCTCTTTTATTATCTTCTCGATTCTATCCTCGAGTTGATAATTTCCGTAGATCTCTCGATGACCTATGAAGGTTATTCGGTATATTTCCACTTTAAACAATCCCCTGAAAAATAAAAAGTGCACCCCAATGAAGAGGTGCACCGAAAAAGTGTTTCTCCATTGTTGTCACACAATCTTTTTTCCGCGTAATGGGATGAAGAAAAGAGGAAACACCTTTTACCAAGGATTGTTTCCCATTATACGCGGATATATTAAAAAAAGATTGGTGACATAAACATTTTAACACTTTTTTAGGGTTTTGTCAATGGTTAATTTATAAATGCATTTGCGACATTGCTGTTGTCATTTCTTGCTTCGCCGCCCTGATTTCTTCCTTTATATTTATTATAAGCTCTTTTAGCTTCTTTTCGCATTCTTCTTCGGTTGGCGCATATACGTTTCTTGACACCCTCTTTCCGTCGATTGTAGGCGTATATCTGCCTTGCCAACAGTTGGGGCCTATTTGCTTTACATATCCCGTTCCGGGTTTGCGTTTTTTACCTTTGTATGCTTCAAACTTTTCGGGTTCGGCTTGCTCTGTTCTTCTTCGAGACGTCAAGGTCTTGCCCTTGTTTCTACCGAAGGACGTATCAATGGCGGTGGCTGCGCTTTCTTTCATTTTCTTGTTTGAATGGGAATATGTATCAAGAGTTATGTCCACAGAAGCATGACCGAGTGTGGAGGAAAGAGTTTTTACGTCTATGCCGTATTCCAACGCCATCGTAGCAAATGTATGCCTTAATGCGTGAAATCTTATATGCTTACAGTTTGCCCTTTCCAATACTCTCGCAAGCTTTTTTCTGACTGCCGAAGGATCGCGCGGTTTCGTAGGGGTTATGGGAGATGGGAAGAGCCATTCCGAATCCACGGTTTTCTTGTACCTTTTCAAGACTTCAAGAATATTCTTCGGTAGAATTGCGGTTCTCTCGGAGGATTTGTTTTTCAGCGGAGTTACTGTGGGTTTCCCTTTAACGAGCACAACCTCTCGGCGTACACTCATTGTGCCGCTTCTGAAATTGATATCTTCCCACCTCAAGCCGAGAAGCTCCCCACGCCTGAGTCCTGTTGCAAGATCAAGCATAAGTATTTCAAAGCAACCGTCCTCTTTGGCTTGAATCATCAACCGTTTCATCTCATCCCTTGTAAGAATAGCTACCTTTTGGTTTTTTCTTGACGGTGCTCTGCTTTGCCTTGCAGGATTTATTTTTATCATGCCGTCTAAAACAGCTCTGTCAAGTGCAGTTTTAATGATTGCGTGTGTCTTTCTTACGACCTCTGTCGAGAATCCTTTATCTTCTTCGCCTTTGCTTCTGATTTTTCCTTTTTCGAGAAGCTCCGCTACGTACAAATCGAGTTTGCCGGGAGTAATCTCGTGAAGCTTCAAATCACCTATTCTCGGGATTATCAGCTTATAAATACTATACTCATACGTGCCTGCCGTTGTATCCCTTATTCCCGGTCTTGCATAAAGCCTATACCACTTCTCGACCCATTCGCCTAAGGTATAATCACGGTCTATATCCTTTTCTGCGGATTTTTTCTGCTCCTTTTCTTTTTTGTATTCCTTTATCAGTTCACGAAGTTGCTTTTCGCATTCTTCTTCGCTATCCGCAAGAATTCTTTTTCGTATTCGCTTTCCGGTTTCTTCATCTACTCCTGCGTTTAGTGTACCTTCCCATCTGCCGTCTTTAAGTTGCCTTACTGAACCTGTTCCGTATTCTCTTTTATTAGTATTCTCTTCCATAATATTTATAATACCATTCCTCCCATATCCTCAAGTTCGTCTCCGAGTATATCATCCATAAACCGTTCTACCACACCGGATGCGCTTCTTTGCATATCTCCCGTAACGTGGGTATACGTATCGAGCGTAAAGGAGGCATTGGTATGACCGAGGATACTTGCAAGAGTTTTGGGATCCACTCCGTTCTTGGCGGCATAGGTAGCGAAGGTGTGTCGCAGTTCGTGAAAGGTAATTCTCGGTATATCTAATTTATTAAGTATTTTACCAAGCTTCTGATTTAACCCATTTGGATACATCGGAAGCATGGGGTTGTCTTGTCTCGGGAATATCCATTTCGTGACTGCGTTTGACTTTCGTTCAATAAGCATATCGAATGCACTATCCGGCAGCACGATCATTCTTGTGCCTTCATCGGTCTTTGTTTCTCCTATGCGTAACTGTCCCTTTCTATAGCTTATGCTTCTTTGAATTTGCAACGTTCCGTCATACTCATCGAAATCCGACCACATAAGACCACAGATCTCACCTCGCCTGAGTCCCGTCATCAATTCGAGATAGAAAACGTCGCGCCAATACGGCATATCTTCTATTGCTTCCATGAATTTTTCCATATCCTCATCCTGCATTACCCGTCTTTCTTTTGTATCGTTTCTCGGCAGTTTTGCATACAACGCAGGATTTGTGGATATCTTCTTCTCTCTGATCGCATATTCCAACGAACTGTACAATACAAGATGAACCTTTCTGACCATCGCAGAGCTTAATCCCTTATTTCCTTTCTCGGCTTTTATTCTGCCCTTCTCCTTAAGGGCGTTATACATTTCCTGTATATGCTCGGTCTTTAGGCGGGTTAGCCTGATGTATCCTATATACTTACTCGCTCTGTCCACGTAATCTCTGTATCCGTCATAAGTGTTTGCTCGTATAAACGGCTTTTTGTATTCTTCAAGCCATTTGTTCATCCACTCTCCGACGGTATACTCCTTTTCGCCATCGACAACTACACCGTCATAAAGCTTTTGTAACTCTTCGAGCTTTTCGAGTATTCCTTCGTATGTTTTGGCAAGAGCATTCTTCACTATGGGCTTTCCCGATTCATCGTACCCAACCGTGATTCTGCATTCCCACCGTCCGTCTTTTCGCTTTCTTACGTTTCCTTCTCCGTTAAATCGTTTACCCACGAATTATTCTCCTTTCAAGACACACAATACCATAACTCCCACGGAAAGTCCAGATAAATATTTATTTTCTACCATTCATTCGCTTTTTCTCATATTTACGCAATGCTTCTTGTGCTTGAAGTATAGCTTCTTGTCTTTTTAATTGTTTTTCAAAATATCTATCGGCTACCGTTTTTATAGGGAGTATGGTGAACTTTAAGTTGCCGTTTACCTTACCGTGTTTTTTCGTATATATGGTAGTGTTCTCGGTATAAATAAGTCCTTTGCTCTCGAGCATATCTATGTACTTTTTGACCGTTGGTTTCGTTGCTCCGAGTGCTTTTGCAATAGTCGGCATACTCGGATGGCAGGTATAGGTCTTTCTGTCCTCGCAAAAAAGCAGATAGAGGTATACCGCTATCTCTCCCATACATAAATCCATACACAGAGCTTCATTTGGGAATAAGGTAAAGTTTCCGTCTTTGTATCTTTTATCGTCCTTATAGTACAACCTTATCTCTCCGAGCTTTTCTCAACCCACTCTTTGAACTTCGAGCGTTCAACAAGTATTCTTGTTCCTATCTTGATTGATGGGAATTCCTCGTCCGACATAAGAACGTATGCCGTAGTTTTGGATATTCCCAATGCGTTTGCTACCTGACGAGCGTTCATAAAAAGAGGAAGCTCGTCATAATTCTTTATATTCGATTCTGTCATTTCATCCTTCTTTCTTTGTCTTCAGTGGGCAAAATTTTTGCCCACGTTAGGTTTCTATTTTATTGGGATGCGAGGAGTCTCGCCTGTGCACTCTGCTTTCTCCGACATAGATGCTGCTTTTGGGGATTTCATTGTTCGCGGTTACACCCGAGCCATCACTATCTTCCTCATTCTTCTTTTCCGAAGGCTTTCTTTCCGGTTGAGGATATTTCTCTTTTATCGAGGCTACGAGCTTGTCCTTGTTCGCGTACTTTATCTGAGATGTGTTTTTAACCTCGACCTTATATGGCTGTTCCTCAAACTTAATACCCCAATTAAAGAACAGCTTCAGCTTTACCTTTATTGGGTAGAAGCCTGTTTTCATTACTATGAATGTTCCTTTGGGAAGAGACTTCAGCTCATCCGGTGTCATCAGCGCACGTTCCATCATTTGTATTGACCTTGACGGATCGTTTTTGCTGTTGCTTATAGAGCCTGACTGCACCGTTCTTGTTCCGAGGGATTTTGAGAGCTTCTCAGCCGATTCCGAGTTTGGTGCAAATCCGCCGAATACGGTTAGCTGTGTATTATCTATAATTATCTCCGCACCCTCTTCACCGTAGTTCTTTTCAAGCTGTGCAAAGGACTGTATTATGGGTACAATGCTTACTCGTCTTGAACGTGATGCCGAGAACATCATCTCGGCAGACTCTATCTTAGGTAAAGTTCCAAACTCATCGCAATAGAAAACTACGCGATTCTCAAGCTTTCCTTTGTTCTCATCAGCAACAACAAGGATTTCTCGATATAGCTGCTGTATAAGGAGAGATACCATAAAATATTTACTTGAATCTTCTTCGGGCATAATAATGAATATTGCACTCTTGCTCTTGCAGAATTCCTCTGCATCCACCTCGGTGGGGTTACACAAGATATTTTCAAGCTCGGAATCAAGGAAGGAATTAAGTCTCGAAAGTGCCGTTGACATAACCGATGCCATAGACTGCTCGGCTGTGTTAAGTGCCGCACCGGCAAACCATTTTGCTTTGTGATCCGCAGGGAGCAATTCCATTAATGTTTGGAACTGATTCTTCCCCTTTGCCTTTCCGGGAGCGAGAAGCTCTTGTATAATTTTGAATACCGAAACTATGTGTCTTTCATCGTTTTCGCAGAATTCGGAAACGAGCAGTATCGATGCAGTAAGGATACCCTCTGCCGCATCGTAGAAGTAGCTGTTCTGTCCAAAGTTACCCGATTCCATTCCGGAGAGGATTATGGTCTTGGATATGATCTTTGCGTACTTCTCGGCTTTTGCCTTGTATTCGATTGTTTTAGGATTTGCCTTGTATAAATCCATATACTTGTTTACAAGGTGCAAGAGGTTATTTCCGCTTGAGCGAAGAGGGTTTCTCAGATCTATTACGGATATCTTGTATCCGTAGTATTTTGTTGCTATTGAGCCGTAGTTTCGGAGAAGGTCACCCTTTGTATCCGTGGTCATAAATGACATTCCGGAGGCACAGGCATATTCTATATTGGGATATAACCAATAGGCTGTCTTTCCGACACCCGCTGCACCTATCATCATACAATGCACGTCACCCGTATCTACCAGAGCCGTTGTGCTTGTTTTTGATGATGTGCATCCTACGACTATACCTTGCTCTTTAGGTCGGGAGGAGGCATCGCTTCTCCATTTTTCGGGTTCGAAGAGTACATGGGCATAGGTATCCTTTATTTCCTTGGGAGAAGCCCACCTTGCAGTTCCGTGCTGACCGTCGCCTACGGTCTTATTCTTTATTCCCTCAATGGAATACATATAAGAAAATGCGGATATTAAGAGGAATACTATCCCTATAAAAGTCGCAGATATAAGTAATATTGTTACGCCGTTCATATTGACTCCTTACATCGTCATTGCTCCGTCATTCAGATCAAAGCTCATTTGCTTTTCGCTTATCTTATTGCATCGCGACTCAAGAAAATTCGGCGTGTTTTCCATACGCAAGGTAAGATACGCAAGCTCCGCAAAGCTCGCCACGTATTTTTCGCCCTCGCCGTATTCGTAGACGGTCATATCCGCTTCAAGCTCGCTGCCGTCTGCTCTGTCGCACAGCTCCTGATAGACAGTACTGCACTCGAAGTCCTTTTCGCTTTCAACCTCACCGCCTATAAAAAATTCGGCGCTTTCGTTTCCTATTTTAGCTTTTACAGCAGTAAATAACAAAGCCATTTATATTGCTCCTATACTCATATTATTATTTTGTTTTTGTTCCTCAAGCCTTCGCTCGATTGCTCCGCACATAGTGATAGCATTAAGTGCAAATGGGAGCGATTGATTTGTATCTTCGTTGATCTTTGCGAAGGATTCCGACAGTTCCTTTTGCCGTCCTCTCATATTTAAATAATCTCTGTGCGGCTTATATAAATCTTGAAGCTTACTTGCCACGGAAGAGGCACTCTCACCGCTTTCCTTACAATAAAGCCCCAATGCAAGACGGGATATTTGATTAAAAAGATTTACGGTTTCCTCATCGTATTCTTTATGATTTTCACCGATTTTGGAAAGTATTGTTTTCATTCCGAAGACAATTTCATTCTTTTCAAAGCAACTGTACATCTCGAAATCTTCTGCCGCTATGCTTTGACACTCAGCTTTTACATACTCGATTCTCGGACTCTCAGATGAGGGAATTGCGTCTTTTCCATGCATAGCCTTCAGCTCTTCATTCCAATCCTTATACTCCGGTTCTATTCTCCACACGCCGTATTTTCCGAGAGCGTGGATTTCCTCAGCTATTCGGTATGAGCCTTCTATCCCTGCCGTGTCGTGATCAAGACAGAGGTAAACGCTATCTATTTTCGGATGCTCTTTCAGTATTCTTATTGCCGCAAGTGATGCGGTCGAACACAGCGCAACGTGGGAATCGTTTTTCCAATTGACAGAATAGATACTTATGTATGAAAGCATATCTATTGGCGCTTCATAGATGAATAGCTTATTTGAATTACCTATCCTATTGAAGCTGCAATCCGGGTTGCTGCCCTCAACGTTTCCTTTGAAGCTCGATGAGCTTATTGCTCTCTTATGTAGGTGCTTTATTTCCCCCTCGGAATCCTTTCCTACGAATACTGCGCTATGATATTTTGCATCCTCAAAGATGAGTCCTTCACGCATAAATGTATCTAATACATCTTTGCTTATGCATCTGTCATAGTGAAGATAGTTATATACTCTTTTGTTGTTTTCGTAGGCTCTCGGCACTCTGAAAGGAATCGATGTTCTTATGTTTTCATCTCTCGATGATTTGTATCTTTTTTCGAGCAATTCTTCCATAGCCTCCTTGAAATCCAATTCAAAATACTTTTTTACGAAGTCTATAGTATACCCACCGACTCGCTCATAGTGACTATACCATTTGCATCCTTTGATGGATACCTTTCCTGTCGGTGCTTGCCACTCATAGGCACGTCCGACTCTCTTTGTAGACATACCTCTCGTCTTAAGAAACGATGCTATGTCGATTGAATTTGCATATTCTATTTCTTGTTTTGTTATCATAATTAAGTCATCGTCATCTCCGCATTCTTTTTGTCTTCGATTTCTTTTCTCAATCGTTTATCTACTACGGGGAGCTTCTTTGAGTCATCGTTTCCAAGTCTATCGGAGAATATATTAGCGAGTCCTTTGAACAACCGTGTTACCGATGTTGCCGAGACTCGCTTTCTCGATGTGTAATATTCATTCTTTTTAGTTTGGTAATCGCTCTTGTTTTCGCTTTGCTTTTCGCTACCCGAATCATTGCTTTTTGATTCTTTTCCGTGCTTTCGGGGTGGGGGAAGCACCTCTTTTTAAGAACCTTCGTTCTTCAAAATTTTCATGGCTTCTCGTATAATATCATTTTTTAAGCTCTTGAATTCCTCGTTTTCGGAGAGTGGTTTTTTCGGTGGAA
>JAGBTY010000014.1 GCA_017631085.1 Clostridia bacterium
GCAAATAATTAAAGCCCCTTTAGGGGCATGCCTGTGAAAGTCGTGCGGTTGGCAGACTTTTCGACGAGCCTATAGGCTCAGCCTATGACATGCCCTAAGGGGGCTTGTGCAAGCCACCGGCACGGCCGGTGGTCTTGACTAATTTTTATACAGTATGTACTCGTCAAGTCCCTTGTAGGATACTTTGTGGTACGTTATACCAAACTCGGTAAGTTTTTTGCCTATGTCAAGCTTTTCGGTCATTCTTCCTTCATATTCAAATACCGAGACACAAATTTTTGTATTTGCTTCGTTGGTAAAATCATAAATAATATCCATAAGCTCCTGCTCGGTTTTAACAAATACAGACCTTTCGTTATAGACCATGCCGTCCATTACAGAAGGAAGTATGGTATCTCCCAAAACCAACTCCTTGAATATCTGTGACCAGGAGCCGACGAAAGTGGTGTGAAGCTCCCAAGGAATGAGGAACTGATGGAATTTTGGATAAGACGTATTGTGTTGATATGCTTCATATGGGTCACTTATGTAGAATTTGCCGTCGGACATCTTTATTGCCACAAGAGCGTGAGAGCCGTATCCGTCGTATCCAAGGTTGTTGATACCGTTGTCGGAATAACCGTGAATGAACAGACGGTAGCTTTCAATTCCCTCTATTCGAAGCATTATGAGCATTGCCTTGGCAAATCCCTCGCAAACAGCCAGATTGTCAAATAATGCACCTTCGGCATGGAAAGAGGCAAGGGTTGCCGCCAGCTCGTCGGGGAAGTTATCTCTGTCCTTGGGATAGAGATATTTTGTGTACTCCTCATCAAAAATTACGTTTTCACCTATCCAGTTGAATATTGCAAATATTTTCTGCTCGTCGGTCATGCCGTCGTGGATTATATCACGAAGTATTTCTTTTGCCCTATCAAGCGTCCTCTCGGCAGGTGAGCCGTCAATTACATCGGGAAGGTAACCGTGCTCAAAGGCATACCAAAGCTGTTGCGTGTTCCATATTCCCGAAAGCTTTTTCGTGTTCTTCTTAAGATATGCGAAATCATTGAAGTCGTCTGGTCTCGGCGTATTGACAGAGGTGTCAGTGAATTCAACAAGATTATCATATCTGTCTACCTTTACCGGACCGTCGGAGGCATTGGTGTTGGTGGAGAGGGCATAGGGAATAAGCGTTATAACGAAATAGTCTCCGCTGGACGTTTTTTCAAAATACCCCGTGATACCCACGGCAGAACGAATAAGCTCACAGTACCAATACACCTCGTTCTTTTCCCACGTGGGAGTTTTGTATGAATAAAGAAGCTTGACTCTGAAGGTATCTCTTAGAAATTCCGTATTGCTCGTCTGATAGAATGCGTAAAAGTCGATTATTGCGGCAAGCTCCTCGTATGACGAAGCCTCGAACATTTTTTCAGGAACATCAATAATATTTTCACCGTAAAGCTCTCGGAGAGTTTCAAAAAATTCTTTATCTTCCCGCGCCCAAACCGTATCACTTGTTGGAAGTGATAGAATAAAGGCTTTTGCGTTGTCTATGATCGATATTGCCCTTGATACGTTGTCAATGGACTTAATATCATCGAATGAAGACTCTACAATATCGAATATTTGCTTTTTGTGTTCCTTGCGGTATTCATCTGCCGATACCAGATTGTTCAGATAAATAGGGACAATACTTTTTATATCTGGCATTGCGACACTTCCAATATTGTTTGAAGCATCAATGATAAAATTGGCTCCCATAAGATTGATAGTATTTGAGCTGTCTGCATCCTTCATGCTTGACAAAAGAGCTTCTATTTCTTTTTCAAGAGAAAGTGCATGTTTTTTATTAAAAGAGTGGAGTGCATCTTCCCAATATATCAGTGCTTTTTGCTTTTTCAGGAGCTCAAGCTCCTTTTTTGTGGGAATATCCTGCAATTGTTCCTTATATGATTCAAACAGGGAGTTTGCACTCTCTTTTGTAGTTGCCTCGCTTATTTTTGAGCTGAATTCAGAAACGATTGCTTCAATGGCTTCAACCTCTGCGTTTGCATATTCAGGATATTTGGGAAGAAAGTTCATTTTGCGTTTTAGGTTTTTTTTAAGACTTGAAAGCTCGTCGGCATAACATTCGTCAGCTTCCTTTACCTCGTATATTTTTACCTCAAGGTCGCGAAATAAATCTTCAATTTCGTTTTTTTCTTTTAATGCACCTATGTCCTTTGCGTAGAGTGCTACGATTTCTCTGATATCTTCCTGCTCACTTTCGCGATAGTCGCCCATATTTATGTGGCTCTTGATGGCGACGAGCAATATCTCGGCAACCTTATTTTCCCATGTCTCGTCAAGCTCTGACAGAGTGGTACATTCGTTAAGCTCGTTTTTTGCATCAAGTATTGTCGCTTTGTATTCGCTGCTCTTGCTTTCGTCGCAAATGTCAAGTGTCGCAAAAACCTCTAACATCCGTAGCTTTTCATAAATTGAAGCGGTAAAGTCTTCAGGCGTGTTCGGTGCTTCGTACTTTATGTACTGTACAAAGCCACAGGACGAAAGCGAGACGCAAAGGATCAATATCAGCAGTGTGATCAAATATCTTTTAACCCTTATCATTATCATTCCTCTGTTTTAAAGGTTTCTATTCTGTCGGCGTAATTGCTCCAGGTATATCCCGTAGTATAGTTTGCCCCCTCGGGAACATATATGGTGGCTTTTCTCGAAGCACCGTCAAGGAGTCCGTTTGCTGACGGAGTCAGCTTGTTGCCGTCAAGCTCATAGAAATAAATGCCCTCAAGCGTAGCGCAACCGTTGAACGAACCCGCTTCAAAGCTCTTGTAGGTCGTTCCGACGTGTATTTTTTTGAGCTTGGTGCAGCCTCTAAACGCCCCCTCTGATACTGCAGTTATATTCTTGCCATCATAAACCGAAGGAAGTATGACCTCGGGCATAGCGAGGTAGTCGTCCTTAATGCTGACTATTTTATAGGTTGAACCTGAAAGTACGTATTCAAAAGCGTCGAGGTAGTCGTTGTTAGGCTCACCCTTATACTCCTCAAAGGGAATTTTTTCGTCCCCGGGAGCAACTACCACCGTTTCTTCCTCGGGGAGCTCGGGCATGTCGGGTATCTCAAGAGAGGTTGTGACCTCCATTCCCAGCTTTTCCTTAAGGGAAAGAACAAGACCTCTCGAAAAATATATCGCTCCCGCAGAGTTCAAGTGGAAATTCGTGTCGTAAAAATATCTTTCGTCTATAAGGCAGTTCTCAATGTCTTCCAGTAGCTCACATTCAAGGAGAGATGAGAGCTTTTCTTCAAATGCTGACCGTGCTGCTTTTGAGCTTCGTATTGCGGACGCGTTAACAGGCGACCAGTTGAAGTAAACGGTAGCGCCTTGTGATTTTGCATATTTTATATAGTCGTTTACGTAGTCGATAAATTCGTCGTTTAAGAGAGTATCACCTACGGTTATAAGCATATTCTCGTCGCAAGCGTTATTCATAATGTTGTTTTCGCGCTCCACCGAAACATCTCCGTATTCATTGAAGGAGTCGGCGCGGTAGATGCCTATTGGATCGGGGGCGGAATCGGTTGCCGACAGCTTTATTTTGTCAAAAGCAAATTTATAGTAGTTGTAAAAAAGCGATGTCTTATTTTCGATCGGAACGCCAGTAAGCCTTGGAGAAAGTCCGTCGGTAGCCTGAAGTACGGCTTCTGCGTTGAAATAAAGCGAGTATGTCTGCCCATTTAACTCGGGGCAGAGAACTACGATATCACCGTCACTTATGGCGTCTTTTGAGGTGTCCATCATAAATTTTGTTCCGAGGGTTGCGTAAAGACCGTAGTTTACAACGCTATATTCACCGCCAAGCTCCTCTTCGATAAGGTCGGAGCGAAGCCCAAAGGGCAGACTTGAGCCGCCTATGAATATTATTTTCTTGCCCTCTGTTTCGTAAAGTCTGTCATATTTGCTTGAAAATTCAGCAAGATACGTATTCTTATATTGGTTGTCGATAGATTCGGTATATACAACGAATGCCGCGAAGGGAAGAATAGACAGGAGCAACAACGCAATTATTTTTATAATTCTTTTTTTCATTGCAGCCTCCTCAGAATTGGAAATAGATAAAGGAGCTTCCCACGTCTGCCGCTTGAAGCGCTATCCATACGATAACTATGCACCACATCATTACGACGTAGGCAGAAAAGCGGAGAGCGGAGGTCGTGTTTTTATATTTTATCTCTGTCTCGCACTTAGGATATTTGAGCTTTTCCATGACCGAAAGAAGAAGGATAGCAAATATTACGTAAAGAGCGAGTGGCAGAGTAAGTGACAGATTTTCTGCCGTTCTTGTAAAATAATCCGATGTGAAGGCATAGTCCGAGAATACCTTTTTGATAACCAGAGCTGCATCGGTGAGAGTCCCCGCGCGGAAGAATATCCATGCGAAATTGACCAGAATAAAGGTCCAAATCAGTCGGCTTAATGAAACTATCTTACTATCTGAATCTTTACCGAGACGCTTCCATGCTTTGTCGCGTGCGGGAAGGGTGAATTTTCCGACCACCTGATAAAAGGCGTGAAGAAGTCCCCATATAACGAAATTATAGCTTGCTCCGTGCCACAGACCGCTGATAAAGAAGACGGTAAATGTATTGAATACCCAACGGGAGCGACCTACTCGGCTTCCTCCAAGGGGGAAGTATATATAATCGCGAAGCCAGGTGGAAAGAGACAGATGCCAACGGTTCCAGAATTCCTTTATGGAACGGGCGACGTACGGTGTTCTGAAGTTTTCGGTAAGGTTTACTCCAAAGAGCTTTGCAGAGGCGACTGCAATGTCGCTGTAACCCGAAAAATCGCAGTATATCTGCACCGCAAAGAGTAGTGTCGCGACAAGAGCGGAAAGTCCCGTAGCTGACGAAAGATCTTCATATGTAGAATTAACTATTACACCGATAGCATCGGCAACGGCGATCTTTTTAAAGAAACCGACCATCATAAATCTGAACGCACCCACGTAATCGACCTTTTTAATGCTCTTGTCAGCGCGGAGCTGTGGCAAAAGGTCACCGGGACGCTCAATAGGACCTGCAACGAGCTGTGGGAAAAAGACTACGAAAAGAGCAAAATATCCGAGATGCTTTTCGGCTGGAACTGTTCCTTTGTATACGTCGATAACGTAGGAAGCGGTCTGGAAAGTGTAAAATGAGATACCGACGGGAAGCATGATACTGAAATATCCCGAGGGCTCGCCGGCGCCAAGCATAGTGACAACGTCAAAGAATGCGTCGTAAAGGAAATTGAAGTATTTGAAGAAGAGCAGAACACCGAGAGACGCTGTGAGTGTGATAGCAACAAGCAGCTTCTTTATAGTAGGGCGGTCCTTGTACTTTTCTGCAAATATTCCGCAAAAATAGGAAACGAGGGTGGTAAAGAGAATGAGAAATACCAGCTTCGGATTCCAATACATATAGAAATAGTATGACGCGATAAGAAGAGGTACCCACCTCCATCTGTTAGGACAGAGCCAGAATATCGCGAAGACTATCGGCAAAAATATTAAAAATTCGATCGAATTAAAAAGCATGATTTAAATCTTTCCTATTTAAATTTACATAATCATGTAATTATACCACAAAAAAAGAAATTTGTCAAATCGAATTGATAAAAAAGCGTTTTTGGGGTTTATGAAGAAAAATTGCCGATACTACGCTTTGCTTTCTTGACAAATTTTTTTGACTGTGTTATAATGATTTAACATGCCAAAAAAGGAGAGCAAAATGAAAAAAATTCTTATTGATATGGATATCGGAGACGATATAGATGATGCGATAGCCTTATACGCCGCAATGCGTCAAGGCTTTGAGATAGTGGGTGTGACCACTGTTTTTCGCAATACAATTGACCGTGCGCGTCAAACGAAAAAAATGTTGACTGAATACAAGCATGGCTATGAGACAGTCCCTGTTTTTGCAGGTCACGGAACGCCCATCGGAAGAACCCCCGTTCAGTATCCTCACATTCCTCATTATACTGCTGATATGGAAGACAACATTTATTGCCCTGATGGAACAGAACCGGATGACGCTGTGGATTTTATCATAGATGCTTGTCACAAATACGGAAAAGAGCTTATCGTGATTGCGATAGGGCCCTTTACCAATATAGCTCACGTTATCCAAAAGGATCCTTCGGCATTGAATTCGGTCTATAAGACAGTGATAATGGGCGGAGCGTATTTTAAGCAGTACGCCGATTGGAATGTGATATGTGATGTAACCGCCGCAGATATCATGTTTCGTAATTTAAACAACCTTGAATGTATAGGAGCGGACGTAACACACCTGATGGTCGGTGAGGAAGATCTGTATGATAATCTTCTAAATTACAAAGGAAGTGAAAGAGGACATATTTATCTTTCGGAGCTTTGCAATTTGTGGAAGCTTGACCGACCTGAATGCAAATTGCTCCTTCACGATCCCCTTGTCGTTTATTATGTTGCTGATACCGCGCTGTGCGAAATGAGGCCAGCGTCTGTCGCGGTGATAACAGAGGGATATGCCGTCGGAATGACATTGAACGTAGATGCTTACGGGAAAAAAGAATATTTTCCCAGTGAATATATGAACTTTGACGCGGAGCATAAGGTCCTTGTTGCAGCGACCGCAGATAGAGAAAACTTCAACAGACGCATATTTAAGGATTTTGATATTTAAATTTAAGGAGCAAATATGAGACAGATAGATCTATGCGGTAATTGGAAGCTGTGGGGAAGAAACGAGGAGGATCACGGGGAATGTATTCCCGAAATGACAGCCACAGTTCCCGGCTGTGCGCAGCTTGAGCTTTCGAAGGCAGGCATTCTTCCCGAAGATCTTTATATGGGAAATAATATTATTTCTACCGAGAAATATGAGGTGTACGAGTGGTGGTACGAGCGTAGATTTGACGCCCCCGACGAAAGAGAAAGAGTATTTCTTGTCTTTGAGGGTGTTGACTGCATCGCGGAGTATTACCTTAATGGCGAGCTTATCGGTGTCAGCGATAATATGTTCATTCCTTTTGAATTTGATGTTTCTAAATATCTTCGTGACGGAGAGAACACATTAAAGGTACATATAAAATCTCCCGTAGTAGAGGCAAACAAGCGTGACTATACCGTTCGTTCAATGTCTCTTTGGGAAAAAACTCCCGCGGATACGGGTGTCAGACGCGCACCTCACTCTTTCGGCTGGGATATCATGCCACGATGTGTTACGTCGGGTATTTGGCGTCCGGTTCGAATCGAAATAAGAGATGAGATACGCTTTGACCAGTTGTATTTTTGCCCAAGAGGGAAAAATTGTGACCTTTATTATGAGATAAAATGCGATTGGTCGCAGCTTGAGGGACTTGAAATAGAGGCAGAGGGATATTGCGGTGACAGTTCCTTTTACGCGAAAAGCGGAGTATATAAGGGACGCGCGGCAAGAATGCCCCTGACTATCAATGATCCAAAGCTTTGGTGGCCATACGGTTACGGTGATGCAAACGTTTACGATGCTACGGTAAGAATACTGAAAAACGGTACTTGCGTTCACGAGCAAAAGGCGACATTTGGACTGAGAGATATCGTCCTTGACAGAACGGATACTACCGACGGAAAGAACGGAAAATTCAGGTTCCTTATAAACGGAGTGGAGATAATGTGCCGAGGCTCTAACTGGGTACCTATGGACGCATTCCATTGCCGTGACGCCGAGCGATACGCAAAGGCTCTCGAGCTTGTTAAGGATATTGGCTGTAATATTTTAAGGTGCTGGGGCGGAAACGTATATGAGGATCACGAATTCTTTGATTTCTGTGACCGAAACGGAATCATGGTATGGCAAGATTTTGCTATGGGATGTAAGATATATCCGCAGGATAGGGAATTCAGAGATAAGATCGAGCGTGAAGCAGCGACGATCGTCAGAAGACTTCGCAATCACCCCTCGATCATTTTGTGGGCAGGGGATAACGAGATAGACCAGATGAGCATGGGCTTCGGCTTCGATCCCGCGAACAATAAGCTCACCCGTGAGGTGCTTCCCGAGGCGGTAAGACAGAACGATCTGACAAGACCTTATCTGCCGAGCTCACCTTACGTATGCGGTGAAATATTCGAAAAGGGAGATCTTTCCTTGCTTCCCGAGCATCACCTTTGGGGACCGAGAGATTATTTCAAAAGCGATTATTATAAGAACAGTAACGCCCACTTTGTCAGCGAAACGGGATATCACGGCTGTCCGTGTATTGAATCTATAAAGAAGTTTATAACTCCCGATAAGGTATGGCATTACCGAGATAACGACCAGTGGATACTTCATTCGTCGGATCAGTATGGAAATCCCGCGCGTGTTTTGCTTATGGAAGAGCAGGTGCGTCAGCTTTTCGGAGAGATACCCGAAGATCCCGAGGAATATATACTTGCTTCCCAGATATCTCAAGCAGAAGCAAAGAAATTCTTTATTGAGCGCATTCGCGCAGGTCGCCCTATCAAAACGGGAATCATATGGTGGAATCTCCTTGACGGCTGGCCTCAAATGTCGGATGCAGTTGTTGACTATTATTATGAAAAGAAGCTTGCGTACGGTTATATTAAGAATTCCCAGGCTGTATTTTCCATTGTTTGTGACGAGCTTTCAAGCAGAAAATTGCGATTCTATGCTTGTAACGATACTTTGATGGAGAAGTCGGGAGAGTTTACTGTCTGTGATGCTATGACAGACGAGATATTGCTTGAGGGCAGATTTGTTGCCGAGGCAAATACGTCCACACTCATAGGTGATCTTATGGAGTATTATTCGACCCAAAGAATATTGGCTATCCGCTGGAAAGCGGACGGGGAAGAGGGCTTCAACCATTATCTTTGCGGCTATCCTCCTATATCCTTTGAGCTTTATAAGGCATTTTTGAAAAAGTACGAGGCGTTGTTAAAGTAACATAAAGCAGTTAAGTGAAGGGAATAACGTACAAAAAAGGGCTACCGCGAGGTAGCCCTTTGTGTGTTTAAATCACCGATAAATTGGGATTTTTTTATTCATCTTCGTTTTTATCGGACTTTAAATCACTGTCACTTTTTTTGGTATTTATAGAATCAATGATAACGCCAATACACATACCAACGCTTAACCCTATACACATACCGATAGCAATATTTCCAACGGCTGCGCCGATTGCCGTACCAACACCAATACCGATGCACATACCTATAGGCATATATTGAATTTTATTGGGGTCTTGATTGTTATTGTTGTTATCCATAGTGTAAGTATCCTTTCGTCAAATTTTTACTTGTCGCTTTTATTATAATAGCATAAAGCGGATAATTTATCATGTATGATAATATGTGCCGTTGTGAGCGTTGGAGAGAGGGATTCGAACGCTTGTGTGCTTAAGTATAAACTGATTTCGAGAAATACAATGAATGTCACAATCCGTCCCTCTGCGTCCCTAATTTTCTAAAAATCCACCGATTTTTCCGCTTTTATTCCGCCCATCTGTCAGAACTTTCGGAAAAGTGATAGAAAAGTGATAGAAAACGAGGTTTTGTCGTCACTAAAACACATTGAATTTTTTGAAAGAATATGATATAATATCCTTACATACTTTGACAACCGTGAGGGATTTAGCAATGAACAATGTAACAATACGTTTAGAAA
>JAGBTY010000015.1 GCA_017631085.1 Clostridia bacterium
CCACAGGATCGTTTGCTCCGCTCAGAATGACACGGTCGGGGGGTAAACGAGGGGGTATCCGATATTTTTGAGGGCGGTTCGTGAATCGCCCCTACGAAAAGAAAACGAATTTTTGTAGGGGACGACGTCCTCGGCGTCCCGCAAGGTGTCGTGACTTCGTGCGAAGCCGAAAAAATAGGGGCGACCGAATGCCGCCCCTGACGAGTATTATTTGATTTTTAAGATTTATAGGTTTGACTGTTTTAATTTCTCGAAATGTATTCCTCAGCAAAATGTGCGGCTACCGCACCGTCCGAGGCTGCGGTAACTATCTGCCTGAAGGGTTTGCTCCTTACGTCGCCTGCGGCAAATACCCCATCGATATTCGTTTTTGTAGTCTCGTCGGCTGTGATGTATCCTGAAGCGTCAAGCGTCAGCTGTCCGACAAACATATCCGATTCGGGTGTTCGCCCAATGCTTATGAAAAGTCCGTCAAGCTCGATATTTCGGCTACTACCGTCGGTGACCTTCCTGATGTTTGCTCCTTTGAGCTTTGCCTCGTATTCAAGGCTTTCCACTGTGGAATTCCATATGAACTCAAGGTTTTCGGCTCTCATGAGAGGCTCGTGGTATATCTTTTCTGCACGAAGAGTGTCACGACGGTGAATAAGATAGACCTTTTTGCATATCTTGGAGAGAAGGAGCGCGTCTGACGCGGCAGAATTTCCACCGCCTACTACCGCTACCGTCTTTCCTCTGTATAACATTCCGTCGCAGGCGGCACAGTAGCCCACTCCGCGACCTATTAGCTTTTCTTCGTCAGCGAGTCCAAGATGCCTGTGCCTCGCCCCAGTGGCAATTATAACAGTCTTCGAATAAAAGTCGCCTATATCGGTGACGATCTTTTTCGGTGAGGCGGTAAGCTCAGCAGAAAGTACCTCTGTCTGCTGACTGACAGCGCCGAAACGTTCGGCAGCCGACTTCATTTTAAAGCCAAGAGTAAAGCCGTCGCAAGCTTCGTCGATACCGGGATAATTCTCAATACTCGGAGTCTCGGTCATCTGTCCTCCTGCCGAGAATTTTTCCAGCACGAGCACCTTAAGACCTGCTCTTGCGGCATAGAGAGCTGCGGAGTATCCCGCAGGCCCTCCGCCTATTATTACCGTGTCAAAAATCTTTTCTTCCATGACCGTACCCTGACGTCAGTCTAGCATTGCAAGGATCTTTGCCTTGGGAACTGCTCCTACCGAGCTGTTGGCTATCTCTCCGTTTTTCATTACGAAAAGGGAAGGGATACTCATAACTCCGAATTTTTCGGCAAGTGCTCCTTCCTCGTCAACGTTGACCTTGCATACCTTGTATTCGGGATGCTCCTCGGCTATCTCGTCAACGATGGGCGACACCATGCGGCAAGGGCCGCACCAGTCGGCGTAAAAATCAATAAGAACCGGCTTTTCACACTTTACAGCCTCTTCTTCAAAATTTGCGGACGTGAGTTTTATAACAGACATTTTTCTATCCTCCTTGTTTGTTTTATTGTTATTAGGAAAACATTTGAAAACGTTTTCCTATGACCTTTATCCTAACAGAAAATCGAAAGCGAGCATAAGGGAAAATCCCGCAAGAAGCGAATAGGTAGCGGCACGCTCACAGCCGTGGGCGTGAGTTTCGGGTATCATTTCGTCGCTTATGACGTAGAGCATCGTACCACCCGCAAAGGCAAGGGCGAAGGGAAGTACCGAAAGAGATATAGATGCGGCAAAGAAGCCAAGAAACGTGCCGAGGACCTCCACAAGTCCTGTGGCAAGAGCTATAAGGAATGTCCTGCCTTTGCTCATACCTGCGGCTATCATGGGAGCGATGATCACCATGCCCTCGGGAATATTCTGAAGGGCAATTCCTCCCGCAACAGAGATCGCGTGAGACACATCGCCACCGCCAAAGCTTACGCCTGCCGCAATACCCTCGGGGAGATTGTGGATAGCAATGGCGATAACGAAAAGAAGTATCTTGTTCAGATCAGCTGTTTTGTCGGGGTGAGCTTCAAGGTCAACTCCCGTTATTTTGTGAAGGTGAGGAATGAGCTTGTCAATAAGGCTCAGACATATAGCGCCGCAGAAGATTCCCGCCACGGTAATAAGTATCGCCCATATGCCGTTTCCGTATTCAAGAGAGGGAACTATGAGTCCTATGACCGCCGCCGCAAGCATGACACCGGCGGCGAAGGAGAGGATAATATCGTTAAATTTATGCGAGGGCTTCTTAAAAAGAAAGCCGAGAAGCGCACCGAAGACGGTAGCACCGCCGACACCCAGCGCGGTAAGAAGTATCATGGTCATAAATAAGTATGTCCTTTCGGTATTTTCATTATTATATTATCATAAAATTATGAATAATTCAACAAAAATATCAGAGGACAAGAAGAAAAATAAAAAAATTGAAAAAAGGGGTTGCAAAAAGGGAAATTATGTGATATAATACACGTTGTGAGAAAAAATCTCACGATACAGGGGTATAGCTCAGCTGGTAGAGTACCGGTCTCCAAAACCGTGGGTCGCGGGTTCGAATCCTCCTGCCCCTGCCAAACAGAAAAGTCCATCGCCGTAGGCGGTGGGCTTTTCTGTTTCGTTGTGGTTTGGCGGTGAGCACACGCCAGCCGCAAAGCGGCGGACGGGTGCAACGTTTGGCGTTTTTGCTCCGCAAAATGCGGTCATTGACCGCAAGACAAACTTGCTACGGAGCG
>JAGBTY010000016.1 GCA_017631085.1 Clostridia bacterium
AGGACACGTGCTCTGCGGTGAGTACCCAACGGTCAAACACCCAGTTTTTGCCCTCATCGTCAGAGTGCATAAGACCTATGTGTCTGAAGTCCGAATCATATGCGGGCTTCTTACACAGACCAAAGGAGTCGTATGCAGTTCCTTTTCCGTTCCATCCCGATTCATTATGGAAGAAACAGAAAAATCTATGAGTATTGGGGCAAATGTAAAGTCCGAAGGGCCACATGCTTCCGCGAGGCTTTATTCCATCGGGATAGCGAACACCCGAGAAAGCATAATCTGCATGTCCAACACAGAAGTTTGTGTTGATGTAGTATACGAGTTTCATATCGTCGAGTGATGTTCCCGAAAACATACCGATTCTTCCCATATGGGAATGCCCGGTAATAGCCCAAAGCTTTCCGTCGACGTCGCGGTACATAGGAGTTGTTCCGTCCTGATAAACGTCGAATTTATTCATAAACGGAGATTCTGTTTTTTCTCCAATCGCTATATCGTATTGGTCAAAAAAATTCATAGCAATACAAATTCCTTTCAAAAAATATATACCCCAATTATAAACTAAAACAAATTATTTGTCAATAAAAAGACCGCATATTTTCATATGCGGTCTTTAAAATAAAATATTAATTAAAGAAGGTGAGCAACTACCTTGGGGAAGTCCTCGTAATTGTCGATTGTGAGGAATCCGAAATCGGAAACGTATACAGACTCGTCGTTTCCGCCGATGCCGTAGTCATCTCCAACGAATACGACCTCGTCGTGCTTGATGTCGTTTTCTTCGCAGTACTTAGCAAGAGCATAATACTTGTTATAGGGCTTGGGAGCCATATCGAAGGAAGAAGAACCACCAACGAATACGTTGTAATCGGGGAAGAGCTCCTTTACTTCGTCATAGAAAGCACGTCTCTTCTTTCTGTCAGGGTCAAATGCAAGCTTGTCTGCCTGAGCAGCCTTTGTACCGAGAACGGGGAAGGTGATGCATCCGGAGATGTGATATTCAACGTTCTCACCTGCAAACTCTGTAAAGCCGTGCTTCTCACGAAGGAATGTAACCTTCTTTTCGGTCTCTTCCTTGTTGCAGTTCTCCTGAATATCGTATACCATATCGATATCCTTCGTTTCAGGATTGTACTTTGCATACTGCATGCCGTAGTTACCGATTATGTCAATGGGGAAAGCGTCAAGCTGATTGAAGATTCTTCTGCACTGTCCTGCGCCAACCATGATAAGTGTGTACTTTTCCTGAAGCTTTGTGAGTATTTCTCTGTGCTCATCGGAAAGCTTAGTCTTGTGCTGTGTAAGTGTACCGTCAAGGTCAAATGCCATTAATTTGATCATTTTATGTAACTCCTTTATATTAAATCACTTTGTATACTTGAGAGCAAAGTAGAGCCAGAGAACAGAATATCTGTCCTTGAGGTCCTTAGCAAAGAAGAGAGAGTTGTTGATCTTTTCTTCACCGTACTGTGCCTTGAACTCGTTTATGTCGAGATCGATGCTCTTGAGGTACTCGATAAGTCTCTCGGAGGAGGGGACTTCAGCAAGAACCTTCTTTATCTCAGCCCACTTTTCGCGGTATACGGGCATCTTGTCGATATTGTACCAGCCAAGCTTTCTCTGAAGAGCGATAACTCCGTCAGCAGCCTCGCTGTATATAGCCTTGATTTTTTCTGCATACTCATCGTCTGTGAGCTTGTCACCCTCGGTAGGAGAGTCGAGCTTAAGAAGCTCCTCACGGAGAAGCTCGGTGTATACAGCAGAGTAAACAACGTCTATACCGTGGAGGAAGTAAGGCTTATCCTCGAGAAGACCTGTAACCTCAAAGAAGTGTGAGAGGTGGTGCTCACTTCCGGATGCGGGACGGGAGTTTCCAACATACGCCATAGCGATACCAACTCCAACGAGAGCCTCCATAAGTGTCTTGATAGCTTCGGGATCACGTGCGAGAAGTGCGGGACCGAGATCCTGAGTCTTTGTGAGCATTTCGAATGTAAGATCATAAACGTAATCACAAATGTACTCATCGTTAACAACGTGAGCAAGCTTCCAGTCGTTAAGGCAGGAGTACTTACCAAGGATATCTCCGTATCCGGACTTGATAAGGTCCATAGGAGCATCCTTAAGAATATTTGTATCACCGATGATTGCTGCGGGAACGTGAGCGTTGTATGTAACCTTCATGTTGCCCATGATCATAGCAGCACCCTTGGATGCATATCCGTCCATAGAAGGAGCGGTTGCAACTATGTAGTAGGGAAGCTTTGCCTCAAAGCTTACGTATTTGCAAAGGTCCTGGATAACGCCCGAACCGATACCAACGATAAGATCTGTGTTAGCTGCGAGGTGCTTCTGTACCTCTGCAACGGATTCCTCATTAGGAACGAGATATCCATCGCACATAAATACTACTGTATCGTAGCAACGGTCGCCGAGCTGTGCCTTTACTGCTTCACCGCAAACACCGTATGTGTTTTTATCGGCAACGAGCAAAATATTTTTGTAGTCTGCAACAAGTGCGGATATCTTTGAGATAGCATTCTCCTCAACTATAACGTGCTTTATATCGCAGCTATGTGTCTGGCCGCAAGAGCACTTGATGGGTTTGAGCATTTCAGTGAAATTCATCTTTTTTCCTCCATAAAATGGTAAATAATAATCATACAGATTAATTATAACATATATTTATAAAAAAATCAATAAGGATAAATATTTTTCGCAAAATAATATGAAATAAATTTGAAAGCAGACCCCGGCAAGGTGCGAAGGTCTGCTTTGATGTTGTACTTGAAAATTTATTTTGTGGGTAACCACGCGGAAATCACCGTTTCCCAATCTCTGCCGCATGAACCGTAATCGGCAAGAGTGATCGTATTGCCGTTCGCGTCTTCTATTTCCGCAAGGATCAGGTGGGATGAATTTTCCTTGGGGCTTAATATTTTGGTGCGGTCGAGCCTTGAGGTGTCAATATCAAACACAGAATCCGCAGGCTTTCCAAGAGAGGAGTCGGCGGCGAGAAC
>JAGBTY010000017.1 GCA_017631085.1 Clostridia bacterium
GTTGCTACCATGAAGCCTTCTTCTGCTTCTGCTGCAGAGGTAGTTCCAAGAGTAGCTATGACAGTCGCAAATACCATGATAAGTGCGAGCATCATTGCAAATGTCTTTTTCATAAGTTTTTCTCCTTATTAAATTATTTTTTAGTTTTACGGACTAGCAATTCTCTCCGCGTACCCGTAGAAAAATTATACACTTTTTTTTCCTAAATGTCAATACAGATTTGCTCTTTTCGTTTATTGTGCCAATAACTCATATCATTTTTAGTAAATAATTCACAAAGTTTGTTATTATATTATTAGATTTATGCGTTTATAAATTATATTCATGCCCCCACTAATAAGCAACAAACAGCTGCAATTAACAATTATAGAAAAGGACAGAGAATCAAAAATTCCCTGTCCTTTTTTTGTTGATTATCCGTTATTGCTGTCGTTTTCCGATGCCTGCTTTTTGTCCTCTTCGGGAATGACCTCTTTAAATGCCGCAATAGCACATTCTATCATTGCATCGTCGGGTTCAAGAACTGTTATATGCTGCAGCCACATTCCGGGCGCTGATATTATTCTCGTAAATTTATTGTCGTATTTTCCCGCTATCTTAATAAGCTCGTATCCTATTCCCATCGTTATAGGCAAAAGCAGAAGCTTTACAAGAGACCTTATTAAAGTCGGTGGGACTTTGTCAAACATGATAACAAACAGTGGGTCTATAAAGAAAGCTACAAATATACTTACAAGAAGCATAAGTATCAAAAACGACGTTCCGCATCTTGGGTGGAAGCGACGCTCACCCCTGACGTTTTCCACGGTCAGCTCTTTTCCTCTTTCATAACAGAAAATCGTCTTATGCTCTGCTCCGTGATACATGAACGTGCGTTTTATATCCTTCATAAGTGTCACAAGTGACATATATCCTACAAGAACAGCTATTTTGAGAACTCCTTCGAATACCGCTTTAATAAGCGAATCGAGAGCAAGATTTCCCGTTACAAGAAAAGGCATGAGATATGTGCACCACTTAAAAATATAGGTGGGAAGCATAATGAACAATAAAAGTGCGATACCAACACCGAGAATGACAGAAACTATCATTATTACTGTCATGAGAGCTCCAAAATCACTCTTTCCCTTTTTTTCGCCCTCTGCCTTTGCATTTTCTTCTGTAATATCAGGCTGCTCTGTCTCTATCTTTTCTTCGGTAAAGGTCGACTCTTCGGGCTTTTTAACACTCCCATTTTGAGCTATTCCCTTCTTTTCCGCCTTTTTTCTTTCTTTTTCTTCTTTTTTTGCTTCCTTGGCGAGTCTTTCCGCTTCAAATTCCTCCTCCGGAAGCGCTATCTCCGCAGAGCGCATAAGGCATTTATAGCCTATTTTCATGGAGCTTGCAAAGTTAAAAACTCCTCTTATTATCGGAAGCTTGAATATCTTTGGAAGCTTACTTTTTTGGTTCTCCCATTTTTCAAGAACTATCTCCCCGTCGGGCGCTCTTACCGCCATTGCGGTCTTTTCCGGCCCTCTCATCATTATTCCTTCAAGAAGTGCCTGCCCTCCTATCGATGCTCTTACCTTCGGGCAGCTTCTTGCTTCTTTTTCCTTTTTGCTCAAATCTATAATTCCTTTCAGTTATATATCCTTGGATTACCTTTGGCATCAAAATACCAATAATCATTCAAATCATCTTCAGGAGTTTGTTCCGAATAGAAATACACCCTCGCATCCTCTATCGGATCATTTCCTGTAGCAACATCAAGCTTTTCGTAACACAAAGCGTCTCCTTTATAGAAGATCACCTGTATTGAGTCGCAAAATCTGAAAGCACCGTCTGCCACAGTCTCAAGACCTGCGCCGAAAATTATCTTTACAACACCCGTACATTCTTCAAAGGCATTTTCGTCTATCAAGTACAGACTATCGGGAAGATAAACTTCTTCAAGTGCAACGCAGCCTGCGAATGCCTGATACGGAATCTCTTCAAGTCCCTCTCCGAATTTCACAGACAAAAGCTTGTCGCAGCCGAGGAAAGCCGCAGTTCCTATTTCTGTGATCTTTCCCCCTACCGTAATATTGATACCCTCACAACCGACAAAGGCAAATTCGCCTATCGACGTTACCGTCTCGGGAACGGTTATATTGAACACCTCTTCGGGATCCAGGCGTTCAAAGGCATTGTTTCCTATGGCTACTACCTTTTTTCCTTCAATGGTATCGGGTATAGCCATTTCGCGAACTTCCTTTTTTACTCCCGTAATCGTTACGGTTCCGTCGTCGTTAACAAGATAAGAATATGCATCCTTGGCATCTATCCATTTTGCTTCAAGTGTCATGTCTCTTATAACTGTATATTCGTCAAATACCCATTCAACACGGCCGCCCTCTTCGTACCAACCGACAAAGAGATATCCGTTTTTTTCGGGATCTTTGGGGCGGGATATGAAAGTGTCTGCCTTGATCTCCATATCGGCTATCCTTGTTCCTCCGCCCGTATCAAATTTCACTGTGAAATATTTTGTCTCGCCGCTTCCGCTGTTTTCTTCATTATTGCAACCTGTAAGAGACAGAATAAAAACAAGCATAAGAAGTACGACTGACGTACAAAGCAATTTGAAATTCCTTTTCATTACTTCTCCTTTTTCAATAAAACCTCATTGTATATTATATTCCACAAAACTCCCTTTGTCAACAAAGCTATCAAAAATGTAACACCGTCGTCACAATTTTTTAGAAATAAATTAATCTTATATCAAAATCCTTCTTTTTTTCCTCGCAAACGCCAAAGCAGCTTCCTCAATATATCGAAAGGAAAAACAAGCAAAGATAATAACATCGTATATCCAAGTTCACCGACAGTCAGGGGGACGGTCCTGAGAACCGCACCTCCAAGATATGTGAAAACAAGCTGTATTCCACAGATCGCACTCATTATGAGCATAAACATAGGATTTCCGGTAAGTCCTGAAAAAAGCCTGATCCTATCGCTTCTTGCGTTAAAACAGTTAAATACGGAGGTAAAAATAAATAAAGCAAAGAAAGCGGTGAGCAACACAACATCGTCCTTCATATATCTGAAATGTCCGCTTATTGCGGGTAAAAGAAGCATTCCGAGACAAAGCGCTATCGTAAAAGAGCCGAGGAAAAATATTTGATTTATCATATATCCGTTGAGGATCGGCTCGTCTCTCCTTTTTGGCCTTTCCCTCATACAGCGTTCTGATGCCGCTTCCCCTGCAAACGCAAGGCC
Organism: Clostridia bacterium; assembly: GCA_017631085.1. Taxonomy (GTDB): domain Bacteria; phylum Bacillota; class Clostridia; order Oscillospirales; family CAG-272; genus HGM12713. Next base: position 3,238 of record JAGBTY010000017.1, read on the forward strand.
TCCAAGTGTGTCCATTACAATATTTATCCATAGCATCTGCGCTACGGTAACGGGAGCTTCATAGCCGATAAAAGGTCCTATCATAGAAACTCCAACCGCAGAAAAATTCATGGTGAGCTGAAGAGTAATAAATTTTCGTATACTCTTAAAAATATTTCTTCCATACAGTACAGCCTTAACAATAGACGCGAGACGGTCGTCAAGTATGATTATATCTCCCGCATCCTTGGCAACTCCCGTTCCACTGCCCATAGAAAAGCCTATATCTGCCCTTTTCAGTGCCGGAGCATCATTTATACCGTCTCCCGTCATTCCAACCACCAGTTCCATTTCCTGTGCTATTCTGACCAATCTGCTTTTATCAAACGGCAATGCACGTGAAACCACCGCGAGCCTTGGCAAGAGCTTTTTCACCTCGGTATCACTCAATTTTGAAAGCTCTTCGCCCCCAAGAATAAGATTTCTTTCCGACGTAATAAGACCGCATTTTTTAGCAATGCACTCTGCCGTTTCCTTGCTATCCCCTGTTATCATTACAACCTGTATCCCCGCCATACAAAGCGCTTCAACAGATCTTTTCGCGTCGCTCCTCACCTTATCGGTAACGGCTACCGCCGCGATCATAGTAAGGCTCGTCATATCCCCTCTGTCGTCAATACATATAAGAATCATTCTTTCACCTTGTGCCGCGTAAGCCTTAATACGCAACACAAGGTTCTTTTTTTCCGCATCATCAAGAACGACGCTTTGTCCGTCTTCATTAAGGTATCTTCCCACATATCTCATAAGCCTATCGGGAGCTCCCTTAACAAACCTTCGAAGCTCTTTGCCCACCTTCACATCTGCAGAGGAATATTTTCTCGAACTGTCAAACGCTTGTTTTTTCACGACCTTTCCTCTATCAGGCAAAAAATAGTCATCCCCCAAAGAAACCGCAAGTGCTTTGTCCGTGCTGTTGCCGCCAACTACCGTTTTTTTTGCTCCGGGCGAAGTATCGGTGTTCGTAACACAAGATAAACGGTAAATCTCCCCAAGAGAAAAACACGACGTTTTCATTGAGCCATACGATGAGTATTCTTTTCCGTTACCAAGAATTATTCCCCTGACACTCATTTTTCCATTTGTTAAAGTCCCCGTTTTATCTGTAAAAAGAATATTCATGCTCCCTGCCGCTTCAAGTCCCACAGGCTTCCTTACAAGCACGTTGTCCTTTATCATTTTTCTTATATTTGCAGATAAAACGACCGCTATCATCATAGGCAATCCCTCAGGTTTTGCATTTTATAACTGCCTAAAATATAAGAAATGTGCCCACAAGGCAACACAAATAAATTTATTAAGGAGAACTTTTTACCATGTCAGGAAGCACCACCCAACCCATCACTCCCACTCCCATCCCAGAAACACGATACCACTACTTCCCCGTAGAACAGCTCATTGATTCAGAAGAACTCGGCACTTGTATCACAACGTACGGAATAAGTGTAAGTTGTTTTCACGGGGAAGAATTGTTTTTAATACCGGATATTTCCACTGATCTTGAAAAAATCCGTCAGCTCGCAAACCTTCTCACAAAGTATAACCTATACCCCGAGCACCTGAACGACCTTATCGAAGATTTTCTTGCCGACGAAGAGTCCGTTTTGGCTTGAATTTGCTTTGAAATACCAAGCGTGTCGGATATATTGTCCTTTCTTTTTCAACTAAAAATATTTTCGAGGCTTATTGACTTTTTTTCCCGTTCGTGATATAATGAAATGTAAATAACCTTTTTTGAGAATATATTTTTGAAAGGAAGATAAAAAGATGCAGGAAAAATTCGATACAAAGTATTCCTTTGTCGAAAATGAAAAAGAAATACTCGGTTTCTGGAAGGAAAACGACTGCTTCAAAAAGCTGAAGGCAAAAAACGTAAACGGTCCTAAATACCGCTTTATAGACGGACCCATCACGGCAAACAACCCCATGGGTATCCACCACGTTTGGGGAAGAACCCTTAAGGATACCTTTATTAAATACAAGGCGATGAAGGGTTATGATACCCACTACCGTAACGGATTTGACTCACAGGGGCTTTGGGTAGAGGTCGAGGTCGAAAAGGAGCTTGGCTTTAAGTCAAAGCACGACATCGAGGCTTACGGACTTGACAAATTCACTGAAAAATGTATTGAAAGAGTTAAGAAATATTCGGGAGTCATCACCGAGCAGTCACAGCGTCTCGGCCAGTGGATGGACTGGGATAACTCCTATTATACTTATACCGACGAAAACATCACAGGTATCTGGGCATTCCTCAAAAAGTGCCACGAAAGCGGCTGGATCAGAGAGGTATATAAACCTATGCCTTGGTGTTCACGTTGCGGAACATCCCTTTCAGAGCATGAAATGACAGGCTCTTACAAGGAGATAGAGCATGAGGCTGTATTCTTCAAGCTTCCTATTCTTGGAACTAACGACTACATTCTCGTATGGACCACAACTCCTTGGACTCTTTCCGCAAACGTAGCTCTCGCAGTAAATGCAGAGATGAATTACGTAAGGATCCACGTTGCAGGTGAGGAACACAATTACGTAACAAGTGAAAACTACTATAAGCAAAAATTCGAGGGTAAGGATGGCGTTGAGCTTCTTGACAGAATGAAAGGCTCGGACCTTGCAGGACTCGAATACGAGACCTGCTTCCCCGAAATGGAGCAGCAGAAGTTCGCTCATAAGATAGTTCTTTGGGACGAAGTCGATGAGACCGAAGGCTGCGGAGTCGTTCATATCGCTCCCGGATGCGGTGCTGAGGACTTTGCTCTCGGCGAATCTCTCGGACTTCCCAAAATAATCCCCGTTGACGAATACGGTATCTTCTACGACGGCTTCAGCTTCCTTACGGGCGTTGACGCGCAGGAGTCGAGACAGATGGTATTCGACGAACTTAAGAACAGAGGCAAGCTCTTCTATACCCACAAGTATAAGCACAGCTATCCCGTTTGCTGGAGATGTAAGAAAGAAATACTCTTCCGTCTCGTTAAGGAATGGGCTATCTCTGTAGACGAGCTTCGTCCGAGACTTATAAAGAACGCAAACAAGGTACAGTGGAATCCTCCCTACCAGGGCAAGAGAATGCTTGACTGGCTCGAAAATATGTCCGACTGGAACATTTCGAGAAAGCGTTTCTACGGACTTCCCCTCCCCTTCTATGTATGTCCTGATTGCGGAAAGCTTACAGTCATCGGCTCTAAAGAAGAGCTTTACGAAATGGCGGTCGATAAGTCAAAGGTAGATGCTATTCCTCACCTCCACCGTCCTTGGATCGACGACGTTAAAATCGCTTGTCCCGACTGTGGAGCAGAGGTTGAAAGAATACCTCAGGTCGGAGACGTTTGGCTCGATGCAGGTATCGTTCCTTTCTCTACGCTTAAATATTTCAGCGACAGAGACTACTGGAAGGAATTCTTCCCTGCAGAGTACGTACTTGAAATGAAGGAACAGATCCGTCTTTGGTTCTACTCACTGCTCTTTATGAGTACAGTTCTTATCGACGAGCCTCCTTATGAAAAGGTCGGAACCCATGGAATGGTCGTTTCCGAGGATGGAAGCAGATTCTCAAAGACAGGCTTTATGATCCGCTTTGACGAGGCAGCTAACATAATCGGCGCTGACGCTTCCCGTTATATCTATGCTTCCACCGCACCTGCAAACGACGTAAGATTTGGATTCACACTTGGCGACGAGGCAAAGAGAAAGCTTCTCGCTTTCTGGAACCTTGAGACATTCTTTGCTACCTACGCAGATATCGACAACACCAAGGTAGATCTCTCGAAGCTTGATCCCGCAAAGCTTTCTCCCATAGACAGATGGCTCCTTATCAGAACCAATAAGTTTATAAAGGAAGCTACCTACTACATGGACGACAACTCCACAAGAGAGGTAATAATTGCGTTTGAAGCATTTGTAAACGATATTTCCAATTTCTATATAAGAGTAAACCGCAGCCGTTTCTGGAGTACTGAAGTTACAGAGGACAAGCAGAACGCATATACCGTACTCTTCTATGCAATAAAGACTATTACGGGCGTTATTGCTCCTATTACTCCCTTTATCGCTGAGACCACATGGCAGAGATTCGTCAAGAGATATTCTGACGAGGACAGTGTATCTGTATTCCTCTCGAAGTACCCCGAGGTAACAGAGGCTCTTGATATCAGCGACGACAGAATACTCGCTGATGTTGACACAGCAAGAGACATTATCTCTCTCGGACTTAAGCTCCGCAACGAAAAGCAGATAAAGATACGTCAGCCTCTCTCCACTATATACGTTTCGACAAATGAGAAGAATCACAATGCTATCGAGACCTTCGAGAGCGTTATCAAGAGTGAGCTGAACGTTGGCGAAATATGTGAGCTTGAAGATACCTCTTCTCTTGAATCCAACTTCCTCACCGTAAACTTCAAGGTTGCCGGAAGGGTTCTCAAGAACAGAGCAAACGAGGTCAAGGATTATCTCGCAGGACTTGATGCCGAGGCACAGCAGAAGCTGTCCGATGCAGTAAAGAACGGTGAGACAGTAAAGCTTGAGGCGCTTGAGCTTGAGGTCGAAGGCGAGGTATTCACCCTCAACTCGAAACCCGCAGACAACGTTGCAATATTTAAGAACAACGAGGAATTTGTGGCGCTTAATACTGAAATATCAGAAGAGCTTCAGAGAGCGGGAATACTCCGTGACATTATTCGTCAGTGTCAGGTATTCCGTAAGGAAGCTGGATTTGACGTAAGCGATAGAATCTTCGTTTCCTTTGAAACCGAATCCGAGCTTATAAAGGATATTATCCTCGAGAAGCAGGATAAACTCTCAGCAGACCTGCTTGCAACCCTTGAGATGCCTGCAAACGTAGAGTATACAGGGGAGATAGACCTTGACGGAATCGCAATAACCGTTAAGCTTCAAAGAAAGAAATAAGATAATATTTCGTTTTTAAGGGGAGTTTTCTTTGGAAAATTCCCCTTTTATTTTAGTTCACTACGAAGCTTTGACACTACAAAGAAAGAATTTTTTAATTCTTGCCATTTTTAGAGCCCCGCTCGAATCGTTCGCGCTTTACATTTATTCGAGCCATGCTCAAAAAAATACGGTCACCTAAAATTCACACAACTTCACACAATTTTTCCTAAAACCATAAACTAATTTAAAAATTATATGTTATGATATATTTGATAATTTTTTCTTTTGAAAGGAGCACTTATGCTTGAACTAAAAAACATTGTCAAGATATACAGTTCGGGTGATACGGAGGTCACAGCTCTCGGTGGTGTCGATCTTCGTTTCAGAAAAAACGAGTTCGTATCTATCCTCGGCCCTTCGGGTTGCGGAAAGACGACAATGCTGAATATCATTGGAGGTCTTGACAGATATACGGACGGTGATCTTGTAATAAGAGGCAGGTCAACCAAGGAATTTAAGGATAGAGACTGGGATTCATACAGAAACCACTCTATCGGATTCGTTTTCCAGAGCTATAACCTTATCCCTCACCAGACTGTTCTCTCAAACGTTGAGCTTGCCCTGACTCTTTCGGGGGTAACAAAAGCAGAGAGAAGAAAAAAAGCTGCCGAAGCTCTCGAAAAAGTAGGACTTGGCGACCAACTTAACAAAAAGCCTAATCAAATGTCGGGCGGTCAGATGCAGAGAGTTGCTATTGCGAGAGCTCTCGTCAACGATCCCGATATACTTCTCGCAGACGAGCCTACAGGTGCACTTGATACTCACACGAGTGTTCAGATAATGGAGCTTATCAAAGAAATATCCAAAGATAAGCTGGTCATTATGGTAACTCACAATCCCGAACTTGCAGAGGAATATTCGTCGAGAATAGTCAGACTTTCCGACGGTCTTGTTGTTTCGGACTCCGATCCTGTCTCCGACGAGGAAGCGGCTGCTATGAATGCCGAATATATTTCCAAGAAGGACGAAGAACAAAATATTGATTCGAAGGCTGCTAAAAAAGCAAAAAAGGAAGAGAAAAAGAGGCGTAAAAAGGAAAAGACGTCCATGTCATTTATGACAGCTCTCTCACTCTCCACCAATAACCTTATGACCAAAAAAGGAAGAACCGCGCTTACTTCCTTTGCGGGAAGCATTGGTATTATCGGTATTGCTTTGATACTTTCTTTGTCAAACGGTATTCAGGTATATATAGATCAAGTCCAGGAAGACACTCTTTCTACATTTCCTCTTACCATCTCACGCCAGACACAAGACTATGAATCTATGGTGTCGGCACTTACAAAGGTAGAGGAAGATCAGGCAAGCTTCACCGATCCCAATAAAATTTACGTTGACGACTCCATGGGAACTATGATGTCCGCTATGTCGTCCACCGTTACGAATGATCTTGAAGCATTTGACAAATATCTGAACGAAAATTACGATAACATCAAAGACTCGGTACTAGACATTCAAAGGACCTATGACTTCGACCTTCAGATATTTACCGGTGACGGAAAAACACAGGTAAATCCCACCACCATCTTCAAGAGTATGGGAAGTGCCTTCGCGGGCATCGGCGAGATGATGGAATCTACCGGTATGAGCGGTAGTATGGGCGTTATGTCCGAAATGATAAACAACCAAGAGCTGCTCGACCAGCAATACGAACTCGTTGGAGAAAATAGCCGTTGGCCCGAAGAAGCTAATGAAGTAGTTCTCGTTGTTGGAAGAAATAACCAGATCAGCAAAATGGCGCTCTATATGTTGGGAGTTCTCGACCAAGGTGAGCTTGAAGAAATAATGACTGCGCTCATGACAACGGGAGAATACAACGCAGATCCAATCGAGCCCTTTGATATTGACGATTTCCTCGGAATGAAGTTCAAGCTTCTCAACACCTCGCAGTTCTACAAGGCTAGAGAGGACATGGAAAAAGAAGGTAACTATTATTTATATGACGGAGTAAAATATCCAGTTTGGGATGACATCAGAAACCTTGGTTACGATCAGGAGACCTTCGTTACCGAGAATGGAACAGAGATAGTTATTTCGGGTATAGTCAGACCTAGAGAAGGTGCAACAGCCACCTCAATTTCAGGTTCGCTCGGCTATACCAAGGGACTTACCGACCTCATACTTGAGTGGAATACCGAAAGCGAGGTCATAGCTCAACAGAAGGCTACGCCAACTCATAACGTTCTCACCGGTCTTAAATTTGATAGAACACACTATACTCCCGAAAACATCGATGAGCTTATCGCAAAAATAGACCGATCCACAATGGAGCAGTTCTATGCTATCGCTACCAAGATGGTGCTTGAAGATCCCGCGTTCAAAGATATGCTTAACGTCAATGACGAGACGTCTTTCTATACTATGTTCATGTTCGTTCCCTCGGAGGTGCGTCTTGAGCTTCTCGAAAACATATTGACCGCTGCAAGTGCCTCGTCACCCGAAAAGGTAAAAGCTCTCTTTGATTTTGTTTCACTCACAACAAATCCGCATATCGACATTACAGCAGAGAATTTTATAACACTCTATCCATCACTTGATCTGTATAAGCACGTTATGCTTTCTCTTAACGGACTTGATGTAAAGGGACTTATGGAGCTTGCGGGCGAGGAAGCTATGGGTAAGATCTTCGCATCGGTCGGAGCTACCGACGCCCAGACCTTTATGGGAGCTTTCATGATGGCAAAGCCCGAAGCAAAAGAGGCGATCACCGAAATGCTTAACGCAGCGAAAGCTAACGATCCTAAAGGAACAGCAGACCTTTTTGCCTTCCTTTCAACTACGGCAGGTAAAGAGATAACGGCAGATAATTTCCTTACTCTTCTTCCAACCCTCGATCCAACGACGCAGGTAATGTTGTCATTAGCGGGATATAAGGTAGACGGTCTTATGTCTATCGCAGGTAAAGAGGCAATGGCTTTGGTACATTCAAAGCTTAATGCATTGATTCCTTCTTTGACGGTCACCGATGAAATCTTTCTTGCGTACATGTCCTCAGGAAACATGACCGTGGATAATCCCCTCTTCATACAGCTTGAAGAAGCTCTTTACAATATGGCTCCTCAGATAGATGAGACATATGATTCTACCTTAAAGCTTCTGGGTGATGCTGAAAAGGCAAAGCCCGCGTCGATAAACTTCTACGCGAAGAGCTTTGAGGATAAGGATGCCATAAAAGACTTTATTGCCGAATACAACGACACAAGAGAAAACAAGATGGAAGAGATAAAATACAATGATATCGTCGGCGCTCTTATGGACGGCGTTTCGATAATCATCAACGTTATCTCCTACGTTCTTATCGCATTCGTTTCTATCTCGCTCGTCGTTTCCTCTATCATGATCGGAATAATCACCTATATCTCGGTACTTGAGAGAACCAAAGAGATAGGAATACTCCGTTCTATCGGAGCGTCCAAGAAGGATATTTCGAGAGTGTTCAACGCCGAGACGCTTATCGTTGGCTTTGCGGCAGGAGCTGTGGGAATTATCTTCACTCTGCTAATCAACATCCCCATCAACGCGATAATCTACTCCCTCACAAACATTCCGGGAGTCAAGTCGGTACTTCCTCCCGTTGCGGCGATCATACTCGTTGCTATAAGCATGTTCCTGACCTTTGTGGCAGGTCTTATACCTTCAAAGCTTGCCTCCAAGAAGGATCCTGTTGAAGCACTCAGAAGCGAATAAGGAGTTTATAAAATGGGAAAATTCAAAAATAAACTCGTACGGTTTTTCTATGGAAGATACGGCAACGATACCTTAAACACCGTGCTTCTGTGGACATATCTTGCCTTTGTCATCATATCTACAGTGCTTTCAATGACTGTATTTAGCGGCAAGGCATGGTTTGACCTTGTGAGATTTCTCGTAACATCTTTTCTGATAGTAATTATTTTCTATCGAATGATGTCGAGAAATATTGCAAAGCGAAGCCGTGAGAACGAAAGATTCAGAGGTTTTTTCACACTTCGTAAGAATCGCTTTAAAGACAGAAAAACACACGTTTACCGCAAGTGTAAGAATTGCAGAGCAGTACTTCGTCTGCCCAAAGCAAAAGGGAAGCACAACGTGGTCTGCCCTCGCTGCAAAAACAGATTTAAGGTAAGAGGCTGACCGAAAATTTAATATAAAAATACAGGGTGGACTTTTAAAAAGTCCACCCTGTTATTTAAAATTGCTTGTTTGATTCTATCATGGTGTTTTTATCTATTATCCGAGCCTTCTGCCCTTTTCGGCAAATTCCGAAGGAGTAACTCCTGTGGTCTGCTTAAAGACCTTGCAGAAATACGACGAATTTGCAAATCCGACAGCAACTGCTATATCCTCGATAGATCCGTCCGAATTTACAAGAAGCTCTTTTGCCTTATTTACTCGATAATTCTGAATATACCTCGCAGGCGGCAGACCGAACACCGAAAGGAATATGCTTCTGTAATAAGTCTCGCCCATACCCGACATTGCGGCAAGGTCGGGAGTATACAGATCAAGACGATCATAGTGAGCCTCTATAAATTTTACAGATCTGTGTATCATTCCATATTTTCCAGCAAGAGAATAAGTATATGAATCTATGGTAGAAATTTGGGTTATAAGAGCGTATATTTCCGAAAGACATTTTGAGTGATACGCAGGGCCTTTAAGATTCCAATACTGAAGAATGGTCTTTGCAGTCTCAAGCACCTCACGATCACCGCCCGTGTTGTATTCGCAAGGACTTGCAACACCGCTCTCGGAGGTTGCGTCAAATTCTATAACTGTACAGCTTCCCTCTTCCTCAACAAACATATCGTATTCGGTATCAGCAGGAAGAAACAGTATACGGTCTTCGTCTGCAATATATTTTTTTGACCCAAGAGTATAGACACTCTTTCCCTGCTTTTTTATAATAAATACCGAATGCTCGGTTTTTGAATGTGCCTTTGTTTCTTCCTCAAGAGTAAAGCTGTAAATATCGGTTATCTTGGATATTACAAGAGTCGATACGTCAAATTTTTTCATGTTGTCCCCTCAATGCCCGTACTATGTCGGGAGTTTTTGTATATATATTATTTTATCACAGCCGTCGTTTTTTGTCAAGAAGAGTCGATTTAAAGTAATAGCTTTTGCGTTAGATTTTACAATTAAGATACATTTAACACATAATGAAAAGTTTATAAAATTGTGTTTTATCTGTTGAAAAAAAAGAGAAAGTATGGTAAAATATAGGTATAAAATAAAGAAAAGGATACCTTTATGAAAATACTTACAATAGGCGATGTAGTTGGAACGAAAGCTCTCGACTATCTTGCCGAAAAGCTCTGGAGCTTCAGAACGTCTGTTGGAGCAGACGTCGTAGTCGCAAACGGAGAAAACGCCTCAGATATACACGGAATTTCACGAGCAGATGCCGAGCGGTTGCTCGATGCAGGAGTTGACATCATAACTCTTGGAAATCACACATTTGGTCGCAGAGATATATGCTCTCTCCTCAGTGACAGTGAGTCTATAATCCGTCCTGCAAACTACCCTCCCCTGACTCCCGGCGGAGGATATACAATCGTCAATATAGGCGGCTGGAAGCTGCTTTGCATAAACGTACTTGGAACAGCTCTTATGGAGTCTCTTGCCTGTCCGTTTGACACAGTAGATAAAATTCTCGCAAGAGAAGCAGGAACTTACGACCTCTCTCTTCTTGATATTCACGCAGAAACGACATCGGAAAAAATAGCGCTTGGACGGTATTTTGACGGCAGAATAAACGTGATCTTCGGAACTCATACCCACGTTGCTACCGCTGACGAACAGATATTACCGCAAGGAAGCGGATATATTACCGACATAGGAATGACAGGGCCGACAAATGGGGTTATCGGCGCTGATGCGGAGCTTGTCATTGAAAAAATGAGGACAAAAATGCCCACCTACCTTCGCCCTGCCGACGGAAACATAGAAGCTTGTGGAGCTATCTTCGAGCTTGATACCAACACAAAACGTGTTACAAATGTTGAAAGAGTGCGTTTTTGATCAAATTTGAGTTTGGAGCTACAAAACAATGAATACAGAAGAAAAATCACTAAACACCTATTCAACTGCTGCTCTTGCCTATCTCGGCGACGGAGTTATCGAAATGCTTGTAAGAGAGCATCTTGTCAAGAGTGGGCTTTCATCATCGGCGAAGCTCAATAAAAAAGCTCTTGACTTCGTCAGAGCTCCCATGCAGGCAGAGGCTATGAAGAATATCCTTGATCTGCTGACCGAGGAAGAGACCGACGTATTCCACAGAGGCAGAAATATTGGCCACACCAACACTCCAAAATCAGCAACAGTTGCCGAATACCGTTCTGCTACGGGCATGGAGGCTCTCTTTGGCTATCTCTATCTCGCAGAAAGACACGAAAGAATATCCGAGCTTTTCGCCTTGGCTTATAATATAAAATAATTTTAATACGGAAAGGAATAGAAAAATGACAAATCCAATAATCAAGATCAACGTAAAAGACTACGGTACGATGACCGCGGAGCTCTACCCCGAAAAAGCACCCAAGACGGTTGCAAATTTTGTAAAGCTTGCGGAAGAAGGCTTCTTCGAGGGACTTATCTTCCACAGAGTTATCAAGGGCTTTATGATCCAGGGCGGTGGATACACCGAGGACATGACCGATAAGGAAACCGACAGCATCAAAGGTGAATTCAAGGCAAACGGATTTATGGCAAATGACCTCAAGCACACAAGAGGGGTTCTTTCCATGGCTCGTACCTCTGATCCGGATTCGGCTTCTTCGCAGTTCTTTGTAATGCACAAGGATGCTCCTCACCTTGACGCGCAGTATGCGGGATTCGGAAAACTTACCGACGGTTTTGACGTTCTTGACTCCATCGCTGACGTAAAAACAGGTAGCTATGGCTGGTATATGCAGGACGTTCCGAGAACACCCGTTGTTATTGAGTCTATTGAGGTCGTCAGTAAGTAACATTTGATATAACAAAAAATAAAAAGGGCTTTTATGTAAAAGCCTTTTTTGCTTTTAAAACGAAATAAAAATTCGATTGTTGTTGCATATTTTAACAAGAAAAATGCCAAAACACAAATAAACACTTATGTTTTTGTAAAAATAATGTGAACAATCTGAATTTTTTTGTCTCTTCTCTTGCAAAAGCAAAAAAATGGTGGTATAATTTATTTTATCTATATACTTTTTATATATATTCAACGGAGGTTGAACTATGGATCAATTCATTAATAACAATAATATAAATGAAGAGCAGGAAAAGCTCGGTGAAATATTTAAAGGCTGCACCCAAAAGGCAAAAGAAGCCAATTATATTCCCGCACAGGCTTTTGAAAACTATCGAATAAAAAGAGGTTTGCGTGAAAAGGATGGCACGGGTGTTGCTGCAGGCGTTACAAACATAGGCAACGCGCACGGATACGTTGTCTATGAAAACGATAGGGTTGCCGACAACGGAAAGCTTGAATACCGAGGACTTGACATCGTTGACCTTATAGGCGGATTTACCTCTGATAGCCGTTTTGGATTTGAGGAATGCGTATATCTCCTCCTCTTTGGAAAGCTCCCCACAAAATCCGAACTCGACGATTTCTGCTCTCTTCTGTCACATTGCCGCCCCCTTCCCTCAAAATTTTCAGAGGACATTCTTATGAAAGCCCCCTCGCGTTCTATAATGAATAAGATGGCGACCGGTGTTCTCGCGCTTTACTCTTACGACGACAATCCTGACGACACGAGTATTGAAAACATTCTTCGTCAGAGCATAGAAATAATTGCCCGTCTTCCTGTTATCGCAGCCCATTCATATGCGGTCTACCGTAGTAATTTCTTGGGAAAGAGCCTGTCGCTCAACACACCAAGAGACAATCTGGGCTCTGCTGAAAACTTCTTGCGCATACTTCGCTCAAGCAAGACCTATACAGACGAAGAGGCAAAACTTCTTGATCTTTGTATGGTCATTCAGGCAGAACACGGAGGTGGAAACAACTCCACCTTCTCTTGTCGTGTTCTTTCATCCTCGGGCACAGACACATATTCGGCAATAAGTGCAGCTATTGGCTCACTCAAAGGCCCTCTCCACGGTGGAGCTAACATCAAGGTTCAAGAAATGTTCGACTGCATAAAGGAAAACGTTTCCGACATTCACGACGACGACGAGATCAGCGCATTTCTCCTTAAGATACTTAGGCATGAAGCTTATGACGGACTCGGAAAGATCTACGGTATGGGACACGCTATCTACACAAAATCCGACCCAAGAGCTATCATGCTCAAAAAACACGCAAAGGACCTTGCGTACAAGAAAGGATACGGCGACGACTACGAGCTTCTTGAAGCGATCGAGCGCCTGACTCCCGACGTCTTCAATAACTTCAAGGGAACCGACAGACCTATGTGTGCAAACGTTGACCTTTATTCAGGTCTCGTTTATCGTATGCTGGGTATTCCCACAGAGATGTATACACCTCTCTTTGCAATAGCAAGAGTCGCAGGCTGGTGCGCCCATAGAATAGAAGAGTCGCAGACGGCAAAGAAGATAATCCGTCCCGGCTATAAGTGCATCGCAAAGCCTATGATCTATACTCCCATGTCGGATAGATAATTTCCGGATCATCATTTTACATAGCATAGATCCAGTCACTACAATACACATTAAAAAGAGGCAGTTCAAATTGAACTGCCTCTTTTTATGCTTTCGTAAAAAGCTTATTTTGTTTTTATCTCCTTGGGAATTTCAATTTCCCCCTCGTTTTTTTCGAAATTCTTTATTTCTTGTCTTATCAAATAAAGTATTTCTCCGTTTGCCGAACGACCGTAATATTTCGATATATAATGTAGTTTATAATGAAGCTCCGGGTCAATTTCTATCCCAAGGTGCTTGTTGTTTTTGTTTCTCATAAAATTCTCCTAAAAAATCTTAATATAAGTATATTTTAAGATTATTTTGTGATATAATGTTGTTAGTATACTTGAAGTAAGTACACTAAATATTTTATTTGGAGGATTTTATGAAAATTGCAGTCGTTGGATCAAGAAATATTGCCGTTGTTGACATCGGTAAATATATCTCAGACGGTGAAGAAATCGTTTCGGGAGGAGCGATAGGCGTAGATACCTGCGCCTCGGAATATGCAAAAAAAAGAGGGCTGAAGCTTTCTGTGTTTCTACCTCAATATGAGCGTTACGGTCGTGCAGCCCCCATCGTAAGAAACAAAGAAATAGTTGATTATGCGGATAAGGTCGTTGCTTTCTGGGACGGAAGCTCAAAGGGAACGCTGTCAGTTATAAAATATGCTGAAAAAACAGGAAAGCCGTGTGAGGTAGTCCTTTGCAATCCCATACCATGAATATTTTTATTACAAAGTTTAAGGGAGACCTTTGCAAAGTCCCCCTTAAATAATATTTACTTTAAAAACTCAAAGAAGAACGTATATATCTCGTCGTTCAGATCACGAAGATCCTCATGACCGTAATCGGGAAAGATTATGTGTCTCTTCTTGGAGGTTATCTTATTATACGCTGAAAACTGCGTTGAAGGAGGACAGATGGTATCCATAAGTCCTGTTGCGATAACCACCTCTGCTTTTATCCATTTGGTCATATTCTTAAGATCTATGTAGCCAAGGCGAGTAAATATCTCATTTTCCCGTTCATGTCTCGGATCAAAGTTTTTAAAGTAATAGGTAAGCTCCTCATATGCGTTTTTTGCCAGATCCATGTTCCAAACTCTCTTATAGTCGCAAAGGAACGGGTGAATGGTAAACGCCTTGGCGATACGCGGCTCAAGAGACGCGCAGGCTATAGTCAGTGCTCCGCCTTGAGAGTTTCCGTAAGCTCCCACTCTTGTCTCATCAACGAAATCGAAGCTCATAACTATATCCGCAAGCTCTGCAGTATCAAGGAAAATGTGTCTGAAAATAAAATTTTCGGGGCAATCGGAAAGACCTCTGATTATCTGACCGTGAAATGTGCTTCCGTACGAGCCGCCTGTATCCTCCGAAAGACCGCCCTGACCTCTCGCGTCAAGAGCCGCAACGACAAAACCGCATTTTGCCAGACCTACGTACTCCGAGAAAGGTCCGCAATATCCCGCGTATCCGTGGAATCTAAGAAGCGCAGGAGCTTTTACTTTTCCTTTCTCTGCTTCCTCGGGTATGAGAAGTTTTGCGTGAATTCTCGCTCCTCTGACACCCTTGAACCAAAGGTGGTAGCAACCTATACCCGGAGCTTGAAATTCAGCCTTTTCAAGCCTTACCTCACGGGGAGTGTTTTTCATTTCTTCAAGAGATCTTTTCCAGAACTCATCGAAATCTTCGGGTATAGGTGTGCATCCTTCGTATTTCAAAAGTTCTTCAAGCGGCATATCAACAAGTGGCATTTTATTTTCTCCTTTTAGTTTTATTTACTGCCTGTCAACCGTAACGACGGTGACAAAGCTTTCGTCTATTTCTTTTATTTTCTTATCTATAACGAGCATAAGATCTCTGTCTGATATCCTACACTCAAAGGGTACGGTCACGTCAAAAATGAGATTAGAGTGCGTAACTCCCTCAACAAAGCGAAAATCATGTATGTCGAGCCGCGCATCAATGCTCTTAACCGTCTCTCGCGCGCGAGAGCAAAGCTCGTTTACTCGCTCATCGTCGGTAACTATTGGATCCATATGTACAGTAGTACGAACGCCAAGCTCATTATACAACATTTTTTCAAGATTGTCAATAGAGTCGTGTATGATATAAACGTCCTTTTTTCCGTCAACCTCAGCGTGAAAGGAAGCTATGAGATTTCCTGCGCCGTAACTGTGAACTATCAGATCATGTATTCCAAGGACGTCGGGAAATTCTTTCGTTATTTCTACTATTTTCTCCACCGTCTCCTTGTCCGGAGCAGCACCCAGAATTGAATTTTTTGTCTCGTTAAGAATACGTATACCCGCAACGAAAATAAGAATGGCAACAGCAATACCCATATATGCGTCTATCTTTATTCCCCACACTCTACCAAGAATTGCCGATACAAGCACGGCAAAAGTCGCTCCCGCATCCGAAAGACTGTCGGTAGAAGTAGCTTTTATTACCGTCGAGTCTATCTTTTTTGCGATGCGGTGGTTAAAATAAGCAAGCCAAAGCTTGAAAACTACCGAAAGAGCAAGTATTGCGAGAACCAAGTTGCTGTAGAACTCCTTGCTTTCGGAAAATATCTTGTCTACCGATCCTCCGAAGAGCTCTGCACCCACGAGAAGTATGATAAATGAAACTATCATAGCTGCCACGTATTCTATCCTTGCGTGCCCAAAGGGGTGGTCTCTGTCAGCTGGCTTTGCCGACATTCTGAAGCTTATCAGCGATACTACCTGCGAGCCTGCATCCGACAGATTGTTCGCGGCATCGGCAGTTATAGCTATCGAGCCACTCAAAATACCCGCAAAGAATTTGATAGCCGATAAAAATATATTGACAGATATTCCAATCACCGACGAAAGTGTTCCATATGCCCGTCTCACCTTCGCATCTTTTACGTTTTCTCCGTCCTTTATTCGACCAAGTAAAAATTTAGTTATCATTTTTTGTTTTTAGGAAAACCTTTAAAAAAGTTTTCCTATGACCTTTCAAAAACTTCTTAATATAAAACCGGTATAAATTAAAATCTAAAATATAAAAATGGATTATATCCCGAACCTATGATATAAGCTACGGTTACAAAAAAGACAGCGATACCGAGAAGGTCACAGGACGTACGCAAAAGAAGCTTTTTATCAATAAACCTTTGGTATATTATTTTTGGTAATGGAGTTGCCCCAAAAATCGAGATCACCAAAAAGGGTATATTTCTCATAAGCTCATAGAAGCTTTGTCTATTATAAAAGCCTCCTGCTCCTGCGAAGATCGCTCCAAGCAACGACAAAGTCTTTTCTCCTCCCATGTCGGATGATGCAAATATGAGCCAACCTAAGAGAATAAAAAACAGAGCGTATGCGTGGGATATTATGGAAGGCATTTTTTTGAGTGCTTCTCCGTAAATAAACTTCTCCGCAACAAGCAAAAGAAAGAAATAAAGTCCCCAAAGAGCAAAGCCTAATCCTGCACCGTGCCATATTCCCGTCAAAAGCCAGACGACGAACAGGTTTCTCACGGTCTTTGCCCTACCCTCTCGGCTTCCGCCAAGAGGGATATACACGTATTCACGAAACCACGAGGACAGAGTCATATGCCATCTTCGCCAAAACTCCGTAATGCTTTTTGAAATATATGGATAATTGAAGTTCTCAGGAAATTCAAAGCCAAAAAGTCTTCCAAGCCCTCTCGCCATGTCGGTATAACCCGAAAAGTCATAATATATCTGTAGTGCAAAAAAGACAAGCGCCGTCCACCCGCCAAGAAACGTGATATTTCCTTTGAGAAGACGATCAAAGACCTCTCCAGCAAAGTTTGCTATGAGTACTTTTTTTGCAAGGCCGACGAAAAACAGCCTTACACCCGACGCAAATCTTTCTAATGAAAATCTTCTTTTCTGTAGAAGCTCTTCTCTTACATCAGTATATTTAACGATAGGCCCTGCTACAAGTTGAGGAAAAAGGGTTATATATGCCCCAAAACGAATGGCATCTCTTTCTGCTTGTGTCTTTCTTTTATATACATCAATAACGTAAGACAATCCCTGAAAAACGTAAAAGGATATACCCATGGGGAGTGCTATCTCCGCCTTAACTCCAAAAAGAGTGGCTATAGTATTAGTATACTTAAAAAATCCAAGAAATGCGATATTGATTATTACCGCTACCCATAACAGTATTTTTCGCCGGATCTCCTTTTTTGTTTTTTCCACCATAAAACCAAAAGCAAAATCCAAGAGGGTCAGGAGCAAAAGAAGCGGCAGAAATTTTGCGTCTCCGAGTGCGTAAAACAAAAGACTCAACAAAAGCAGAACAAGATTTTTTATACCTACGGGCAAAATCCCATAAATTATAAGAGATATGGGCAAAAACAAAAACAAAAATTCCGTGGAGGAAAAGAGCATCTTGTATTTTTTTTGAGAAGCTTTTACAAAAGTTTTCCCAAACCCTTTCAAAAACTTTAACTATTTTTTATGTAGAATTTTTTCTATTATTAGATTAACGAAGTTTTTGAAAGGTCGCGTGATATCTCTCTTATTTATTCATTTCTCTGAGCACTTCTTCGGCAGCAGACATAATACCTATCTTTCCGCTTTCGTAGGTAAGACCGCCCTGAAGAAATGCGGTATAAGGCTCACGAAGAGGACCGTCTGCAGACAACTCGATTGACGACCCTTGGGTGAACGCACCCGCCGCCATAATAACCTTGTCCGAATATCCTGGCATCTCCCAAGGCTCGGGAGTTACGTATGAATCGATAGGCGAGCCCGCCTGAATTCCTCTGCAAAGAGCGCAGAGAAGCTCGGGGGAGCGAGTAACGACCGTCTGGATTATGTCGTATCTCGGCTCATTCCAAGCAGGCTCTGATTCAAACCCAAGCCCTCTCTCTCCGAAAACGTATGCTGCGAGATGTGCTGTCTTAAGTGCTTGCGCTGTGGTATGTGGGGCATAGAAAAGACCTTTGAAAAGGCTCTTGTTCTGTCCGAGTGTCGCACCGACCTCAAGTCCGCACCCCACAGATGTAAGGCGGTAGGAAGCGAGCTCGACTGCTCTCGCACTTCCCGCGATATATCCACCGGTTTCTGCCATTCCACCACCGGGATTTTTAATAAGCGAGCCGATTATCATATCCGCGCCGTACGCTGTAGGCTCGTAAAGTTCTGTAAATTCACCGTAACAGTTATCCACTACAACGTAACAGTCCTTTTTAAGTGAGCGCACGAGCTTTACAGCCTCTCCTATCTGAGCTACACTTAATGTCTTTCGGTTAAGGTATCCCTTGGAACGTTGAATAAAGACGACCTTTATTCTCTCTCCGTCCTCTCGGAACACCTCTTTTATTCTTTCGGCATCAAACGAACCGTCGGGGAAGAGGTCAGCCTGACGATACTCAACACCAAAATCACGAAGTGAGCCATCACCTGCACGCCCCGAGTTTCCTATGACCTCGTCAAGTGTGTCGTAAGGCTTTCCCGCAATAGAAAAGAGAATGTCATTCGGTCGAAGCAAGCCAAAAAGACCAATGGTAAGAGCTTGAGTTCCATTGACAATACTGTGTCTGACAAAAGCAGCCTCTGCACCCATAACGTCCGCCCAGATAGCATCAAGAGCTTCTCTTCCACCATCGTTATATCCATATCCGCTGGTGGGGTTAAACATTGTCTCGTTCACCCTGTGCTCACGGAACGCATCCATTATTCTTTTCGTATTTTTATATGATATTCTGTCTATCTCATGAAATATGTCCCCAAGCTCCCTTTCGGCTTCGGAAACTATATCTGTTATTCTTTTTGATATTTCCATTATCTGTTTCCTTCCGAAAGAGATTTTACAAATGCCGCACCAAGCGCGATGCACGCCTCGGCATCTCCAAGATCACAAAGCTCCACTCCGGAATGTATATACCTTGTCGGCACGGACAACGCACCTGCCACCGAGCCTCTGCCCGAAAGCTGCATTGACGAAGTATCGGTTCCACCTCTGGTCAGTATCTCTCTTTGGTACTTTATTTTATTTTCCTCAGCAATAGAGACGAGTTTTTTAACTATCTCCGCATGGCAGATGACAGAACTGTCCTTTATTTTTATCGCCGCACCGTCGCCAACTCTGCAAGCCATATTCTCGCAACCCGGGGTGTCACCCGTTGCCGTCACATCAAAGCAAAGTGAGTATTCGGGAGCGAACGCGAATGCTGCCGTTTTAGAGCCGCGGCAACCGACCTCCTCCTGAACCGAGAAGACGTAGTAAATATCTCCATCGTTCTTTGCCGAGAAAAGCTCCTCGGCAATTCCGAGAAGCACCGTACAGCCTATACGGTCATCAAGAGGTCTGCCACATATTCTCTTGCCTAGAAGTCTGTCAACGGTAGGTGTAACCACGAAAAACTCACCGATAGAGACCTTCCTCTCTGCTTCTTTTTTAGATGCCGCGCCTATGTCTATATAGAAATTTGAGCTCGAATAATCATTTGGCTTTACCTTTTCTTCGGGTACGATAACACCCTTTACTCCCTTTTCAGACACGACTTTACTATAAGAGGCTGCAGCCCAGCCGATACCTCCTACGTTCGATACTCTTATTCTACCATCGACGTCAATAAAGGTAGTAAGGAATCCGATCTCGTCCATATGAGCGCAAAGCATCACCGATGCTCCCTCTCCGCTTCCTTTTTTTACAGCAATAAGATTTCCAAGAGCATCAATATAGACCTCGTCAGCAAGGGGAGCAATCTTTTTCTTGATAAGACCTCTTATTCCTTCTTCTCTGCCCGATACCGACGGAACAAGACAAAGCTCCTTTAATTCCTTATATATATTCATTTTTATTTTTCCTTTCAATTACGAGAGAGTAACGTCCGAAAAATATTCGTTGCTCTTTCTTATTATTGCTTCCACAATGTCTCTCTGTGCCAGATAATCCTCAAAGTTTGCAACGCACGAGGGAGAGTGTAGATATCTTGTTGGTACGGACAAAGCCACAGTTTTGACTCCGCTACCCGATTTATGAATAGAACCCGCATCGTTTCCGCCCGACACATACTTTTTAACCTGAAGTGCTATTCCTTCTTGTCTTGCCAAAGAGAGCACGAAATCTATTTCGGCTCTGCCGTATATAGTCGACCTATCCATAAGCGAGATGCAAACTCCCTCTCCAAGCTCCGCAACTCTCTTTTCGGGAGATGCACCCTCGATGTCGCCTACAGCCGTTGTTTCAAGAACAAGAGCCAGGTCGGGACGAATAAGGTTTGCAGCCGTCAAAGCACCAGAAAGGCCTATCTCTTCTCTTACTGTAAAGCAGAAATACACGTCAAGATCTCCGCAGACGTCTGTATCAGCAAGCGCTTCTATTACCTCAAGCATTGCAGCGCACCCCATTCTGTCGTCAAGGGCTTTTGATTTTATAAAGCTTCTGTTTTTTCCAAAGGTATAAAATTCGCTGTCAAACGCAACAAAGCTTCCAATATCGGCATATTGCTTTGCCGACTCCCTATCGGTAGCACCGATATCAATATAAAGCTTTTCGAGCTTCTCCGCCTTTGACCTTTCGTCCTTTTTCTTATGGTGTATAGCGGTAGAAGCAATAACCCCGCAGGTAAGTCTTTTTCCGTCGCCCACAAGCACCTTTCTACCCGCCATGACCGAACCGTCTATTCCTCCGACAGTGTCCATGTGGAAATATCCCTTGTCGTCTACCTCGTTTATCATAAAGCCCACCTCGTCCATGTGAGCCGATACCATTATCTTACGTCTTCCCTCGACCTTGATATCTCCAAAGCGCAGTCTTGCGATAATATTTCCCATTCTGTCTCTCATAAATGGAACAGAAAGTGTCTCCAGCTTCTTCTCTATAAGCTCCACCACAGGCTCTTCGCAGCCCGTCGGTCCAAAAGCGAGACTTAAGCTTTTTATCAACGACAGACTTTTTTCTCTGTCATATATTTTATTTGCCATAAGACACCTCCTCGTCGAAAAGCTCTACGGTTCTGCCAAATTCCTCCGCAAGCTCCCGAGAACATACGAACTCCTCAATAAGTCTTCGGAGCGTCAACGCATCATCAAGAGATATTACCTCATTGTAGGTATGCATGTTTTTAAGAGGAAGTCCAACATCAACCACGGGAACACCTGCTCTTATTATATTGAGAGATGCCGCGTTAGTACCTGTTGACGATGCCGCTGCAATGATAGAAAAGGCAATATCCTTGTCCTTGCAAAGTCTCTCGGTCGCCTCTGTAAGTCTTTTATCTGTAGCGGCGCTCTTTGATATGGATACTCCCTCACCGAGTGTCACTGTCTCACGCTTTGGTGCCGCAGGACAATCAGCAAGATTTACGTCAACTACCATTGCATAGTGTGGCTCAATATCAAAGGCAGCGGGAGATATTCCTCCCATATGCGATGTTTCCTCATAAGCCGAAAGCACGAGATACACGTCACCCGCAAGCCTTTCTCTTTCGGCTCTTTCTATTCCGTAAGCCGCGGCAGCGGCACATGCCTTGTTATCAAAGCTTGCTCCTGATATCTGTCCGCCAAGAAGCTCGGTATATCTTTTTCTGAATGTCACGGGCGTTCCCACGGGAGCTGTCTTCAAAAGATATTCCTTGTCCATTCCCGTGTCGATTATCATGTCCTTTATTTCGGGAAGATCTCCTTCCTCACCCTGCCTCAAATGTGGAGGTGTTGAAGCGATAACTCCGTCGAAGGTTTCGCTTCCGTGAATCACCACGTCACTTGCTGCGAGTATGGCTCTGTCAATACCGCCGATATTTGTGAATTTGAGAAATCCTCCGTCACACACCTCGGTAACCATCATTCCAATTTCGTCATAATGAGCATCAACAAGTATTCTGGGAGCATTCGCCTTGCCGCATCTTTTTACAAACACGTGATTTCCCACTCTGTCCTTATAATGCTCGTCAAAGCCCCCTCCTATAAGTACCACAAGGTCGTCCTCGCAAATACCCTCAAAGCCCGAGACTGAAGTCATTGAGCATAGAGAGATTATTTTGTTTTTTAGCTCTTCTCTTATTTTCATTCTATTTCCTTATCCCCAATATTTCTTATCAAGGCTTCTGTACTGTATAGCCTCGGCGATATGTCTCGCTCCGATAATTTCCGCTCCGTCAAGGTCGGCAATTGTCCTTGCCACTCTCATGACTCTGTCGTATCCTCTCGCAGACATTCCCATCTTGTCGTATGCATTTTTAAGAAGGAGTTCCGCTGTATCGTCCATCACACAATATTTTCTGATAGCAGATGAATCAAGCTGGGCATTACAATATATCCTATTCATCTCGTCACCGCTTGTCCGCTTCGACGCAAATTCTCTTGCTTTAGCTACACGCTCTCTTATCTCTGCCGAGCTCTCTCCTCTCTCGCTATTTGTCGAAAGTTCCTCATATGAAAGAGACGGCAACTCTATTTGTATATCTATTCTGTCGAGCAATGGCCCGCTTATTTTAGATATGTATCTCTTGACGTCGTTCTGCGAACAGGTGCAAGGCTTCGTCGGATGTCCGTAATATCCGCATCTGCATGGGTTCATCGCCCCCACCAACATAAATGAGCAGGGATAGGTAACACGTCCGTTCGCTCTCGTAATGGTAACCCGTCTGTCCTCAAGAGGCTGACGAAGAGTGTCGGTAACAAGCTTTGGAAATTCGGGAAGCTCGTCAAGGAAAAGCACTCCGTTGTGCGCCAGCGACACCTCTCCGGGTAGTGGATTTGTTCCTCCTCCCACAAGGCTTACCGCGCTCATGGTATGGTGAGGAGAACGGAAGGGGCGCGTGGTTATAAGCGACGTGCCCTCGGGCATGGTTCCAGCCACAGAATGGATCTTGGTAGTTTCAATTGCCTCGTCAAATGTAAGGGGAGGAAGAATAGACGGAAGTCTTTTTGAAAGCATCGACTTTCCCGTGCCGGGAGGGCCTATGAGAAGTATATTGTGGCCTCCTGCCGCCGCAATTTCAAGCGCTCTCTTGGCAAGTTTCTGCCCCTTCACATCAGCAAAGTCAAGTCCGTTGCTTCTTGTCGATTCCTCAAAGCTGCGCCTGTCACATTCCACAGGCGTCATAAGCTTCTCACCGTTAAGATGTGACACAAGCTCTTTTACATTCTTTACCGAATATACCTTTATTCCTTCTACTGCCGCAGCTTCTCCTGCATTGTCTGCAGGAGCGTAAAACTCACGAAAGCCCGCCGCTCTTGCGGCAACACACATACAAAGGACACCTTTTACAGAACGAAGCTCTCCCGAAAGAGACAGCTCCCCAACAAAGCATTTGTCGGAAAAATCCACGTTATGACGTATTATCCCTCCGCATTTGAGAATACCGAGAAGAATGGACACGTCAAACCCCGAGCCTTCTTTACGTCTATCGGCGGGAGCAAGATTTATCATAAGCTCCATTGACGGAAAACGAAAACCACTGTTCTCGCAAGCTGTTTTTACCCTTTCCTTTGCCTCCTTTACGGCAAGATCGGGAAGTCCAACAAGCTCAAATGCAGGAATGCGTGACGTTCCGTTACACTCTACGGTAACAACGAATCCGTCTATTCCAAAAAGTCCGGAGCTATATACTGTCGAAAGCATACCTTTTACCTCGTATATATTTATTAATATAATTATTTTACCACATTTTATACTTATTTACAAGAGTTTGCATAATAAAAAGTAGACATAATCGGTCTGTCACGCATTTACGTCGGAAACAATGCAGCAAATGTTGTTTTCCATTACTCCACAAATATTTTCAGGGGAGACATTGCCGAAACGCAACGTCTCCCCTGAACAAATATTCAAATCAATTATCTCTTATCGCTGAACTCTTCCGCTTCCGTCTCCACCGGCAAGCTTTTCAACTTCTGATACTGACACTCTGTTGTAGTCTCCTTCAACAGTATGCTTAAGAGCCGATGCGGCAACTGCAAATTCAATAGCCGCCTGTGTGCTCTTTCCACTCAGCAAAGAGTATATAAGACCTCCTCCAAAGCTATCGCCTCCGCCTACGCGGTCAACGATGTGCAAATGGTATGATTTGGAGAAGCAATAATTTTCACCGTCGTAAAGCATACCCGCCCAGTCGTTGTCGTTAGCGGAAATAGAAGTACGAAGAGTAATAGCGACCTTTTCAAATCCGAATTTATCAGCAAGCTGTTTTGCTACCGATTTGTAACCCTCGTGGTTAAGCTTTCCACCATAAATGTCACTTCCCTCTGCTTCAATACCGAAGACATCCTTTGCATCCTCTTCATTGGAGATACATACGTCTACATACTTACAAAGCTCGGTCATTGCCGCTCTCGCCTGATCTCTCGTCCAAAGCTTTCCTCTGTAATTAAGGTCGCAGGAGATCTTTACTCCCTTTGCCTTTGCCGCGATGCACGCCGCCTTGCATATCTCTACAAGCTCACCGCCAAGAGCTGGGGTAATACCGGTAAAGTGGAACCAATCAGCACCCTCGAAAATGCTATCCCAATCAAAATCCGAGAGAGCAGCTTCAGCGATTGCAGAATGTGCTCTATCGTATATACATACAGAGCCTCTCTGCGAAGCACCCTTCTCAAGAAAATATATACCAACTCTGTCGCCGCCTCTGACGATCTTACTTGTGTCTACTCCAAAATATCTGAGCGAGTCAACTGCCGCCTGTCCGATAGCATGCTTCGGAAGTTTGGTAACGTAAGTGCTTTCAAGTCCGAAATTAGCTAAAGAAACAGCAACGTTTGCCTCTCCGCCACCAAAGGTAGCCTGCATCTGATCGTTCTGGAAAAAACGGTAATATCCGTTGGGCGCTAAACGGAGCATAAGCTCACCAAATGTTACAACTTTCATATGTTTGCTTTTTTAGGAAAACTTTTGAAAAAGTTTTCCTATAACCTTTCAAAACTTTTTAAAAATATTTTTCTTATTTTCAATTTGTAAAAGACTCATCACGAAGCGGCTACTGCCGACAAAAGTTCAAAGTTTTTGAAGAGTCTCTAAACAAATCATTTTGCTCCGACCTTAGCAACAGCTTCGGCTGTAAGTGTCTTTATCTGCTCGGGAGTACCCTTCATCATCCAGCTTCCACCGCAAGCAATTATCTTATCAAAAGCAAGATAATCAAGAATGTTATCCGCTGAAATTCCGCCGGTGGGCATAAATTTCATAGCAGGAAATGCAGCAGAGAGAGCCTTGATTGTAGCAAGACCGCCAAAATTCGAGCAAGGGAAGAATTTTACCACCTCAATGCCGTAGGAAATAGCCGTAATTATCTCTGTTGGCGTTACGCAACCGGGAAGATAGAGAACTCCTCTTTCACGACACACCTCTGCAACAGATGCGGCAAATCCGGGACCTACGATAAATTTCGCGCCGCAATCAATTGCTGAGTTTGCCTGCTCTGCGTTTATTACCGTTCCTGCACCGATAAGCATGTCGGGAAATTCCTTACAAGCAAGGCGGATAGCGTCCTTCGCGCACGCTGTCCTAAAGGTTATCTCCGCAACAGGAAGTCCGCCCTCACACAATGCGTTAAGCGTAGGGATCGTATCCTCGAGATTTTTGATAACTACAACGGGAACTACTTTAAGTTCTTGTATTTTTTCAATAAGTACCATTTTTCCACCTCGTAATATTTATTTCGTTTACATTATATCACTGTTTTATTTGCAATAAAATATCATTTTCAGCCTTAAACATTACATTTTTGGCAAACTAACAAAATTGGTAACCGAGAATGTGAGATAAGCTCACTTTAATCTAGGTTACCAAATTTGTATCTGTTCCCCTTATGTTCAAATAAGAGGGATCTTCATTATTGATTCAAGCTCTTTTCTGTCAAGGAATGGAGCAAGATCCTCAAGAGGAGGACTTACGAGCGTTCCGTCGGGAAGCTTCTTGGTCGCACTCTTAGGTTCAAAGAACTGTGTAGGATCGACAAATATCTCGGCGATAAATGCACCTTCGGTACCAAACGCTTTGTCAAGAGCCTCTCCTATTTCCCCATTGGTGCGGCACGCAACATAGGGATATCCGTAAGCCCAAGCGAGTTTTTCAAGAGATGGGAACGAGAGGTCATTACTTTCAGGTCCAATTCCTACTTTTGTATGGTGTCCGAAGATATTTGTCTGTGTCTGACGGATAGAATGGTAACCGTCGTTATTTATTACGAATATCTTTATAGGAAGCTTGTTTGTAAGTATAGTTTGAAGCTCCTGAAGATTCATCTGAATACTTCCGTCGCCTGATACGCACACTATCTCTCTCTTACCCTCGGCAACACATACGCCGATGGCAGCGGGAAGGTCGTATCCCATAGAAGCAATTGCGGAGTTTATAATAAATCTCTGGCCTTCTTTTATAACGTAACCGTGACTTCCCACGACACATGCAGTTCCGTTACCCACGACAGTTGTGTATCCTTCAGGCAAACGGGAGGACAATGCTTCGATAAAGGCGTAAGGGTTAGTAAGGCCCTCTGCATCTCTATGACGCTGAAGCACAACCGGATAATTCTTTTTCCACTCACGGCAGGTTGTCTGCCACTCGCCTTCGGGGAAAAGCACGTCGTTCTTCGGCAATTTCTCGCCAAGAGCAGTAAGGAAATCAAAAGCATCGGCATGAATGGGAAGTTCAACGTGAAGGGTGGGCTTCTTAAGCTCCTCCGCGTCAACGTCGACCATCATAACGTAAGCTTCTCTCGCCCAGGTCTTCCAGCTATATCCTACCTGTCTTATGGAAAGTCTGTTTCCGACAGAAAGTATAACGTCAGCATTCTGCGCAGCGAAGTTTCCTGCTCTGTCACCCATGATGCCGCCTCTGCCCACGTAAAGCGGATCGGCATCTGCCATCATGTCTATGTTATCCCAACCCGTAACCACGGGAATATTCAGCTTTGGTACAAGCTCCTTGAATTTCTCAAAAGCTCCTGCTAAACGAATACCGTTACCCGCATAAAATACGGGGCGCTTTGCGTTCTTTATCTTTTCAATGACTGCATCAATAGTGCTTGTCTCTACCTTTGGAGCTTCGGGAGCATCCTCTGCGGGATCGTAATGTATAAGGTCGTCTGTTTCTATCACACCGCCCTGGAAATTCAAAGGAATGTCTATCCAACAAGGACCGGGACGTCCCGTAGTTGCAAGATGGAGCGCCTTTTCCAGTGCGTACGCGATACGTCTTGGATCTTCTATCATCTCGGAATATTTAGTCATACAACCGATAGCTTTGGTAATATCAAACTCTTGATCTCCTCCGGCTCTTATACCGAGTCCCATTCCGCGAGCCGTGGTATCATAACGAACCTGACCTGAAATAATAAGCATCGGGATAGAGTCGAGCCATCCGCCAACGACACCCGTTATAGCATTAGTTCCACCGGGGCCCGTCGTAACGCAAACAACAGCTATCTTGTTGTTTATTCTTGCATACGCCTCCGCAGCAATAGCACAGGCTTGCTCGTGATGGTTGTAAAGACACGTAAGACCGTCCTTGTGACCTAAAGCATCATTGAGATGCATAGCTCCTCCGCCTGTAACGGTAAAGCAATCTGTTATGCCGTTCTTTACAAGAAAATCAGCTACGTAATCTGCAAGTCTAATCTTCATTATATAATTTTTCCTTTTTTATTTTATTTGAGAGCCTCGATAATGGTCTTTGCCATATAATCTATCATCTCGTCGGTCATACCGGGATATACACCTACCCAGAAGGTATCGGTCATAACTCTGTCGGTGTTTTCGAGGCTTCCAACAATACGGTAGCCTTCTCCGCTCTTTCTCATCTCGTCAAAGCAGGGGTGCTTTGTAAGGTTACCTGCAAAGAGCATTCTCGTCTGTACTCCGTGACTCTCAATATAACGAACAAGAGGCTCACGTTCAACACCCTCACGGCAGGTTATAAGGAATCCAAACCAAGAGGGATTTGAATTTTCACATGCTTCGGGAAGAATGAGCTTGTCCGCCACGGGAGCAAGAGCTGCCTTAAGACGTGCAAAGTTATGGCGACGGCGCTCGACGAAGCTTGGGAACTTCTTAAGCTGTGCGCAGCCTACTGCCGCTTGCATATCGGTAGCCTTAAGATTGTATCCAAAGTGTGAATATACGTATTTGTGATCGTATCCAAGAGGAAGCTCACCGTACTGACGGTCAAAGCGGTGGTTACAGAAGTTATCAACTCCCGAAGGACATACGCAGTCTCTTCCCCAGTCTCTGATAGAACGGATTATCTTTGAAAGAAGAGCATTGTCGGTATATACCGCTCCGCCTTCTCCCATTGTCATATGGTGAGGAGGATAGAAGCTACTTGTTCCGATGTCTCCTACTGTTCCTGTTTTTCTGACTTCTCCCTTATAGGTATACTCCGAACCAAGAGCATCGCAGTTATCCTCTATGAGCCAAAGTCCATATTTGTCGCAAAAATCCTTAACTGCTCCGAGATCGAAGGGATTTCCGAGAGTGTGAGCGATCATTACGGCTTTCGTACGGTCGCTTCTTGCCGCCTCAAGCATATTTACGTCTATGTTATACTGAGGTATAGTTATATCAACGAATACTGGAACAGCACCGTACTGTATTGCAGGGGTGACCGTAGTAGGAAATCCTGCTGCAACAGTGATCATCTCGTCTCCGCGACGAATTGCTCTTTCACCAAGAAGGGGGGATGTCAAGGTCATGAACGCCAAAAGATTTGCCGATGAGCCCGAGTTTACGAGACTACAATGGCGAACTCCAAGATATTCTGCAAACTTCTTTTCAAATTCATCGGTATATCTGCCCGAAGTGAGCCAGAACTCAAGTGAACTGTCAACAAGATTGCACATTTCTTCGCTGTCATATACTCTTGAAGCATAGGGAATCCTATCACCCTCTTTGTATGCAGGCTTCGTGTGATACTTTTCACAGTACTCTGCTACAAGCTTCAGTATATTTTCTCTTTCTTCTCTTTCATTCAGTGAATTCATAATCAGATATTATCCTCTCTGAAAAATTAGCGGTACGCACTCATGACCAAAAATCACGGTCACGAATTAACATATCCATATTTATTTAAATAATACCACATTAAGTGTTTTTTGTCAACACAAATTTTATTTTAGACGACAAAAAGGGCGTTTTTAACCGCCCTTTGTATATTTTTTAACATATTTTTTATTCAGTTTGCTTATTTTTGCGATATGTTTTTTATTTAAAAAGTATATTTCGTGCCTTCTGCCGTATCGATAATAGTAACACCCTTTGCGGAAAGCTCTGCTCTTATTGCGTCTGCCCTTGCATAATCCTTTGCTTTCTTTGCGGCAGCTCTCTCGGCGATCAACGCTTCGATCTCAATTATAAACGGATCGTCGGACGCAACAGCTTTCTCTTCGGTCTTTTTCTCGATAAGCTTTGTCGAAGCAGCAATAAGTCCTATTCCGAGAACCTTATCAAAGTCCTCGATAAGAGCAAGCTTTGTCGCCGCTGTCGTCTTTGCCTTGAGAACATCGTAGAGAGCTGTAACACCCATAGAAGTATTAAGGTCATTGTCCATTCCAGACATAAAGGAAGCTTTCAGACGGTCAAATTCAGCCGTGTCCACTTCTCCTCTGTCACTCTCAAGAAGAGCCGCTATTTTTGCGACCAGCTTATTATAAGCTGTAGTAGCATTATCAAGATTTTCATAAGAAAATACAAGTGACTTACGGTAGTGAGACTGCAAACAGAAGAATCTGTATACGAGAGGATCGTATCCCTTGGACTCGAGGAGAGAAACGGTAAGAAATTCACCCGAGCTCTTGCTCATCTTTCCAGAATTTGTGTTAAGGTGATGAACATGGAACCAGTAATTACACCATTTGTGTCCAACATACGCCTCACTCTGCGCGATCTCGTTGGTGTGGTGAGGGAATGCGTTGTCGATACCACCGCAGTGTATATCAAGCTGCTCGCCAAGATACTTCATGCTGATACACGAGCATTCGATATGCCAACCCGGGTAACCAATACCCCAAGGGCTGTCCCACTTGAGCTCCTGATCATCAAACTTTGATTTGGTAAACCAAAGAACGAAATCCGCCTTGTTTCTCTTATTGGAGTCTTCCTCAACGCCCTCTCTGACCCCGACCTCAAGGTCTTCCTCGCGAAAATCGTTGAATACGTAATACTGCTTCAGCTTCGACGTATCAAAATAAATATTTCCGCCCGCCTCATAAGCATATCCCTTTTCAAGAAGGGAGGTTATTACCTTGATAAATTCGTCTATGCAAGACGTAGCAGGGGCAACTACCTCGGGAGTCTTTATGTTAAGCTTTTTGCAGTCCTCAAAAAACGCATCCGTGTAATACTTTGCTATTTCCAGAACTGTTTTCTTCTCTCGTTTCGCACCCTTGAGCATCTTATCTTCACCCGTATCGGCATCGCTCGTCAGATGTCCAACGTCGGTTATATTCATGACTCTCGTTACGTCGTAACCCACGTATCGGAGATATTTTTCAAGAACATCCTCCATTATATAGCTTCGAAGATTTCCGATATGCGCATAATGGTATACGGTAGGTCCGCAGGTATACATACTTACCTTTCCCTCGACATTAGGAACGAACTCTTCTCTTTTTCTTGTTGCAGAATTGTATATAAACATTTTCTTTTACCTCTTTGTATTCTTATTATCTTTATTGCTCTTCCGTGTCTTTATATATTCAAGCTCGCTTTCAAGCTCCGATAGCTTGACCTCAAGCCTCTTGATCTCCTGTGCTACAGGGTCGGGAATGTGTATCTGGTCAAGATCATCTACACGAACTCCCTCTCTCTTGACTATTTTTGCAGGAATACCTACTGCTGTACAGTCATCGGGAATTTCTTCAAGAACAACAGCATTTGCAGCGATCTTGGTGTTATCACCTATCTTGAAAGGACCGAGTACCTTTGCTCCTGCACCGACCATTACGTTGTTTCCGAGTGTTGGGTGACGTTTTCCAACGTCCTTACCCGTTCCTCCGAGCGTAACTCCCTGATATATAGTACAGTTGTCACCGATCTCGGCGGTCTCGCCGATCACCACTCCCATTCCGTGGTCTATCATAAGGCCCTTACCAATAGTCGCACCCGGATGTATCTCTATTCCTGTAAAGTGTCTTGCAAGCTGACTTATGGTTCTGGCGGCAAGATAATGCTCTTTGAGGTGAAGAGCATGAGCTATTCTATACGCAATAATCGCATGAACTCCTGAAGAAAGAAGAAGAACTTCGATGTCACTTCTCGCCGCGGGGTCTCTGTCTCTTGTCGCCTTAACATCAAGCTTTACGTTATCAACAGCACACCCAAGCGTCGCTTTGATGTTTTTCAATTTGCAGCTTATATCAGCTCCCTTTTTATTAAACGTAGCCTTAAAGCGCTTTTCTTTTTTTGTGTTTTTTCCTTTTACTGTATCCATATTACCCTCCAACAAAACAAAAGGCCTCCGTACCTTTCGGCACAGAGGCGTTGTAACGCGGTTCCACTCTGCTTCGGGCATAATATCCCGATCTTTTCAGTCCTTAAGAACAAACCTTTAACGCAGGCATACGCCGCAGGCTACACCTTGTATCAAGGTTCACCCACAGAGTCTCCCGAATGCACCATCCCGACCGTCTCATGTCACCTCTTCCAGCCAAGGAGGAGACTCTCTGTTTTCGACGTACCGTCTTTTTTCGTTCATCGACCTATTATATTATACACGATATTTTTTAATTTGTAAACAGTTTTTTTAAATTTTTAAATTCCACCCTCAAAAAGCGACCAAGGATACTCTTCTAACCGTGGAGTATAAGTAAAGGAAAGCTCACTTCCTATTTTGGGATGAACAAATGACAACCTATATGCCACAAGAGCGATCCCATTATATTCGGTCTTTGGTGCCCCGTATCTTCTGTCTCCTAAAAGCGGAAGCCCTTTTGATGAGAACTGTGCCCTTATCTGATGCGTCCTGCCCGTATAAAGTCTGATCTTAAGCAGCGCCAAGTCTTCTGTCTCCCCTATCACGTTATATGACAGCAGAGCTTCTTTTACCCCCTGCCTTTTCCTTTTTACGCAAAAGGTCTTTCTTGCAGCTCTATCGTAAAATAACAGACTTTTTATTTTTCCCTCTTTTTCGTCGGGAATGCCCGAGGTAACGGCAAGATATTCTTTTTTAAATGTTCCGTCACCTATTTGTGCCGAAAGATATGCCGCTGCTTCAGAATTTTTGGCGTATACCATGACCCCCTCGGTCTCCCTGTCAAGTCGGTGCACCGTATATACCCCCCTGCCAAGTGTTTTTGACAAAAGATACGGCATAGCATCATGACTGTCTCCCTCCGACAACATTCCCGCAGGCTTTACGCAAACAGCAATATCTTTATCGGAATAAAGCAATTTAATATCTTTGCCAACAGCTTTCAAAGAAAGATCAGCCTTCTCCATCACATCACAACTCCGTCAAGAGCAAATTTAAATATACTGAGTCTACAAAGACACATTTTGTCTTCTTCGCCACCACTACAGCTCGAACAAAGCATAGCGCCGTCCTTTGTAATAAACATTGACGGATAGCAGTATCCTCTGTTGGGGTCCCCTCCAATAACGTTTATTCTGCCCCAGCTCACTCCATTATTAACACTCTTGCGAACAACAAGAGGAGTTCTTCCCCATCCCCATGCCGTCCTTTCCTTCTCGTTGTAGTTAGGAATCGGATTGTATACGCAGTAAAGTGTATTTTCGTTCTCTCTTATAACCTCCATGGGAGAGTCGGGAGAGGTAAATATGGAAGGCTCGGGAATAGTAAAGCTTCCGAGATTATTCAGCGAATAGCATTGATATTGATACCCCGAACCCGTGCGAGTCCACATCCACGCAATACCGGGGTAAAGCTCTATAATACCGGGCTCTTGCATTCCATGTCTGTAATTTATTGTATGCGTCAATCCTACGAGATGAGGAGTTCTCTTAAATGTAGCTCCATCGTCATCGGAAACAAGACAACAGGCCAGAGAGCAGCCCCACGCACCCGTCGAATTTTCGTCAGCAGGAATATACGCCGCAGGAGCGACTATCCTTGAGTCCGAAAAGCGCTCAAAGCGGTCGTTGTTTATAATATAGTATCCTCTGGGGAAATCACATTTCGTTCTCTCTGCTTTAAAGTCAATGCCATCCAAAGAAACGGTTCTTCCGATGGTTGTCGAAAAATCGTTTTCTTTTATAAGGAAATAAAAGCCAATGCTTCCGTTCTTATGAGTTACACCGGAAACACTCATGAGATTTGCAACTCCAAAATCCTTTGCTATTGCAATAGCGGCAGGCTCACTCCAGCTCTCACCCTCGTCAGACGAGCGTATCATATAGATATCGCAGGGGGCATGATCGTGACTGTTGGAAGAATTGTAACGGCTATACGCAAAAAGTATATCTCCGTTTGGTGAGCGAAGGAAAGCGCCCTCGCTGTTTCTTGAGTTTTCTCCGCTTGGGGACAGTGTACATACTTCTCTTACGTTCATCATAATTCCTCCTTTTAATTTGTTTTTGTAGGAAAACTTTTAAAAATTTTATGTATCATTCTACCTTCGCAGGTTTTGCGCAAGAATTTTTTGAATCCTTGCCATCGAGCTCTTGCGAGATATGATATCTTCTCGTCCAGATCACCGAGCCTCTGAGCGCAACGTAAAGATTATATACGGTATTTACCACGTAATTGAATCTTGACATGTCATTTATCGCTATAAGCACCCACATTGTAGTTCCAATGCTGTTTGATGCTACGTTTATGTACTGCGCCTCCACGTGTCTTGCGGTCATCAAAAAGGTTGCCGCCATACTGAAAACAAAAGATAATGTGTCGAGCAGCTTATAATTCTGGCCGGGAATAAGGTCTCCTATTACAAAATAGCATACCACCCACGCCACGCCGATAACACCTAATATGATCGGATATCTTTTCGGGCTGAACGCCTTCATGGTGACCTCACCGTTTCCCTTCTTTTTGGCGTTTTTCGTCCAGCTTATGAAGCTATACATCTGAACGGGCATGGAAATACACGCCGCCGT
The DNA here is from genome assembly GCA_017631085.1 of Clostridia bacterium. Taxonomy (GTDB): domain Bacteria; phylum Bacillota; class Clostridia; order Oscillospirales; family CAG-272; genus HGM12713. The sequence goes on from JAGBTY010000017.1 coordinate 37,848, forward strand.
AAAAAAAGAAAAGTAAAGCCCCTCGATAAGATAGTTTATTCCGTAAAGAAGCGAGTTAAGTGACGCAAAAAAGAAAGAAACCCTTTTTGCGTGCGCTATCATCATTATTATCACGGGAGAAAAAAGAGTTGGCATAAGTTTAAAAAGAGCAAGCCAAATATTTCCCTCGATTTTTCCCGAAATTATTCCGACAATATTTATAACTCCAAAAACAAATATTACACTCCATGACAGAGCCATGGGAAAGATGTCGAGAAAAAAACTCGACGTTTTTTTATTACTCACGTTCTCACTCATGCAACGCCTCTACCTGTGCCTCTGCCAGCTCTCTTTTTTGTTTTATGTAAAGTTTTGTCCAAATAAATGATGCCTGTATCACCGTATAAAGACTATAAAGCGAATTTATCAGATAATTTACCGACGAGGGATCATTGACAGTAATAGATACCCACGTCAGCACCGAGCAGACGATACAGACAAAGTTGATATACATCGATTCAACGTATCTGAACGCCGCAATAAAGGTACACGCCATTCCCGTCACAAAGCCTATTGTGTCGAAAAGCTTGTAATTCTGCGAGGCGATAAGGTCGCCTATAAAAAAATAACATATTGCCCATACCGCAGTCATGGCGAGTATCATAAGAATATTCCCCTTGACGCCGAAGCTTTTAAGAGCTACCTCCTCGCTATCCTCGTCACGTCTGTTTCGACTCCAATGAAAGAAAGAAAAAACCTGAACGGGAAAGGATACCGCAACTGCGGTGAAGAGCGAGAAAAACAGTCCCTCCATAAAAAATGTGGCAGCGTAAAGCAGACTGTTAAAGCCTCCAAGCAAAAAGCCGTATCTGTTTGCATGAGCCGTAAGCACAAGCACGATGGGAGAGATAAGGGTAGGCAGGAGCTTGAAGAGAGCGAGCGGAATGCTTCCCTCTTTTTGCCCCGATGCCATAGCGCATATATTTATAATACCAAATATGATTATGGACAGAGTTGCGATCGAGAGTGGTATATAATCCCCGATAACAGATGTCCCTTCTCTTTTTTTCATAAATTACCTTTTTAAAAACGTTCGTATTATCTATCAACCAAAGTTAAAATTCAAAAGTCCCATGATGAATACAACGAGTGTCATCAGAGGAATAACGAATGTCATAATAGGGCGCATCCATTTTGCGACCTTAAGCCCACGTCCCTCGTTTGCCTCCGCCTCGAAATTCTTCCAGCCCCAGCCGTAGCGGGTGGTACAGAACACGGAGAATATAAGAGCTCCGATAGGAAGAATAAGATTGGATACTACAAAATCCTCAAGATCAAGGACTCCAGTGCCCTCAGCAAAGGGTACGAATCCCGACCAAACGTTGAATCCGAGAATACAAGGCAGCGAAAGCAGGAAAATTCCTACACCAACAATAAGAGAGGCGCTCTTTCTTCCGAGCTTCGTAATATCTGTAATACAGCTGATTATGTTCTCAAGAACGCCAAGCACCGTCGTAAGAGCCGCAAAGGTCATAAATACGAAAAAGAGACTTCCCCAAAGTCTGCCGAGGGGCATATTTGTAAATACGTTTGGCAGGGTTACAAAAATAAGCGACGGGCCCGCATCGGGGGATATACCGTATGCGTAGCAAGCGGGGAAAATTATAAGTCCCGAAACAAAAGCCACGAAAGTATCGAGAACAGCAACGTTCACCGCCTCTCCCATAAGAGCACGATCCTTACCGATATAGCTTCCGAAGATAGCCATTCCGCCCATACCGAGACTGAGGGTAAAGAAAGCCTGATTCATCGCGGCAACGATGACATTTACAAGACCTGCGTCTTTTACGTTTTCAATGTTGGGTATAAGATAGAATTTAAGTCCCTCCGCTGCGCCATCAAGAAGCACGCTGTTGACAGCAAGAGCTACCATAAGAACCATCAGAGCTATCATCATGACCTTGGTTATCTTCTCTACTCCGCCCTTTACTCCCGCCATACAGATGAGAGTTGAAAGAAGCATTATCACTCCGACGAAAAGTATCATCATAAGAGGATCGGAGAGCATTCCCGAAAAGGCTGAGCCTATAGCAGCGTTATCCGCACCCGAAAAATCTCCCTTTGCCGTTTTGAAGAAATACTGAAGCATCCAACCCGATACGGTGGTATAAAACATCAGCAGTATGATGTTACCCGCAAGGCACAAATATCCGTGAGGACGCCATTTTTTGTCCGCAGGCTTTATTTCGTGGTACATTCTCACAGGGCTCTTCTGTGCCGCGCGTCCCATGGCAAACTCCATGGTCATTACGGGAACACCTAGAACTATAAGGAAAAATACGTATATTAAAACAAATATCGCTCCACCGTATTGTCCGACCATCCAAGGAAACTTCCATACGTTTCCTATTCCGATAGCACAGCCCGCGCTGAGCAGTATGAAGCCGAGACGACTTCCGAGTCTTTCTCTTGACATTTCAAAAACCTCTTTGTATTTCTTTTCGGTCAAATTCCGTAATTAAAGGTCACAAGACCGTAAACGAGTATGACCAATATCAGTATCGGAAGGATAAAAGTCATATAAGGACGCATCCATTTTGCTACCTTAAATCCCTTACCCTCGTTTGCTTCCGCAACGAAATTCTTCCATCCCCAGCCGTAGCGGCTAACACAGAAGATAACGAATATCAGCGAGCCTGCGGGTAAAAGGATATTGGATACAAGGAAGTCCTCAAGGTCAAGGACTGCCGATCCCTCCGCAAATGGTACGAATCCCGAAAGAAGATTATATCCGAGAACGCAGGGCAAAGAAAGAATAAATATTCCGACTCCGACGATAAGCGATATAGTCTTTCTTCCAAGCTTTGTCATATCCATAAGACAAGCGATTATATTTTCAAACACCGCAATGACAGTGGAAAGAGCCGCAAAGGTCATAAATGCGAAGAAGAGACTTCCCCAGAGACGTCCGAGAGGCATATTGCCGAAAACGTTGGGAAGAGTTTCAAATATAAGCGAGGGGCCTGCGTTGGGAGAGACCCCGTAAGCATAGCACGCCGGGAAGATTATAAGTCCCGAAACAAAAGCCACAAAGGTATCGAGAACGGCAACATTCACCGCCTCTCCCATAAGAGCGCGATCCTTACCGAGATAGCTTCCGAAGATAGCCATAGAGCCTATACCGAGGCTTAGCGTAAAGAACGCCTGATTCATAGCACCGACCACGACGTTTCCGAGACCTACCGTCTTTACGTTTTCTACGTTGGGAACAAGATAGAATTTAAGTCCCTCCGAGCCACCGTCGAGGAATATACTGTTAACGGCAAGAACGACCATGAGGACCAGCAGAGCTATCATCATGACCTTCGTTACTCTCTCTACTCCGCCCTTTACTCCCGCCATACAGACAAGAGCGCCCACAAGGACTATGATACCCATAAACACCGTCTGCCACAGAGGATCTCCGAGCATTCCGCCAAAAGCTGCGGACACTTCAGCGCTTTCAAGACCGCTGAGCTTTCCCGTAACCGTCATAAAGAAATACTGAAGCATCCAACCTGCTACGTTGGTATAAAACATCATCAAAATTATATTTCCCGCAAGGGCAAGGTATCCGTGCAGATGCCATTTAGAACCTTTCTTTTCCAAGGCCTGATACATCTTTGCAGGGCTTTTCTGGGACGCACGTCCCATGGCAAACTCCATAGTCATTACAGGTATTCCCATAACAACGAGGAAAAATATGTATATCAGCACGAATATTGCTCCTCCGTACTGACCTACCATCCAAGGAAACTTCCATACGTTTCCGATTCCGATGGCGCATCCTGCGCTAAGAAGGATAAATCCAAGTCTGCTTCCAAGCTTTTCTCTCATTCTATTACCTCCATTTGTCTCTAAAGCAGATTATTTTATTAATTATATCATTAAAAACGGTATTTTTCAAGAGATATAATCTTTTTTAAGAAAAAATAATTTTTTTGAAAAAAACAAAAAATATATTGATTTTTTGGAAAAAATAGAGTATAATAAAATTTGATTATTTTAATTTTGGAGGAAACCAACATGGTAAATGAAATGATTAAAAAAGTCGCTGCCACCGATCCCGATGTAGCTGCAGCAATACAGGCAGAATTTGAGCGTCAATCAGATGGACTCGAACTTATTGCTTCCGAGAATATCGTATCCGAAGCAGTTCTTTGTGCAATGGGCTCTATACTTACCAATAAATATGCAGAGGGTTATCCTTCAAAACGTTACTACGGCGGATGCGCTTGTGTAGATATTGCTGAAAATATCGCAATAGACAGAGCAAAGGAGCTTTTTGGTGCAAAATTTGCAAACGTTCAGCCCCATAGCGGCGCGCAAGCAAATACCGCGGTTTATTTTGCACTTCTCAATCCCGGCGATACGGTCATGGGAATGAGCCTCGCTCACGGCGGACATCTTACACACGGAAGCCCCGTAAATATTTCGGGTATGTACTATAACTTCATTCCCTACGAGCTCAACTCCGAGACCGAGCGCATTGATATGGACGAGTTTGAAAAGCTGGCACGCAAGCATTCGCCCAAGCTCATAGTAGCAGGCGCTTCTGCATACCCAAGAGTTATTGACTTTGAAAAAATGGCGGAGATAGCTCATTCTGTCGGTGCGTACTTTATGGTCGACATGGCACATATCGCAGGTCTTGTTGCTGCAGGAGAGCATCCCTCACCTGTTCCCTACGCAGACATTGTAACGACGACAACACATAAAACTCTTCGCGGACCTCGAGGCGGTCTTATCCTCACAAACGACGAAGAACTTGCAAAAAAGATAAATAAGGCTATATTCCCCGGTACTCAAGGCGGTCCTCTTATGCACACTATTGCAGCAAAAGCAGTATGCTTTGGAGAAGCTCTCAAGCCCGAATTCAAGGTCTATCAGCATAATATAGTTGAAAACGCTCGCGTTCTCGCTGAAGGACTTCTTGCAGAAGGCTTCGACCTTGTTTCCGGCGGTACCGACAACCATCTCATGCTCGTTGACCTTCGCCCCATGAAGATAACAGGCAAGGAATTTGAAGCAAGACTTGATTCGGTACACATCACCGTAAACAAAAATGCTATTCCTAACGACCCTGAAAAGCCTTTTGTCACATCAGGTGTAAGAGTCGGAACTCCCGCCGTTACCTCAAGAGGTCTCGGTGTAGAAGACATGAAGACCATCGCTAGTCTCTTCGGTAAGGTCGCTAAAAACTACGAAGCTACCGCAGAAGAAGTCAAGGCAGAGGTCCTGGCTCTTTGCAAAAAATATCCCCTTTACAATTAAACTGTTAAAGCTTTGTCAAAACTGCACAAAATTTATTCAAATCGAATAATATATCACCGCACTATTGACAAATCAATAAATAAGTGATATAATGATAAAGCTAACTCATTAAAAGCAAGATTTTTCAAAGAATAAACGGAGGAAATGCCTATGGAAATAGCAATTATCGCTCACGACTTAAAAAAAGAGCTTCTGGCTCAGTTTTGTATTGCGTACTGCGGAATATTAAGCAAGCATCATCTGTGTGCTACGGGCGTAACAGCAAAGTATATATCCGAAGCTACAGGTCTTGAGATAGATAAACTCATGTCCGGTGAAAACGGCGGTGAACAGCAGATAGCTTCCCGAATTTCATATAACGAAATAGACGTCCTCCTTTTCTTCAGGGATACACGTCCCGAAAATGTAAATAACACCGAGGAGCACGAGCTCCTTCGTATGTGTGACCTCTATAACGTTCCGGTCGCTACAAATATCGCAACCGCGGAAGTCATTATTACCGCTCTTGAGCGAGGAGACCTTGATTGGCGTAATATCGTTAATCCCCGCTCCCCACTTAACAGAAAGAAATAATTTTCAATTTTCAATGCGAAAAGACACGTCCCATATATCCCTTTTGTTACAGAGAACAAACCGTTTGCTGAGAGGTTTGACAAAAAATATTTGGAATACCACTTGTCGCTTGCTCACTTTGTGAGCCTATTGAATAACCCTAAAGTAAAAAATTCGGGTGGAACCGCGCACAAAAAACTATGCGCCCCGAGGCATTTTCGCCTCGGGGCTTTTGATTATTTTGGAAACTTTTTGAAAAAAGTTTCCATACCTTCAAAAACTTCTTGAAGACATAATTATATCAACCACACAGCAAAAAAATATTATAAAAATTATTTATAGCTTTCCGACATAAAAGAAAAAAAGGAGAAAAAAATGAAGATCAGATTTTCAGAACAGACAATCGAAAAAAACGAGCCGATAACAGTATACGATGCGGCAGCAGAGGCAGGAATAATAAGCCGCGCGGTACTTGCCGCAAAGGTAAACGGCAATGTCGTTGCTCTTAATACAGTTATTAACGGTGACTGTGACGTAGAGCTTCTTACCTTTGAGAACGAGGAAGGACGTCATGTTTTCCGTCACTCTGCTTCCCACATTCTCGCACAGGCGGTAAAGAGACTTTACCCTGAAGTAAAGCTTACCATAGGACCTGCTATTGAAAACGGATTTTATTACGACTTTGACAGCGAAATTTCCTTCTCTCCCGATATTCTCGCAAATATTGAGAACGAAATGAAAAAGATAGTCAAAGAAAATCTTAAGATAGAACGATTCGAGCTTCCGAGAGAGGAAGCTATAAAGCTTATGACCGAAAAGAACGAGCCTTATAAGGTACAGCTCATAGAGGAGCTTCCCGATGACGCGGTCATCAGCTTCTATACGCAGGGCGAGTTTACCGACCTCTGCGCAGGACCTCACCTCTTCTCTACGGGTGCAGTAAAGGCTATCAAGCTTACACAGTGCACGGGTGCTTATTGGAAGGGAGACCAGAAAAATAAAATGCTCCAGAGAGTTTACGGTACGGCATTCCCCACCAAAGACGAGCTTAAAGCTCACCTCGAACGTATAGAAGAAGCGAAAAAACGCGACCACAACAAGATAGGAAGAGACCTTGAATACTTCACGACAGTCGATAGCATCGGTCAGGGTCTTCCCATTATGCTCCCCAAGGGTTCAAGAGTCATTCAGACACTTCAGAGATGGGTAGAAGACACTGAAAGACGCCGCGGATATCTTCTTACAAAAACTCCTCTTATGGCAAAGAGAGAGCTTTATAAGATATCGGGACACTGGGATCACTACCTCGACGGAATGTTCGTCCTTGGCGATCCCCACGATGAAACAAAAGAATGCTTCGCGCTTCGTCCTATGACCTGCCCCTTCCAGTATCAGGTATTTCTGAATAAAAAGCGCTCCTACCGCGATCTTCCCATGAGACTTGGCGAGACTTCTACCCTCTTCCGTAATGAAGATAGCGGAGAGATGCACGGTCTTATCCGTGTCCGTCAGTTTACAATTTCCGAAGGACACCTTGTTCTCCGCCCCGAACAGCTTGCAGAAGAATTCGGAGGCTGTCTCGAGCTTGCCAAATACTGTCTTGAGTCGGTAGGTCTTTGGGAGGACTGCTATTTCAGATTCTCACAGTGGGATCCCGCAAGAACAGACAAGTACGAAGGAACTCCCGAACAATGGAACGAAGCACAGTCCATCATGGGAGAGCTTCTCGATAAGTACCTTGGCGAAGGAAATTACACCATAGGGATCGATGAAGCGGCATTCTACGGACCGAAGCTTGATATTCAGATGAGAAACGTACACGGCAAGGAGGATACCCTCGTAACAATTCAGATCGACATGCTTCTCGCGAAGAAATTCGGTATGGAATACGTTGACTCTGACAACACCCTCAAAACTCCTTATATTATCCACAGAACTTCTCTTGGTTGCTATGAAAGAACTCTTGCACTCCTTCTTGAAAAATATGCAGGAGCACTTCCCCTCTGGATGGCTCCCGAACAGGTAAGAATTCTTCCCATCGGCGATGAGCAGGTTGAATATGCAAAGAAGGTAGCTGCAAAGCTTGAAGAAGAAAACGTACTTGTTACGGTCGATTCAAGAAACGAAAAGATCGGCTATAAGATCCGCGCAGCACAGCTCGATAAGGTTCCCTTCATGCTCGTTATCGGAGAAAAGGAGCAAACCGATGGTGCTGTTGCAGTAAGAGCACGCAAAGCAGGAGACATGGGTGTTATGTCAGCAGAAGACTTCAAGGCACTTGTTAGCGAGAAGATCAAATCCAAGGATCTCGAAATATAATCAAGCCAAGCATTCATTGTTTGTTCATAATTTTCTAACTTATACAACCCGAAAGGACAAAAAATGTCACTAATCACACAGGTAGCCGTTATAGGTGCAGGTCATGCGGGAATAGAGGCGGCGCTCGCCGCCGCCCGTATGGGTTGCGATACCGTATTATTTACCATGTCCCTTGAATCCATTGCAAATATGCCATGCAACCCCTCAATAGGTGGCACAGGTAAGGGACATCTCGTGTACGAAATAGATGCTCTCGGTGGAGAAATGGGACGTGTGGCAGATCTTGTTACGCTTCAGTCAAGAACGCTTAATCTCGGAAAAGGCGCAGCAGTTCATTCCAAAAGGATCCAGGCAGACCGAAAGGCATATCACCGCTTGATGAAGAATGTGCTCGAAACCACCGACAATCTACGCCTAATTCAAGCAGAGATCGTAGATGTCAGCGTGGAAAATGGCCGTGTCACATCGGTAACGACCAAGCTCGGTGAAAAATGGGAGTGCAAAGCCGTCATAGTTTGCGCGGGGACCTATCTTGAAAGCCGAATATTTATCGGAGACGTCAACTACGAAAGCGGTCCGGACGGATTTCTCGCGTCAAAAGGACTTTCTGCCTCTCTTGAACAGATCGGTGTAAAGCTCATGAGATTTAAAACAGGAACTCCTTCCAGAGTAAATCGCCGAACCATAGATTTTTCACAACTTGAACGCCAGGACGGCGAGGAACGTATAACTCCCTATTCTTCCCTTACTGAAGACGGTTTTTTTGATAATCTTAAGCAACTTCCTTGCCATATCGTATACACAAATTCCGAAACACATAGAATAATAAGAGAAAATATTACCCGATCTGCGCTTTATTCGGGACAAATACACGGGACAGGCCCAAGATACTGTCCTTCAATAGAGGACAAGCTCACTCGTTTTGCCGATAAAGAAAGACATCAGCTCTTCGTTGAGCCCGTCGGAGCGGACACCGAGGAGATGTATATTCAGGGATTTTCCACATCTCTTCCGCTTGACGTTCAATGGAAGATGCTTCGCTCACTTACAGGATTTGAAAACGCTGAAATTATGCGTTACGCCTATGCGATCGAGTATGACTGTGCAGATCCAACACAGCTTTTGGCATCTCTCGAATTCAAAAACATTAAAGGCCTTTACGGCGCAGGTCAGTTTAATGGCACTTCAGGATACGAAGAAGCCGCCGCACAAGGTCTCATTGCAGGAATTAACGCCGCTTTAGCCCAAAAAGGTCAAGAACCCCTTATTTTAAAGCGTTCAGAAAGTTATATCGGTACGCTCATCGACGATCTTGTAACCAAAGGGACAAACGAACCATACCGTATGATGACCTCTCGCTCTGAATATCGCCTTCTTCTTCGCCAAGACAACGCTGACGCACGTCTTTGCGAAAAAGGGTACAAGGCAGGACTTTTGAGCGAAGAGCGTTATAATAATTACTTAGAGAAGCAAAAGCTTGTAAATGAAGAAATTGAGAGACTAAACACCACTTATATATCGCCAAATCTCCTTAATCCCATTTTGAAGAAACTGGAACTCCCCGAAGCAAATAGCGGTTTTTCTCTTGGAGATATACTTCGACGTCCTGAATTTACCTATGAAATGCTCGCAGAAATAGACAAATCAAGACCAAATCTACCCCCAAGAGTTATTTTGACCGTGGAGGTTTCTGTAAAATATGCAGGCTATATAAGCAAACAGCTCAAAGAGGTCGAACGGCGCGAAAAGCTCGACTCAAAACGCATACCAACAGACCTTAATTATATGAGTATCAAGGGTTTGCGTACAGAAGCCGCGCAAAAACTTGACAAAATAAAACCTTTAACAATAGGACAGGCATCAGGGATCAGCGGTGTAAACCCCGCTGATATTACTGTTTTACTTATTTATTTAGGAATAAAGTGAATGTTTCACGTGAAACATTTGCTTTACGACCAATACATCTCAAACAAAGGAGATAAGATGGACATTAATCTTTTTACCACCACACTTTCAGATGTTTTGAAAAAGAATGGAATAAGACACCCTACAGGTCTTGAGGCAAGAAAGCTCTATTTTCTCACAGAAATAATGTTGAAAACAAACAGCACTATGAATTTGACAGCAATAGTCGAGCCAATAGAGATCCTTGTCAAACATTACGCGGATTGTCTAACCATTTTAAACCTTATACCCGAACAGGCAAAGCTGCTTGACGTAGGTTGCGGGGCAGGCTTCCCTTCATTGCCGTTGGCAATATTCCGACCAGACATTTCAATCACAGCCCTTGATAGTACTGCAAAGAAGATCGAATACATTAAATCGACCTCAAAAACTCTCGAGCTAGATAACATCACTTGCATCTCTGCTCGCGCCGAAGATCTTGCTCACAAAACAGAATTTCGTGAAAAATACGATATAGTAACCGCACGTGCAGTTGCTAACATGCAGGTATTATCCGAACTTTGTATTCCTTTTGTCAAAAAAGGCGGCAAATTTATCGCTATGAAAGGACAAAAGTGTCACGAGGAGTTCGAGGCGGCGCAAAAAACAATCGAGGTATGCGGCGGCAATCTTTCGTCTTTGGATCTTATTAAACTTACATATCAAGATATTGACGAAACAAGAGCAATAATCGGAATACAAAAAACAGCAACCACCCCCCTAAAGTATCCAAGACAATACGCAAAGATAGTCAAATCACCTCTTTAAAATCAAATATACAAAAAAACGAGCCGAGAAATCGACTCGTTTTTTTGTTTCACGTGAAACATTTTGCCGAAAAAAGATAGAAAAAAGATATTGCATTTTCTTAAACATTGTGGTATAATTAGAGGTAACAAATAATTGCGATAAAATTGTATAAAAGAAAGGAATATAAAATGGGAAAAATAATTTCTTTCGCAAACCAGAAAGGCGGAGTTGGAAAAACGACCTCCTGTGTCAACATAGCAGCTTCCCTTGGAATTCTTGGCTATAAGGTACTTATCATTGACCTTGACCCACAAGGAAACACTACCAGTGGTGTCGGCATATCAAAAAAGGGCCTAAAGGGCTCAACAAAGGAGCTTTTAAGCGGAGAGCTTACAGCTCGCGATGTTATTACTGAAACTCCCTACGAAAACCTCTCGGTAATTCCTACAAACACTACTCTCGCAGGTGCAGAATTTGACCTTTTTGATTTCGATGAAAGCGAATGCCGAATGAAAAACGCTCTCTCAGAGATAAAGGACGAATACGATTACATACTTATAGATTGTCCTCCGTCTCTTGGAATGCTTACGATCAACGCTTTTACAGCAAGCGACGGTGTTATCGTACCTATGCAGTGCGAATTTTATGCACTTGAGGGTTTGTCACAGCTTATGATAACAATAAACCGTATAAAACGCCTTTATAATCCCGACCTTGCAGTAAGCGGAATTATAATTACCATGTATAACTCCAGGCTCTTGCTTTCGATGCAGGTAATAGCCGAGCTCAAAAAGCATTATGATGACAAGATATTCGAAACAAAAATATCAAGAAACGTCAAGCTTACAGAAGCTCCGGGATTTGGAAAACCTGTATACTACCATGATAAGAGCTCCAAAGGAGCAAAAGAGTACATCGAAGTTGCAAAAGAGCTTATAACGCGAATCTGATCAAAAAAATTGAGAGGTAAAGATCATGGGAAAAAAGCTATCGGGACTTGGCAGAGGACTTGGAGATCTTCTGGAAGATAATACCCCCGAAATACAGACAAATAAGTCTACAGTCATAATCAAAAATGACGGAAAGCCAATCAGAATAACGCCAAAAGGAACTGCTCCCATAGAGCCCAAAAGCCTTTATGAGACAAAACCAAAAAACAGAAGCGTTAAGGCAAACTTCAAAAAATAATATTTGTGAACGTTTTGTGAACAGGATTTAAAAGAAAAGAGGAAGCTTAAATGGCAAAGAAAAGCGGAGGACTTGGAAGAGACTTTTACTCCATATTCGACGATAATATGTTAGAATCCAAAAAGGGTGCGGCAGAAATGCTTCGCATTGCGGATATAGAGCCCCGTCACGACCAGCCGAGAAAAACATTTGAAAGAGAAGCTCTTGAAGCTCTGGCAGATTCGATTGCCGCACACGGCGTGCTTCAGCCAATTATAGTTCGAAATAATCCCGTGTCAGAGGGAACTTACGAGATAATTGCAGGTGAGCGCCGTTGGAGAGCATCAAAAATGGCAGGCCTTAGTGAGATCCCTGCAGTCGTGCTCGACGGAGACGATCTTAAAGCAGCACAGATAGCACTTATCGAAAACGTACAGAGAGAAGACCTCAATCCCGTTGAAGAAGCGATGGGCTACGGAGCTCTCATGGATAAATTCGGACTTACACAGGAGCAAGTAGCAAAGCAGGTGGGAAAGAACCGTTCCACTATAGCAAATATGCTTCGTCTGCTCGATCTCCCAGACGAAGTACTTGAAATGCTTCGAGACGGAGAAATAAGCGCGGGACACGCAAGAGCAATACTCGGACTTGAAAACGACGAGCTGATGCTCGACACGGCAAACAAGGTAATAGCACGTTCAATGTCAGTAAGAGAGACCGAAGCTCTTGTTAAGAGACTCAACGCAGCCGATACAGAGGTCGCAGTCGAAAGAGTACACCCGCAGATACAGGTACACATCAAGGAACTTGAAAGACGAGCTATGTCAACCCTTGGCAGAAAGGTCAGAATATCTCGCTCAACTCACAAAAAGGTCGTCGAGCTTACCTATGACTGCGATGAGGACCTTGAGGCACTACTCAAACACCTTTGCGGTGAAAATATTTTCAACGAAGCTGAATAATAATTTACATATTTTTCCAAAAGAGAGGACGCAAAAATGTTAGATATTAAATATATTAAAGAAAATCCCGATGAAGTAATTGCGAGACTTGCAAAGAAGGGCAAGGACGCAAAGGAAGAAATAGCGCAGATACTTGCTCTCGACACCGAGAGAAGAAATCTTATTGCCGAGACAGAGGCTATAAAGGCTGAACAGAACAAAACAAACAAGCAGATCCCTATATTTAAAAAAGAGGGAAAGGATGTAAACGCTCTCTTTGCGCAAATGAAAGAGCTTTCCGCAAAAACCAAAGAGATAGACGCGCGTCTTAAAGAGGTAGAAACACAGTTCACCTCTGTAATGCTTGGACTTCCTAATCTTCCCGACGAGGATCTTCTCCCCGGCGGAAAAGAAAACAACGAGCCTCTCCGCTTCTTTGGTGAGCCTCACAAGTTTGATTTTGAGCCCAAAAATCACGTTGACCTTTGCACCGATCTCGGTCTTATCGATTACAAGAGAGGAACAAAACTTTCGGGCGCCGGCTTCTGGATATACAGAGGAATGGGCGCAAGACTCGAATGGGCTCTTCTCAACTATTTTGTAGATACCCACATCGGCAACGGCTACGAGCTGGTGCTCGTACCTCATATGCTCGGCTACGAATGTGGACTTACAGCAGGTCAGTTCCCGAAATTTGCTGATGACGTATACTGGCTCGAAACTGCAGAGGACGAGAGAAGACGTTTCATGCTCCCTACAGCAGAGACAGCGCTCGTATCTCTCCACAGAGACGAGATACTCACAGAAGAGGACCTTCCTCGTAAATATATAAGCTATACACCTTGCTTCAGACGTGAGGCAGGAAGCTACCGTGCGGACGAAAGAGGAATGGTAAGAGGTCACCAGTTCAACAAGGTAGAAATGGTACAGTACACACTTCCCGAAAAGAGCGATGAAGCATTCGAAGAGCTGGTCGCAAACGCAGAAAATCTCGTTAAGGGCCTTGGCTTCCACTTCAGAACAGTTAAGCTTGCCGCAGAAGATTGCTCGGCTTCCATGGCTCGTACCTACGACATTGAAATAAACATTCCTTCCATGAACGGCTACAAGGAAGTTTCTTCCGTATCCAACGCACGCGACTATCAGGCAAGACGCGGTATGATGAAGGTAAGACGCGAGAACGGAAAAACCGAATTCGTTCATACTCTCAACGGTTCGGGACTTGCAACCAGCCGTATCCTTCCCGCGCTCGTTGAGCAAAATCAGCAGGCAGACGGCTCTGTAATAGTACCTGAAGTACTTCGCAAATACGTAGGCGTTGACATCATAAAGAAATAAATCTGTTTTCTGTGGCTGTGACTTTTTCGGTCTACAGCCACAGACTTTAATAACCTTTAATAAGGAGTTTATATGCAGCTAAAAGTAATGATGGAACTTGCAGAGCAGGAGCTTCCGCTTTGGAAAGAGATCTGGCTCTATCTGTATAACACTTATTTCACCGACGAGGGCGTATATGAAAATCTTGGCATGGGAACGGGAACGTTGATCTCTCCAAAGCTTATCATAGTCGGTCTTTTCATAGGTCTTGCAATTGCGGGCTTTGGTATGGTATACAACAAAAAGATACTTGGAGGATTCGTAAGAAAGCTTCTCAGCGAAGAAATACTTTCAGAAGAAAAAGCGACGACCTTGTCAGAGATAGGCTATGAAAAGAAAGCTCTTATTAAAAGAGCGCTCAGAACGAATCACGCTCTCAAGCACGTAGTTGTTTGTGTCCAGGAAGAAAAATACTACCAAGAAGTTGCTAAAAAAAGGGAAGAGTACAACAAAAAGAGAAAAGATGATCCAACTCTTCCGAAATTTAAAGAGATCGAATACAAGATAGACTCGGAAAATGACAGATTTTATATACCCGAGGATAAAAAATATCTTGCAGACGTTCGTTACGACGCAAAGGGGGCTACATGGCGAGGAGCAATTGCTTTTGTTATAATTTCTCTTATTGTAATGATCATAGCGATCATCTTCACTCCCTATATTCTTAAGCTTATAGACGATCTTGTCGGCACCTTCAAAAATCTTTAAAAGAGGAATCTCCATCAATGACTAACATAAGAACAGCCGAAGCAATGAGACCAAAGTGCTTCGACGACATGGTAGGACAAAGCCACCTGTTCGGAGAACGGGGAGTTGTCAGAAAAATGCTCGCTTCGGGCAGAATAACCAACATGATATTCTACGGTCCCCCAGGCACGGGAAAAACGACAGCGGCAGAAATAATCGCAAGAGAGTCGAATATGGTCTTTCATAAGCTCAATGCGACCACCGCTTCTCTCTCTGACGTAAAGGAAATCCTTGCCACTACAAACAACATTTTCGGAGCAGGCGGAATACTTCTTTACATAGACGAGATACAGTATTTCAACAAAAAACAACAGCAAACTCTTCTTGAGTACATAGAGGACGGACGTGTCACTCTCATAGCATCTACAACCGAAAATCCACATTTTTATGTGTATAACGCACTTATCTCACGCTCGTCTCTCTTCGAATTCAAGCCCATTCCCGTACCCGAATGTGTAAAGGCACTGAAAAGGTGCATGGAATACTTGAAAAAGGAATCCGAAAGCGAAAAGAGCATATCCGATAAGACGCTTGAATATATTGCAAGATGTACGTCAGGAGATGCAAGGCACGCCATAGTTTTACTTGAAAATTCTTTTTTTGCGGCAGACGATGAGATAACAGAGGAGGTCGTTGACGGTTTTAACGTAAGAGTTGGAAATTTTGACGACGATACACACTACGATCTGCTCTCATGTCTCCAAAAATCGATCAGAGGTTCTGATCCCGACGCCACCGCATTTTATCTTGCAAAGCTTCTCTCACTCGGAGAGCTATTGTCAGTATGCAGAAGATTACAGGTAATAGCAAGCGAGGATGTAGGCCTCGCTTATCCCATGGCGGCAGCGGTAACAAAGGCTTGTTGTGACTCGGCTCGCGAGCTTGGAATGCCCGAAGCTGCGATCCCTCTTGCTAACGCGGCTATTCTTCTTGCAACAGCGCCCAAATCGAATTCGGCGCATAATGCCGTTTTTGCCGCAATGGCAGACGTAGAAGCAGGCAAGGGAAGAGAAGTGCCTCTCCACCTACAAAGCCCTCTTTTCAAGGGATATAAATATCCTCACGACTATCCGAATCACTACGTAAACCAACAATATCTCCCAAACGATCTTCTCGGTAAGAAATATTACGTTCCCTGTGACAATAAGACAGAAGCTGCGGCAGTAGCATACGCAGAGAAGATAAAGGGGACGAATAAAGAAAAATAAACGTAAAAATTCTCCCGATCATGATATCGGGGGATTTTTATTTTAAGTGTAATTTATAAAAAAATTGTGTGAAAATTTGCTAAAATCCACACTCATTCATAAAATGTTTATAATTATATGTTATAATATATAGTGAATTATTATGGGATATTATAATATCTTGCAAAAACAATGAAAAAGTATGCATAAAAGAGAAAGGAAACATCTCGGAAATGATAAAAATTGAACATTTAGTTAAAAACTACGGTTCAAACTGCGCGGTTGACGATATCAGCTTTGAAATAAAAAAAGGAGAGATAGTCGGTCTCCTCGGACCTAACGGTGCGGGAAAGAGTACCACTATGAACATTTTGACGGGCTATCTTTCAAGTACGTCGGGAAGTGTTACAGTTGCAGGGCTTGAAGTCCTTGATCATCCCCTTGAGGTAAAGAAGCATATAGGCTATCTTCCCGAACAGCCCCCCCTCTATCTTGACATGACCGTCGAGGAATATCTCGGATTCAACTACGACCTTAAAGGCTGCAAGCTTAATAAGACCAAGCACCTTGAGGAGATTTGCGAGTTAGTAAAGATAAAGGATGTATACAAGAGAGTTATAAAAAATCTTTCCAAGGGATACAGACAAAGAGTCGGTATTGCTCAAGCGCTTATCGGAAATCCCGAAGTCATAATATTTGACGAGCCTACGGTCGGTCTTGACCCCAAGCAGATAATCGAGGTCAGAAATCTTCTGCGAAATCTTGGAAGAGATCACACAGTAATTCTTTCTACGCACATACTCCAAGAGGTACAGGCAGTATGTGACAGAATAATAATTATTAACAAGGGAAAGATAGTCGCAGACGAAAAGACCGAAAATATAACCAGAGCAGTTGAGAACAACCGCAGATTTAACGTAAAGATATGCGGTCCACAAAAGGAAGTTCTTTCCATGCTTCGTTCAAAACCGGGCATCGTCATGGTCGAGCCCCTTTCTCAAAGAGACGGAGATGCTTATTCCTATCTCATTGAGAGCGAGGTCGGAGTTGATATAAGAAAAAGTCTTTTCTATTCTCTTGCGGAAAAGAGCTGGCCGCTTGTAGGTCTTGAAGCTATGGGCATGAGCATTGAGGACATATTTATCGCAATAGTCGATCAGAGCTCACAGAAGAGCCGGTACGAAAAGAAAAACAACCGCACGAGAACAAGATCCGCTGAACAGGAATACGCAAGATCTGCTCTTAAAAAGACAGACAAAAAGGACGACGGACAATATTCGGCTCTGTTCGGAGACGATGACTCGTCAAAAAAGAGATAAGAGCGAAATGAAAGGAGAAAAAAATGTTTGCAATATTTAAAAAGGAGCTTCGCTCTTACTTTATAAACGCCATAGGGTACGTATACGTAGGCGTATTTCTGGCAGCAGCCGCACTTCTTTGCTGCTATACGACTCTCGGTCAGAAATCCTACGACACGTCCTCTTATTTTCAGATGCTTAACTTCGCATTTATAGTTCTCATTCCGCTTCTTACCATGAAGCTGTTCTCAGAGGAGAAAAAGCTCAGAACAGAACAACTTCTCATGACCGCTCCCGTTTCTGTTTGGGGAATGGTCCTCGGTAAATTCTTTGCCGCATTCGCTCTGTTTTTAGGAACTGTTGTGGTATCCTGTGTAAACTTTATTCCGCTGTATTCATACGGTCAAAAGGAGAGCCTTGACAATCCTTATGCAGTTTCTCATATCGGTCCGGTCACATCGGAGATAGTCATTTGTCTTCTCGGAATAATACTTATAGGCGCGGCATTTATTTCAATAGGACTTTTCATTTCCTCTCTCACCGAGAACCAGCTTGCCGCTGCTGTTGCGACAATAGCGGTAATATTTACACTTCTTGTACTCGATATGGCAAACCAGTATATCGACGTCTACGCTATCCGTTACGTTCTCAGCTGGATATGCGTCATAAGCCGTTTCTCCAACTTTACTGTTGGCATACTTGATTATTCGTCAATTCTCTATTACCTGTCGATAACCGGAGTATTTATACTTCTGACCGTACGCGTTTACGATAAACGCCGTTGGGGTTGATATTAGGACGAAGATCAGAAAGGAACGGTTAAAAATATGAAATTTAAAGCTTCAAATAGCCGAAAGCTCCGTTACGGCGGAGTATCGGCTATACTCACGGCACTTATCATCGCCGTTATAATAATTGCAAATATTATCTTCTCGGCACTTGCGCAAAGGTTTCTTTGGTATACAGACTTGACTCCCAAGCTTTTGTTCTCGCTGTCGGATGAGTTCAAGACACTTCTCGTTGAAGGAGATCCCGATCTTGAGGATAATGTCTCCCCATTTGATATGGTGGACAAAGACAGGGAAGCAAGAAAAGCAGAGGATCCCGATTTTGAGGACGAGGATCTTATGATAAAGATAATCTTCTGCGACGAAAAAGACGTCCTTGAAGAAAATCTTATTCAAAGATACGTATACGACACGGCTCTTGAGCTTGCCGACACATTCGGTGATTATATTGAGGTCGAAACACACAATATAGTTCACAATCCGTCAGCGGTAGCCAAATATAAGACCACTTCAAAATCAACCATAAGCACAACAAGTGTAATAATTGCTTACGGCGGAGAATTTCACGTAAGAGAGCTTCGCAGCTTCTTCGTATTCGATACCGCAGAATCAACAGAGCCTTGGGCGTATAATGGAGAAAAGGTATTCGCTTCTTCCATAATGGCGCTTACAAGAGCTGAAAATCCCTTGGCTTGCGTTATAACCAACCACGGCGAATCAATAAGCACGGCGTTTGCTACCACGATTCAGGACGCAGGCTATGAGGTCAGGGACCTTAATCTCAGAGAAGCCCTCTCTACAGATGCCGGTATTCCCGAAGCTTGCCGTCTCATAATCATTCACGACCCAAGGGAAGATTTTCTTACCAAGGATAATGCTCTTTCAGATGTAGACGAGATACTTGCTCTGAAGGAATTCGTTGAAAATAGCGGTTCACTCATGGTATTTATTTCTCCCGACCTTACAGTAAAAGCAGGCGAAGACTATGCTCTCCCCGAGCTTGAAAGTTGGCTTGACGAGGAATGGGGCGTAAGCTTCGACAGATACGAGGATGTTGACGGGGGGAAAAAGTCCTACGTCATATCTGAAGAGCCCACCTATTCTCTTGGAGACAGAGGAAAAATATTCGAAGCACAGTACGTGACTGCAGGCGGTGCAGCTTCCATCACAGATGATTTAAGAAGCAGTGCATCAACTCCCCCAAGTGTTGTATTCTCAAACGCAATGTCGATAAGCTATTCTTATGACCTTGCCCACTATGATCCCACAAATGACGAAAACGCAACGGCTGATGCGGTAGAGTATGATTACGGAGAATACGTAAGTGGTGCGAACGTAAGAAAGATATACGATATTTTTACCACAGGAAACAAAGCAGAAGCCTTCGTTGACGGCAGAAGCGTTGCAGAAGCAAACGGCAATCCCTTCAAGCTTATGACAATAACCGAGCAGAAAAACAACAAATCGTCTCCCGACGGCTCGTATATCAGCGATCCTTCATATGTTGTAGCCTGCGGAAGCGTCGATTTTGCAAGCGACGACGCACTTACAAAGTCATACGGAAACACCGACGTTATTCTCTCCCTTCTCAAGACACTTAATAAAGAGCCTGTTCCTGTAGGAATAACCTATAAGGCGTTTGCAGATTCTACCATTGACACTCTTGCTGAAGGAGTTGCAAGTAAATACACTATTGCACTCACCGTCATTCCCGCGGTAATTACTCTTGGCGTAGGTATATTCGTTATAGTCAGGAGAAAATACAGATGATAAAAGAGAAACAGAAAATGAGCCTGATGAAAAAGAGCATCGTTTTTATTTCGATAGCGGCGGCTCTTATTGCTGCTCTTTCGATAACCCTCTTTTTCGTCCTTGATATTGCAAATACAAAGCCATACGAAGACCCTATAGACGGAAAAATCTATTATATCATAAAAAAAGACAACGTATGGTCTATGTATCATGAAAACAAAGAGGATATGCTCCCCTTTGATTCAAAATATGACCAGTTTATCACAGAATCGGGAGTAAGAGTTGAGATAAACAGAGAGACAGGATCAATTATTGAAGTAGTCATAGTAGACGGAACGGTGGATACCGAGGTAATTGAACAAAACTTTCGAACTCTTATGTTTCCCCATATAGAATATGCAAATCTTCGCTCGGTAGAGGTCCACAACAGCTATGATACCTTTTCCTTTTTAAGATATGACGCGGAAACGGGACTTCAAAGCGACGATGGAGATTTCGTTATATACGACGGCATACAATTTTATCCCCACATTTCTTACAATCAAGATCTTTTCGCGTCCCTTTACGTTACAGCGGGATATACTCTTACTCTCGATAAGGTAGAAGATCCCATAAAGGACGAAAACGGTGAATTTTCCGAATACGGTCTTGTTCCCGAAAAGAGAAAAGTCGAGGTGCTCGACGAGGACGGAGAATTCCTTCTTGACGAAAACGGAAACTATATATACGAGGAAATTGACTACGTTCCCGCATATTATATTATCACCGACATGAAGGGAAACAGCCACAAGGTTCTTATAGGCGACCGTATTATCCCAGGTGGTGGATATTACGTTCAGTACGTTGATATAAGCGAGGGAACCGATAACGAAAAGAAGAGAGACGCCGTATACATCCTCAATCCCGAGGTCGGTACGTCAATGCTCGTTCCTATTGAGAATTTCATATCTCCCACTCTCACCTATCCCATGAGCTCCTCCGACTATTACGATGTTGATAACTTCACCATCAATAAGAAGAATAGCGAAAAAGAAAGCGGATATGAAGAGGTCGTCTCCTTCTCGTTTATAGACTTAGATAAAAGGGAAAACACCATAGGGGAACACATATCTTATAAATTTCACGGAGACGTGTTGAACAGCGGATATTTCCCATCTACCTCTATTACAACGACACTTCAAAATCTTTATAATCCCGATTTTACCAAGGTCAAAAAATTTGCTCCGTCGGATAAAGACCTTGCCGAATACGGATTTTATACCGAAAAGATCAATGCAGACGGTAAGACCGAATATATTCAGAACTCTGATTATATAGTTACCTTTGATTACGACATTAAGGACTCAAAGGGAAATATCTCCGAAACCATAAGCCACATGCTTATTTTCGTTCGCGACAAGGATTCAGGTAACTATTATGCCCTCACCAGCATATACCAGCTTAACGAGAACGACACGAAGACCTTCCTTTACACTTATAACATGGTAGTCGAGATAAAAGCGCACAGCCTCGCTTTTCTCGAATGGGATCTGTTCAAATGGGTAAACGAGTCGCTTGTCATTATCAACATTGGCTTTATTGATCAGATAAAGATATCCGCTCCCGGATATAACGCGACCTTTGTGGCAGATAACTCTGAATCCGACCAAAATTCCGACAAGATTAATTCAACAAAGATAACCATCAACGCTACCGACTCGGAAGGAAAAACGATGCAGACCTTCTCCCATAAGATCTTTGAGGACAAGGCGGGAAACCTTTGGGACGTAACATCTACAAAGGTAACCGTAACCTCTCCGACCGGTGAAGAGGTAAAAGCGGGTGGAAAATACACCAAGAACATTCTCGGAGATCAGGTATACGTCCTGAATGATCCTGTTGAGACAAAAGACGGAACGAAGGTATATATCTATGCAGACGATGTAGTATTTACCTATATAAACGGCCATACCGAAAGATTTGTAAGATATGATACCATGCTCTTCGGTGACCTTTATCAGACACTTGCTTGGGCAGCTCTTGAAAACTCCTATCCTATGACAGACGAAGAGGAAGAAGCGCTTATCAAGGACACGAGCAAGTGGCAGCTTACCTTTACTGTAAAGGATGTAAACGGAAACGAGAATGAATATTCATTCTACTATCTTACGTCGAGAAAATCTTACGTTGTCGTAAACGGTGACGGAGGATTCTATATGCGCTCGGAAACTGTCAATAAGATAATTTCGGACACAAAGAAATTCTTTGAGCTTCAGCCCATAGACTCAATGTCAAACAACTAATATTATCTATAAAATTCATATACGGCGGTTCTCCGCCGTATATGAGGATCGGATCAAAAATGATAAGAACAGAACACAAAGAAAAAGAATATGAATTTCCCTATGTCTGCTATTCCCCCGAAGGAGAAACAAAGGGACTCCCTCTGATCATACAGCTTCACGGAGCAGGAGAAAGAGGAAACGGAAACCTTGAGCTTATGGACGTTCACGGTTTTTCAAAACTCCTCTCTGAAAAGGATTACGCCTGCAACGTAATAATGCCACAATGCCCCAAAGACAGCTTTTGGGTAGCTAGAATAGAATCTCTTCTTTCATTTATCGAAAAAATGGCTGTAAAGTACGGTGCAGACAGAAAAAGAATATACCTTACGGGTATCAGCATGGGCGGATACGGCACGTGGTATACGGCTATGGCGCGTCCTTCTGTATTTGCAGCTATCGCTCCCGTTTGCGGAGGCGGTATGAAATGGAATGCGGCAACACTTAATATGCCTGTTATGGTATTTCACGGTACAGACGACAAAGAAGTCAGCGTAACCCAGTCCGACGAGATGGTCGAGGGTCTTCGCAAAAACGGAAAAGACGTAACTTATAATAGGATCGATGGCGTAGGACATAACGTCTGGGACTGCACCTTTGACGATGAGCTTATGCGTTGGCTGTTGTCAAAAAGCCTGTGATCTTTCCCAAAAAAATAGATATAACGATTATTTATTACTATAAAGGTAGTGTAAAATATGGCAACACAAAGCAAAGCTGCCCCCAAAAAATATAACGACCAAAGTATAAAAGCTCTAAAGGGCGCAGACAGAGTACGAAAGCGTCCCGCCGTCATATTTGGCTCAGACGGACTTGAGGGCTGTGAGCACTCATTCTTCGAGATACTTTCAAACTCGGTAGACGAAGCAAGAGAAGGTCACGGAAGCCTTATAACCGTTACTTACTTTAACGACCATTCAATAAAGGTGGAAGACCGAGGACGAGGCGTTCCTCTCGGATATAACGAGGCGGAAAAACGCTGGAACTGGGATCTTATATACTGTGAGCTTTACGCAGGAGGAAAGTACGACAATAATAATGGCTCATCTGCTTACGAATTTTCTCTCGGACTTAACGGTCTCGGTGCTTGCGCTACGCAGTATAGCTCTGAATTTATGGACGTTTATTCCTACGACGGTGTGAACGAATCCAAGATCTCCTTTAAAAAGGGAGAACCTATATCGGAACTTGCAGTAAGACCTCTTGAAAAAAATGAGAGAAGAACGGGAACTGTTATTTACTGGCGTCCTGACCTTGAGGTCTTTACCGATATAAAGATACCTCACGAGTTTTTCAAGGAGACTATAAAACGTCAGTCGGTGGTAAACGCCGGTATTAGCTTCTGTCTTAAGATACAGCAGAATGACGGTTCATTCAGCGAGGAGACATTCCTTTATGAAAACGGTATTTCTGACTATATCACCGAGCTTGCGGGAAATACGGCAATGACCGCTCCTGTTCTTTGGCATCTTGAAACACAGGGAAGAGACAGAGCCGACAAGGACGAATATAAGCTCAAAGCAGACTTCTCTTTCTGCGTTTCAAATACAGTAAACGCACTTGAGTATTATCATAACTCAAGCTTTCTTGAATACGGCGGCTCTCCCGATAAGGCAGTAAAGGTCGCTTTCGTATATGCTCTTGACAAATATATGAAGTCTCAAGGTAAATACAATAAAAATGAATCCAAAATTACCTTTGCCGACGTCTCCGATTGTTTGCTTCTCGTAATAAACAGTCTCTCAACCATGACTTCTTACGAAAACCAGACTAAGAAGGCAATAAACAATAGCTTTATATACGAAGCAATGACCGATTTTCTTAAGAAAAATCTTGAGGTTTATTTTATTGAAAATCCCACCGCCGCAGAGACCTTTGCAAATCAGGTACTTGTAAACAAAAGAAGCCGTGAAAGTGCGGAATCACAAAGACTTAACATAAAAAAGAAGTTGACCGGAACTCTCGATATCGCAAACAGAGTTGAAAAATTCGTCAATTGCCGTTCTAAAGATCCGAATATCAGAGAGCTTTATATAGTTGAGGGAGATTCAGCTCTTACTTCTTGTAAACTTGGAAGAAACTCTGAATATCAAGCAATAATTCCCGTAAGAGGAAAAACCCTTAACTGTATGAAGAGCACCTATGAAAAGATATTTAAGAGCGATATCATAACAGACCTTCTTCGTGTTATCGGTTGCGGAGTTGAGATAAATGGAAAGGTAAAGGGTGACCTTGCCGCCTTTGATATGAGTCTTCTTCGATGGTCTAAAATAATAATCTGTACTGATGCAGACGAGGACGGATTCCAGATAAGAACACTGCTTCTCACTTTGTTTTATAGGCTTCTTCCCACACTTTTGAAGGAGGGAAAGGTATTTATTGCCGAGTCACCTTTGTTTGAGATAACCACCTCAAAGGACAAGATATACTTTGCTTATAACGAATTTGAAAAGGCAGAGATACTTAAAAAGCTTGAAGGACAAAAGTATACCATACAGCGTTCAAAGGGACTTGGTGAGAATGAGCCTGACATGATGTGGCAGACTACCATGAATCCCGCAACAAGAAGACTCATTTCGGTAACACCTACCGATGCGGCTCTTACAGAAGAAATTTTTGACACCCTTCTCGGAGATAATCTTCCCGCAAGAAAAGAATTTATCTCTCTTCACGGAAACGAATACATGAGGGATGCCGATATATAAAAATTTGTAAAAATCAACATTTGAAAGGACAGAAAAATGGCAGAATTTTTGACAGCAAATGATAAAAGAACACATCTTTGCGCGTGTCTCGGTAATGAAAACGTAGGCGAAAAAGTATGTGTTATGGGTTGGGTACAAAAGCAGAGAGACCTTGGTTCTCTTATATTCATTGACCTTCGTGACAGAACGGGAATCGTTCAGCTTGCTTTTGACGACACCACAGACAGAGAAATTTTCGAAAAGGCATTCGGCGTCAGAGCGGAATTCGTTCTTCTCGCAAAGGGTGTAGTCCGCAGAAGAGGTGAGGGTGCTATCAACACCACGATCCCCACAGGAGAGATCGAAATTGCGGTAGACGAACTTAAGGTTCTTGCTTCAGCTCAAACCCCTCCATTCGAAATAGTAGAAAACAGTAACGTAAACGCAGAGCTTCGTCTCCGTCACAGATATCTTGATCTTCGTCGTCCCGATATGCAGAGAAACATCATAGCTCGTTCGAGAATAGGAAAGATCGCGAGAGACTACTACGCTGAAAACGGATTCGTTGACATTGAAACCCCTAACCTTTGTAAGCCTACTCCCGAAGGAGCAAGAGACTATCTCGTTCCTTCAAGAGTTCACAAGGGAAAATTCTATGCTCTTCCTCAATCTCCCCAGCTTTACAAGCAGCTCCTTATGGTATCCGGATTTGACAGATATTTTCAGATCGCCCGTTGTTTCAGAGACGAAGACCTGAGAGCTGACCGTCAGCCTGAATTTACACAGATAGATACCGAAATGTCCTTCGTTACCGCAGATGACGTAATGAAGATGCACGAGGGATTCTTAAAGAGACTTTTCCGCGAGTACTTCGGACGTGAGCTTGAGGGCGATTTCATTCGTATGCCTTATGCCGAAGCTATGGAAAGATTTGGATCTGATAAGCCCGATATAAGATTCGGATATGAGCTTACTAACCTTTCAGATCTTCTTGCAGGATGTGAATTTAAGGTATTCGCAGGCGCTATCGAGAACGGTGGCTCTGTAAGAGCTATCAACGTAAAGGGTGGAGCAAAATTCTCAAGAAAAGAAATAGATTCGCTTACCGAATTTGTAAAATCCTATAAGGCAAAGGGACTTGCATGGCTCAAATGGGCAGAAAACGGAGATATTTCCCCCTCCTATGCAAAATTCCTCACAGAAGAAGAAAATGAAAAGATAAAAACTGCTATGAATGCAGAAGCAGGAGACCTTATACTTATAGTTGCTGATAAAAACAAGGTCGTATTCGATTCTCTCGGCGCGCTCCGTTGCGAATGTGCAAAGAGAATGGGAATACTTGATCCCATGGACTTTAAGTTCCTCTGGGTAACCGAATTTCCGCTCCTTGAGTACAGCGAAGAGGACGGAAGATTCTACGCTATGCACCACCCCTTTACATCTCCCATGGACGAAGATCTTCAATATATAGATTCCGACCCTGGCAGAGTCAGAGCTAAGGCTTATGACATCGTCCTCAACGGAACAGAGCTTGGCGGTGGTTCTATAAGAATTCACGACGGAGATATTCAAACAAAAATGTTCTCAGTCCTCGGTCTTTCCGAAGAAGAAGCATATGAAAAATTTGGATATCTTCTTGACGCTTTTAAATACGGAGTTCCTCCTCACGGTGGTCTTGCCTTTGGATTTGACAGACTCGTTACTCTTCTCCTCGGTCTTGAGGATATACGTGACGTTATTGCTTTCCCCAAGGTACAGAACGCATCCGAGCTTATGACTAAATGTCCCTCTGAACCCGATCCTAAAGCTCTTGACGAGCTTTGCCTTGCTGTTAAGGAATAACTTTTGTATATTTATTATGGGGACTTTTTATAAAAAGTCCCCATATGTAACTTTCAAAAATTTCCTAATCTTATTTTTTAGGCTTTTCTGACAAATTACGGTATCTTAATGAAAGGTACCGTTTTTTTTTGAAAAAATGTTTATAAATATATAATATAAAATGAAGAAAACCCTTGAAAAAAAAACTCTTTTGTGGTATAATAAAATAGAATAGATTTATCTAAAAATAAGGAGATGTCATGTCATATTTAGACGACCTCACAAAAATTTGGGAGACTGTAAAAGTCTCGTTCGAAGACAAATTTACAAAGAATATAATTGATCTTTGGTTCAGCGATCTTAAGTTGGATTCTTATGAAAATAATACTATAACATTTACCACAGATATAGAGCTTAAGCAAAAAATCGTAAGTGAAAAATATACGGGCGTTATAGCAGAGGGATTTGAAGCATTGTTGGGATTCAAACCCGAGATCGATGTGAAGTACATTGGAGAAGAATCAAGCCTTGATAAAATGAAACGTCAACTCCGTTTATCTGAAAACGAAGAGAAAAAAGAAGACGAAAATACTGAAATTTCGCAAAGTAAAGAAAGCGAAAAGGTTTTTGGAGCATTACCTAAAAGCTATAATTTTGAATATACCTTCGATAATTTTATAGTAGGAAATTCAAATAAATTTGCTCACGCTGCTTGTATAGCGGTCGCTGATAAACCTGCTATGGATTATAATCCTCTCTTTATTTACGGTCCTAGCGGACTTGGTAAGACACACCTTTTAAGCGCGGTGGTAAATAAGATAAAAATGAAAAAGCCCGACACTAAGGTAATATACATAAAGGGCGACGATTTTACAAATCAAATGGTCGAAAGTCTTTCAAAACATAAGATGTCTGATTTCCACAATAAATTCAGAAATTGCGACGTACTTCTGATCGACGATATTCAGTTTATAGCAGGAAAGACCTCAACACAGGAAGAATTTTTCCATACCTTCAACACGCTTTACGAGGAGCATAAGCAAATTATTCTTACGTCCGACCGTCCTCCAAAGGATATACAGACCCTTGAGGAACGATTGAGAACTCGCTTTGAATGGGGACTTCTTGCTGACATACAACCACCCGATCTTGAGCTTCGAATCGCTATTATAAAAAAGAAAGCAGAACAGGTATCGATAGATATTCCTGAAGACGTTCTCGAATTTCTTGCAGAAAATCTGAGATCAAATATTCGACAGCTTGAAGGAGCTATTAAAAAGCTCAGCGCACAAAGCTTTATTTACGGAAGCGGAATTACAATGGAATTTGCAAAGAGCTGTCTTTCCGAGCTTCTCGGCGGTGCAGAGCCAATACAGGCAACCATAGACAGAATCTTCTCTGCGGTTGAAAGAAAATATAACGTATCAAAGGATGACCTTATAGGAAGAAAGAGAAACCGTGAGATCGCTATACCGAGACATATCTCAATATATCTTATAAGAGAGATAACAGAGATGCCTCTTGTAAAGATAGGAAAGATATTCGGAGGAAAGGATCATGCAACTATTCTCAGCTCCTGCAATAAAGTAAAAGATATTCTTATGAGCGATCCATTGATGGCAATAGACATAGAAGATCTTACAAAAGAGATAAATGCAGGATAAAAAGTATAATTTATATTAAAAATTATTTTTTTCGATATTTTTCAACAATTTTATTTTGTTATACGGTGAAATATACGGAAAAATGAAGAAATTCTCGTTGTTGAAATGTTAAAATTATTTTCAACATATGTTGAAATCAAAGAAAGTTTATTCTTATTTTTGATATTTTAAGCGATAAAAAATCATATTTCTACAATTTCAACGTTGATATTTTGTTATTTTGATATTTTTAGATGTTTTTTTATTATTTTCTTCAAATTTTTTCTTTTTTTCATTTTTATTTTGCCAATTTTGAAAAAGTTACACACACTTATTCCCCAGAAAAACAATAGTAAATTTACAATAATTTTATTTGAAAGTCCTTATGTTTAAAGGAAAATTTGTTTTTTTCACAGTTTCACAACAGCCTAATATTATTACTAATAATTTATTATTTATATTATTTTATTTATTTTTATTTTAATGACGGAGGCAGATATGAAAATAATTTTTAACCGTTCAGCAGTAAGCTCAGCAGTTGCACCCCTTATGTGTGCAGTTTCCGGTAAATCGACCTTAAGCACAATAGAAGGAATACTTATAGAAGCAAAATTTCCAGACACTTGTATCATGACAACATTCGACCTCGAAAAAGGAGTAAAAATTACTGTCGAAGCAAAGGTCATAGAAGAGGGAAAATATATAATAAATGCACAGAAGTTTAATCAGACACTTAAGGTAATGGAAGGCGAGGAAATTACCCTCACTGTTGACGATAAGCTTTCTGCTTCAATCGTTAGCGGAAGATCATCTCATAAAATGAATGCTCTTAAGGGAGAAGAATATCCCGCTATCCCCGATCTTGTAAGTGATAGAAGCTTTATCGTTTCCCAAGCAGTACTTAAAGAAATGATAGGTCAGGTATCATTTGCTATGGGAATCAATGACCACAGAATAGTTTTAAACGGTACATACGTTAAAATAAGAGACGATTCTGTAATGACCGTTTCTTGTGATAGCTTTAAGCTCGCAAAGAGCCGCAGACGCGTGGAGCTCACAAATAAGAACACAAACGGAAATGATCATCTCGAATATGACTTTATAATTCCGGCAAAGACAGTGCTTGAGCTTACAAGACTTCTTAATGATGACGAAGAAGCCTTGACACAGATATACGTAACGAGAAAGCATATAGTATTCCTTATCGGTGAGATAACATTCTTCTCAAGACTCATAGACGGTGAATATATCGACTACGAGAGAATAATAGTAAAGAATCATCGTATAAAGGTTGAAACGGCAAAGAGAGAGCTTGTAAGTGCTCTTGAGCGTGCAGCACTTGTTACAGAAGAAAAGATAGCAGGAAGCGTAAGAGCACACGTAAAGCTTGAGGTAGCAGACAATGCTCTTAAGATATCCGCAATGTCAACTGCAGGAAGCACATATGACGAAATAAACGTAAAGCATACAGGTGACGATATACTTATAGCATTTAATAATAAATATCTTATAGATTGTGTAAGAGCATGTACTGACGATAATATGACCCTTAGCATGTCGTCTCCTCTTACAAGCATGAATATAGAGCCGGCAAACAATAACTACGAGGAGAACGGAAAAGAAGAGATTTTCATGCTTCTTCCCGTAAGAATGAAGGATTAAAATAATCTATGTACTGTAAAAGAATAGAGGTAGAAAACTTTAGAAACATAGAAAAAGCAGAAATTGATTTTTCCGATGGAGTAAATATTCTCGTAGGGGAAAACGCACAAGGAAAAACAAATTTGCTTGAAGCTATATTTTTCTCCTCTGTTGGAAGAAGCTTCAGGACTCCTCATTCAAACGAGCTTATCCGATTTGGAGAGAGCTATGGCGATGTTTTGCTAACTTACAGAGATTCTTCAAGAGAGAATAAAATACATCTGAAGATAATGAAGGATAAGCAAAAGCTCGTTGAAAAGAACGGTCTTAAGATGGATAAACTTTCCGACATTGTGGGAAG
This sequence comes from Clostridia bacterium, assembly GCA_017631085.1. Classification (GTDB taxonomy): domain Bacteria; phylum Bacillota; class Clostridia; order Oscillospirales; family CAG-272; genus HGM12713. The sequence continues at coordinate 68,433 of JAGBTY010000017.1, forward strand.
CTTCAGGTCAGTGCTTTTTTGCCCGGAACATCTATCTCTAATAAAAGAAGGACCACATGAGCGACGTGGATATATGGATGTGGCTATAAGCCGTCTTTACCCCATGTATATACATTCTCTTCAAAGGTATGCATATTTTCTCAAGCAAAGAAACGCACTTATCAAAAACGCCATAAAGGATAGAGCAACTTTTGATGCGACGGTAGAGCTTTGGACAGAAAAGCTTGCAGATGAAGCATCTACAATTGCGTCAATGAGATATAAATATGTAAAGAGAGCAGAGAAGCACATTGTGGAATGCTTTTCGGAGATGACGGGAGATAGAGAAAGACCTACCGTTATATATGACGGATCTTCGGGACAAATAGAAGAGGAATATCTTGATAAAGAAAAAACAAGAAAAAAATATTTTGAGCTTCTAATGACATCTCACGAACGTGAAATTCTTGCAGGAACAACACTTTTTGGAATACACAAGGACGATATAGATATCCGCTTAAATGGCAACAGAGCAAGAAATTACGCATCTCAAGGTCAGCAAAGGTCACTTGCTCTTGCAATGAAGCTTGCCGAAGGAGAAATATGCTGTGAGGAATATGGAGACCATCCGGTATTTCTATTTGACGACGTATTATCGGAGCTTGACGAGGGAAGAAGAGATTATCTTTTGAATCGCATAGAAGGAAAGCAGGTAATTATGACTACCTGTGAGATAGACTCTATGGAAAAGATAAGCGGAGCAAAGAAGATAGAGGTAAAAAGCGGAAGCTACAAAGAGATATAGACGGAGGACCTTATGTATCTTCACGTAGGAAACAATAAAAATATAAGAATAAGCAGTATCCTCGGCATATTTGACATGGATAATTCCACAGTATCTGCAATAACCAGAAGATTTTTGAGTATTGGTCAGAAAAAAATGATCGTTGAATCTGCCGGATTTGAAATACCTAAGTCATTTGTTGTATATAAAGAAAAAAATGAATACAGGATATGTTTTTCACAGTTATCCACAGGGGCTCTCAAGGGAAGACTTGAAGGAATAGCAAGTTTTGACGTGGAGAACGAAAATAAGTAAAAGCGAAAAGAAGATAAAAGAAAAGGAAAGGTAAAAAAAATGGAACAGACCGTAAGTCAGGTATATGATGAAAATCAAATACAAGTGCTTGAAGGACTTGAAGCAGTAAGAAAACGTCCCGGAATGTATATAGGAACGACGTCTATAAGAGGCCTTCATCATTTGGTATATGAAATAGTTGATAACTCCATTGACGAGGCACTTGCCGGATTTTGCGACAAGATAGTCGTAACACTTAATGCAGATAACAGTGTGACGGTGGAGGATAATGGACGAGGAATACCTGCGGCGATACATCCAAAGCAGGGGATCCCAACTCCTGAAGTGGTATATACCATTCTTCACGCAGGAGGAAAATTTGGTGGAGGCGGATATAAGATAGCAGGAGGACTTCACGGTGTTGGAGCTTCTGTTGTAAACGCGCTTTCAGAGTGGGTAGAGCTTGATAACTGCTATGAGGGAAGAAGATATACCGAGAGATTTGAAAGAGGAAGGGTTGCAAGACCTTTCAGCGATCTTGGAGAGTATCCTGAAAGACCGCACGGAGTGAAAGTTACGTTTTTACCCGATCCTACGATATTTGAAGAAACAGTATTTGAATATGAAACTCTTGCAAACAGAATGCGAGAGCAGGCGTTTCTTAACGGTGGAATACGTATAGTATTAAGAGACGAAAGACACCTGGGAGACGAGGAAATAAGAGAGGACGAGTATCACTTCGAGGGTGGTATTAGAAGCTTCGTTTCCTATCTTAACGAGCACAAGAACTGCGAGCTTGTTCACCCCGAAGTAATATATATGAGGGGAGAAAAGGGAAGCAGCGTTGCCGAGATCGCTCTTCAGTATAACGACAGCTACAACGAGGTCTGTATGACCTTTGCAAATAATATGAATACCATCGAGGGAGGAACTCACGAGACCGGATTCAAGTCGGGACTTACAAAGGTCCTTAACGATTACGCGAGAAAAGCGGGAATACTTAAGGACAGCGACAAGAATCTTTCGGGTGAGGACGTTAGAGAAGGAATCTGCGCTATCGTCAGCGTAAAGCTTGAAAACGCACAGTTTGAAAGCCAGACTAAAGCAAAGCTCGGTAACTCGGATATAAGAACACTTGTTGAAAACACTATAAACGCAAAGCTTTCGGAGCACCTTGAGGAAAATCCCTCTGTTGCGAGAGCGATACTTGATAAGGCGCTTGCCGCTTCCCGCGCGAGAGAGGCAGCAAGAAAGGCAAGAGAGCTTACAAGAAGAAAGGGTCTCTTTGAGGGCTCGTCTCTTCCCGGAAAGCTCAGAGACTGTAACGAAAAGAGAGTAGATCTTACAGAGCTATATCTCGTAGAGGGAGACTCCGCGGGAGGCTCCGCAACTCAGGGAAGAAACTCCAGATTCCAGGCGATATTGCCTCTGAGAGGTAAGGTCCTCAACGTTGAGAAGACAAGACTTGATAAGGTATATTCGAACGAGTCGCTTATTCCGATCATTCAGGCTCTCGGTTGCGGAATCGGTGAGGATTTTGATATAACAAAGCTTCGTTACGGCAAGATAATAATCATGGCGGATGCCGACGTGGACGGATCGCACATACGAATCCTTCTTCTCACATTCTTCTACCGCCACATGAAGCAGCTCATAGACGACGGACACATCTTCCTCGCACAGCCGCCTCTTTATAAGGTATATAAGAGAAACGGTAAGTCACCCGAAAAGTACGCTTTCTCCGATGCGGAAAGAGATATGTATATAGCAGAGCTTGGCGGTGTTAACGTAGAAGCAGACAGATATAAAGGTCTTGGAGAGATGGACGCAGAGCAGCTTTGGGAAACAACAATGGACCCCGAAAGAAGAACACTTCTTAAGGTCACGGCAGAAGATGCTATCGCTTGCGACGAGATGTTCTCACTTCTTATGGGAGACAAGGTCGAACCAAGAAGAGAATTTATAGAGCAGAACGCGAAATTTGCTGAAAATCTTGATATTTAATTTAAGAACGAAAAATGCAAGAGAGAATTTTGCAGTGGCTGTCAACTTATATAATTCGACGCAAAAAAAATACGAGTGATAAACAAAAACTTTTCCACACAATGTGGAAAAGAGTGTTGAGAAAATATTAAAAGGTGTCGAAATAAAGGAAATTATATCATAAAAAAGAAAAAAGTTATCCACAAAATCAAAGATATATTTTGAACACAAAAAATTTGACAGAAAAAAACGAAATTTTTTAAATGTGCATTGATGTCAACGAAAATTAAAATTATCGTTAGGAAGGAAAAAAAATTGGAAAACGAAAATATAGAATTTATTGACCAGAAAATAGTTGACGTGGAAATGGAGAAAGAAGTAAAAAGATCCTTTATTGAGTATTCCATGTCGGTTATAGCTGCCCGTGCTCTTCCCGACGTCAGAGACGGAATGAAGCCGGGACAGAGAAGAATAATGTACGCAATGTACGAGGACCATCTGACGTATGATAAGCCTTTCCGTAAATCAGCAACAACGGTCGGTAACGTTCTTGGTAGATACCATCCTCACGGTGACTCTGCCGTTTACGGAACGATGGTAAGAATGGCACAGGACTTTTCGCTCCGATATCCTCTTGTTGAGGGTCACGGAAACTTCGGCTCTGTAGACGGAGACGGAGCGGCGGCTTACCGTTATACCGAGGCGAGAATGTCAAAAATTGCCGACGAGCTTATGAGAGATATCGAAAAGGACGTAGTTGACTTTATGCCCAATTTCGATAACAGATTGAAAGAGCCAAGAGTATTGCCCTCACGTTTTCCCAACCTACTTGTAAACGGATCTGTGGGAATTGCTGTCGGTATGGCGACCAACATTCCTCCTCATAATCTTGGAGAGGTAATAGATGCAACCATTTTCCGCATGGACAATCCCGAATGTAGTGTTCTTGAGCTTATGGATTATGTCAAGGGTCCTGATTTCCCCACATACGGAACGGTATACGGCCTTAACGGTATTATTCAGGCATATACGACGGGAAGAGGCAGAATAATCGTAAGAGCAAAAGCAAATATTGAGGAAGACAAGCATAGAATAGTCATTACAGAAATTCCTTATGGCGTAAATAAGAGTTTACTTTGTAAGGCAATCATCGACCTTGTTAAAGATAAGAGAATAGAGGGTATCACCGACGTTCGCGACGAATCGGGCAGAGACGGCATGAAGATAGTCGTTGACCACCGCCGTGATGCAAACGGACAGGTAATACTCAATCAGCTCTATAAGTATACTCAAATGCAGGATACTTGCGCGGTAAATATGCTGGCACTTGTAAACAATGAGCCGAAGATCCTTTCTCTTCCCCAGATACTTGACCTTTATATCGAGCACCAGAAGTCTGTTATCTACAGAAGAGTACAGTTTGAGCTTGAAAAGGCAAAGGCAAGAGCCCATATCTTTGAGGGCTATCATATCGCAATAGATAATATTGACCGCATAATCGAAATAATGAAGACATCGAAGTCTATTCCCGAAGCAAAGGAAAGACTTATGGCAGAATTATTCACCGTGACCTTTAAGGACGGATATGAGGATACTCTCGGTCAGGTAAGGCAGCTCTCCGAGGCTCAGGCTCAGGCAATAGTCGAAATGACTCTCGGTAAGCTCACGGGCATGGAAAGAGATAAGATAGAAGAAGAGCTCGCAAGACTTCACGCTCTCATTATTGAGCTTGAGGGAATACTTGCAGACACGGAAAAGGTAAAAGCTATACTTAAGGAAGAGATGTCCGATATCAAGAAGAAATTCTCTGACGAAAGAAGAACAGAGATAGTAGCTGCTACCGACGATATAGAGATCGAGGACCTTATAGAGAAGCATAACTGCGTTATCACTATGTCTCACGCGGGATATATCAAGCGTTTGCCTGCCGATACCTACTCCGCGCAGAGAAGAGGAGGAAAGGGAATCATCGGAGCGACTACCAAGGAAGAGGACTTTATTGAGAAGGTAATGGCGGTATTCAGCCATTCTTATCTCATGATGTTCACAAGCCGAGGCCGTGTTCATATGCGTAAGGCATATCAGATACCCGAAGCGTCGAGAACGGCAAAGGGAACGAATATCGTAAATATCCTTGAGCTTCTTCCCGAGGAAAAGATTACGGCAATGATCACCGTAAACGAGTTTACCGACGACGGATATCTTACTATGGTAACCAAGAAGGGAATTATTAAGAGAACTCTTCTCTCTGAATACGAGTATCAGAGAAAGGGAGGAAAGATAGCGCTTTCTCTCGACGATGATGACGAGCTCGTATTCGTAATGCTTACAGACAATAACTGTGATATAATTCTTGCAACGAGAAACGGTATGGCAGTAAGATATTCTGTTGCAAACGTAAGAGCAATGGGAAGAACAGCAAGAGGTGTAAGAGGAATCAGACTTCGCGATGACGATTACATTGTAGGTGTTGCGGTCGTTGAGGAAAACAAATCGCTCATAACAGTCACCGAAAACGGATTCGGAAAGAGGATCGATTACGAAGACTTCAGAGAAATGAAGAATCGAGGCGGAAGCGGTGTTACCTGCCATAAGATAAGCGAAAAGACGGGTAAGCTTTGCTCGATAGCGTCTGTCGACGAGGGAGACGATATCATGATGATAACCGACGGCGGTACGATAATCAGAACGCCTGTATCGGGAATACCCACCTATTCGAGAACTGCAGGAGGAGTCATTCTTATGCGTCTCGGAGATGGCCACAGTCTTGTAAACTTCACAGCTGTTCCTCACGAGGAAGAAGAAAGTGAAGAGGATGTTGAGATAGTTGAAGCAGTAGAAAATAACGAGACATCTTCGGAAGAGTAAAATAAAAACAACGCGGGGTAAGACAGAAAATGTCCTACCCCACGTCTATAAGGAGTGTTCTTATGGAAAATGAAGAAAAGATAGAAAAAACGGAAGTGCAAAGGTCAAAGAATACAAACAGAGGAATACTTATAGCAATAGTTGCTACAGTTCTTTGTCTTGCTATAATTCTGACCTTCGTTCTTTGTTCAAGCCCCTATGAATACGAGGAGATAGAGGACAGATTTAAGGAACTTGTTGAGGCATCGTGGTATGTAAACAGGATCCTTTTTGGTGTAGGAGCAGAGACACACCCAAGAGTGTACGATCCGCGGGAAAACACCAAGACATACTTGATTGAGGATCAGCTTCTGTACTACTATTTTGAGATAGAAGACGAAAATTACGAAAGAGTGTTCGCATACAGAGAGCACAATTCCGAAAAATACAAATATATGGAAGTGACCTCAAAGAAGAAAGAAGATAAGCTTACATTTGACTATCGAAATCGAGAAAAAAATCTTTGGGGTTACATTATAGAAAATTATAATCCCACCGATATATCGGAAAAGACAGAGACCGAATATATAAGCGAAGTACTATATTATTATTATGATGTTGTAGATGAATCGGATAAGAGAATAGTTGCTTTCCGATCCTCGAATCTTGATCCATTTGAATATATGGAGATAACCAAAGAGGAAAAGAGCGGGAAAGAATACGATTATTATGACGAGACGGCGAAAGTATACGGATATATTCTTCCTGACTACAATGAAACCAAATATCAGCTTTATTACAAAAAAAGTGATCCCAAAGATTACGATTACGTAAATGGTGACGTAAGCGGTATGAGATCTGTAATGGATATTAAGAACTTTGCCGAAACTGTATATTCGAAAAATTATCTTGAAAATACTATATACGAAACCCTGTTTGATGGCGTGGCAACGCTCAATGAAGAATATCTTACAGGAAGAACGGCAAGATACTATGAATATACGAATAGCAACGGAGAGACGTGGCTTATGATGTCAAATACTTACGAAGCGGTAATATCCGACGAGAGACCCATATTTGATTATTCTACCGCGGAGATAGTAAGGCCGTACAGAAGAAATTTCGTAAACGTAGAGATAGAATATTATTACGAAAGCGATCCGTCAGAAATTTATACCGTAAAAATATCCATGATAATGCAGGACGGAGTATGGATGCTTGACGGACAGACATTTTAAAATAAAAAACAGAGAACGTTTCGTTCTCTGTTTTTTATTTATGTATTACGGAAGAAAAGTTATTTATTTTCTTTCTTTGCGGTAAGAGAGCGGATAACTCCGAGTGCGCCGTCAATAATAAGAAGGATTCCTGCGACGAGCACTGTCCATGCAATTGCTGATCCCGTATTGGTTATAAGGAAAACAGAAGCAACAATGCAGATAACGGGTTCGATAAGTCCGAGAACGATACCGAGAGCGCCAACGTTTTTGTCCTTTACAGCGGCAATGATAGTCTTGAAGACCTCAAGTACGCCGTAAACAAGAAGAACGATACCGAGGATAACGAGCGCCAGATCAAGCAAGAGCCAGCCGATAATAAGAACAGCGGCAGCAAGAAGCGCTTTGACTATACCCGAAACGATACTCTTCTTGATAAGGTCAAGAACAGCGGTAACGATGAGAGCTACACCGAGAACGGTAATGCAGATTCCAACAACCTGTGCCTTGAGTATTACAAAGAGAATACCGAGGGCGAGAGTCATGAGTGCGGAAATAAATTGAGAAGTTTTTTTCATATGTCCTACCCCTTTAAATGAAATTTGTGCAATAAAATTATAAACACAGTAAATATTTTATTCTCAAAATATAAATAAAATATAAATAAAGCAAGAACAAAGAGAAAATTCGTATTTTTTCTTCAAATTTTTTATTCGAGCTCGTCCAGTGTCTTTTTGAACGAAGCGAGGAAGTTATCACAAAAGTATTTTATTTCGGGGTATTCGTAGTATGCTTCGACTTCTTTTTTTAGCGATTTTTCTGCTTTTGCAAACTCTCGGTTTCCGCTTTTCATTTCCTCGACACACTTGATATATGCGGAAATTTTGTCAGCTGCCTTGACGAGAATGTGCTCATAGGAGTCCTCTTTTTGCATGACGATATCTGTGTAGTCATCTCTTATTTCGGGAGGAAGCATAGAGAGAAGCTTTTCGTTTGCAACCACCTCAAGCTCTTTGTATGCCGAGCGTATCTGGGGGTTGTAATATTTTATAGGCGTTGGTAGATCTCCCGTTATTACTTCTCCCGTCTCGTGATAAAGCGCAAGAGTTGTGACTCTGTTCGCATCAAGAGTGCCGTCAAAGAGACGGTTTTTTATAATGGCAAGAGCATGAGCAATTTGTGCTACCTGAGCACTATGCTCTGCAATATTTTCGTTGTCGATGGATTTCATAAGACTCCATCTTTTTATAAGCTTCATTCTTGCCATGTAGGCGAAAAAATTATACATATCAGGTCCTTAAAGTGAATTATTTCAATATGAGCTTATCCGAAGTTAAAAAGTTGTGAGCGTCAATAAGGGAATTTGCCGATATGAGCTTGGACGCCCCGCACTTTTTGCAGCTTACCTTAACTCCGTCGGAGCAAAATTCTATCTCATAGTCTCCCTCAGTATCTTCGGGACAGAGACACTCTATATTTCCTTCTTCGTCAAATTCCTTGATAACGTAGGTTATTATCTCAAGTATCTGTGGATCGGTGAGCTCGTCTTCTCCGTTGCTGCGCAAGGAGTTAAAGCTTTCTATTCCGTTTTCTTCAAGCAGGTCAAGAAGCTCAAGCTCTGTTCTTGAAAGCTCTGCTTTCACGTGATCCATATCACCCATCATACATATATTAATATCTGAATAAGGGCAGGGAAGCACAAAAAGATCTTTTCCAAAAAAAATAGAGGTATTTACTGTAAAGCTATGTGGGTTAGGACAAAGAATACAGGGTACTGTCAGACGAACCTTTCCGTCCTTGCTTTGCACTGCCGACATCTCGCTTCCGCCGCAATCACATTTCAGCTTTACCATATCGGCGTGAAGTTTGAAAAGGTCTACTACGCTTAACACTCCCGCACCGCATGAGGGGCAACGGTATGCAAGAGTTGTTTGTTTTGGTTCAAGTATCATATTTTTTCCTTAATATCAAAAATTATTTTAATAGCGGCATCAAAGGGTTCGATGCCGCTATGTGTTTATTTAATAGGATTTTGCTTGCTTTGCTTTTGCCGATACCTTGTCGTTTATTTCTATCGTATAGGTATTTGTCATGTTAGTGTAATATTCGTTTACACTATTAGAAAATACAACGCTCTTGGCACTGTTGTACCAAAGCTCGTCTCCGTTTTCGTAGAAGAAGAGAACCGCATAAGAAGATTCAGTAGCTCCTTCGGTCTTAAATGCTACAACTTCTGTTGTAATGTCACCGAGCTTTCTTGCATCATCAAAGAGCCACTCGTCTATCTCGGTAATACCGAGACCTCCCTCTGAGTAGTTTTCTATCTTATCGTTTCCGCTAAATCCGGTTGCGTTGGTTGCTTCATCTTCCATAAATGCTTCGAAGTCCTCGAGTGAGAGGTCTTTCGTTGCGAGAAGCTCTTCTATTGCATCTTCAGCATCTTCCTTTGAAGAATAGATAGCATATGCAAAGTTCTTGGAATTTTCTGTATCCTTGTGAGCGGTGGATTTGAGCATATAAACGGTAGTATTAAAGGTCTGTGTGTCTGCCTTGACTTCTGCATTGTCAGCTCCGTCGCCCGTTTCTACTACCTTTGTGTCAAGTGCTTTTCTTCCGTCAGCAAATGCCCAGTCGGAGAGAGATTCCACTTCGTCATCCTTATCATCGGTAAAGGTGACCTTCTCGGTAAGAAGCGCTTTCTTGGATGTGAGAGAAGCCTTGTGGGTGTTTTCGATAATGCTTGTCATGTATACGTTAGAGCCCTCGATGGTGAGAGTAACACCGCAAATATCAAAGCTTTTATCTGTTTTGTTTTCTTTTACAATAGTTGTTTTTTCCTTGTTAGCAATAATATCCTCAACTATCTTGGGTATGATCTTGTCGCGAAGAGTCTTTGCGTTTTCATCCGAGGGCTTATCGTCTTTCGTTGCAAAAGCAGCACTCTTTACGTATTTGTCATAGTTTATTTCAACTATCTTTTCTGTTGCGTACTTTTCAAAATCATTGATGCTTGTTTTACCCTTGAGGGCTGCAGCAAGCTCCTTGGTAGCAGCTATCTTTTCTGCATATGCCTTAAGAACGGCATCCTTTTTCTCTGCAAGCTCGTTAGCATCGTAGTTATCCTTTCCGATAACCTCCTTGGCTACGTCGGTATACTTTACCGTAAACGTATAGGAGAGATAGTCAACGATATCGTATTTTGAGCTGTTTTCGTCGTATTCGTCCTTTATCTGATCATCGGTGACTTCTTCCATGAGCATATCATTGAGATGACTGATACATTTTTCAGCAAGGAGAGAAAGCTCCATTGCCTTTTTAACGTCACCCTTTGAAACGCCCTTTCCGTAAGAAGCGGAGATGTAGGAGGAAGCAGATCCGTAGCCGTACATACTTGCCATCTGGTCGAAGGAATCAAGAGACTGATCGATATAGGCTTTATCTTCCTCGTCGAGCTCGATTCCGAGAGCAACTGCCTCTTCACAGTAACGAAGGGTATCTTTTACAGTTTCCTTCGTGCGAGCGAGAATGTAGTCGTACCATGTTTTTCCGACAAAATCTGTTCCTATGAATGAAGTCTCATAAGCCATACCGCCCTCTGTCTTCGGAACGCCGAATTGCTGGTCATCAAGAGGCTTTGTGGTATCAAGACTGTAATTGGAGAGATAATTTTTATGTTCCTCTTGGAAGCTTTGGTATTCAAGGTTGAAGAAATATGACATCATATTTCCGTTCACCTTAAAATTCTCACTGGAAGCAGCCGTCTGCATACGGAGGATAACACCGTTTGCTATAAGTAAGCTGGACACTACCGAAATAATAACGGTAAGAGTAATAAGTATAGCGATGAGAGACATCGCCCAGCTTGGCATCCCCTTTTTTTCCTTGGTTTTTATACCGTAAGAATTTGCAAGCTTTTCGTTTGCTCTGTTATTTCTGATTCTGTTTGATTTTCCCATGGGGGTTTTCCACCTTTATTTTTATTTTCTTTCAGCCTTTGCTGAAGCTATCAATATATTATACAATTATTGAGTGATAAAATCTTGAATTAGATATGAATATACTATGAATTTATAGATTTTTTTGATCAAACATTCATAATTACGGGGAGTACCATAGGCTTACGTTTGGTTTTCGAATAAAGATATTTTGAAAGATCGTCCTTAACGCACGCCTTGAGTTCCATTCTGTCGATCTTGTCTCTTCGGAGCAGACAGTCGTTTATAGCCTCTGCTGCAATAGAGCGAACGTCTTCCATAAGCTCTTCCGATTCTCTGACGTAAACGAATCCCCTGGATACTACGTCAGGGCCTGAAAGAAGAAGTCTGGATTCGGTATCTACCGTTGCGACTACAACAATAAGACCGTCTTGAGCCAGATGACGTCTGTCTCGAAGAACAATATTTCCAACGTCACCCACGCCGTAGCCGTCAACGAGTATCTTGCCCGATGGAACAGTTCCTGCGAATCTCGCACCCTTTGAGTCTATCTCAAGCACTTTTCCAATTTCGGAAATAAAGATATTTCGGTCTTCAATTCCCATGTCGAGCGCAAGTGCTCTGTTTGCCGCAAGATGTCTGTATTCTCCGTGAACGGGAAGAAAATACTTGGGCTTGACAAGCGCTTGCATGAGCTTAAGCTCTTCCTGACAAGCGTGTCCCGAAACGTGTACTTCAGCAACGGCGTCGTGAAGGACGTTTACTCCGTTCTTTATAAGCTCATTTATTATTCTTCCTACAAGCTTTTCGTTTCCCGGAATAGCGCTTGAGGAGAGTACAACAAGGTCATTCCTTCCGAGTGTGACTTGAGCATGATCGGAAAATGCCATTCTGTAAAGAGCCGACATGGGCTCTCCTTGGCTTCCTGTAGTAACCAGAGTCAGCTCTTCAGGACGGAAACGCTTTATTTCATTTATGTCAACGAGAACGCCCTCGGGAACGGTCATATAGCCAAGCTCGATAGCGGCACTGATTATATTCTGCATACTGCGTCCCGTAATAGCGACACGTCTGCCGTGATTTAGGCTTACGTTTATTATTTGCTGAACTCTGTGAACGTTAGAGGAAAAGGTCGCTATGACTATTCTCTTGTCTTTGTTAGCGTTGAAAATATATTCGAGCGATCTTCCCACGTTTTTTTCCGAGGGAGTATATCCGGGTCTTTCTGCGTTTGTTGACTCACACATAAGAAGGAGAGTGCCTCTTCTTCCTATTTCTCCAAGACGGGTAATGTTCATCATGTCTCCGTCTATTGGGCTTATGTCAAGCTTAAAGTCTCCCGAATGAACTACCATTCCGAGAGGAGTAGAGATAGCGAGACAGCAAGCATCTGCTATGGAGTGGTTGACATGGATAAATTCAGCTGCAAAAGAGCCGAGTCTTACCGTTTGACCTGCCTTTACGCAATTAAGCTGGGGCTCGAAAGGAAGCTGATGCTCTTCGAGCTTGTATTTTATAATACCGAGAGTCAGCTTCGTGCCGTATATAGGTGCATTTATTTGTCTTAAAAAGTATGGAATACCGCCGATATGGTCTTCATGTCCATGGGTGAGAAGTATTCCTCTTATTTTTTCCTTGTTGGCTTCGAGATAAGATATATCGGGGATCACAAGGTCAATACCCGGCATTTCCTCGTCGGGAAAGCCAAGACCGCAGTCTATTATTATTATATCGTCTCCGTATTCAAGGACGGTAAGGTTTTTTCCTATCTCGTTAAGACCGCCGAGAGGAATTATACGGAGCTTGCCTTTTTCTTTTTTGGGCATAGATACAGTTATGCTTCCTTTCTGTGATTTTTATAATTTTATAGTAAAGCTTTGCGGTATTTACGCCCTTGACGCATCGGCGTAAATCCTTGCAAAAGAAGTGATACGGAGCAGAGGGTGTTGCCTTTGCTGTCAATAGAAAAAGCAGTACCGCTCTCTGCTATTTCCTTGACTTCCTAAATTTAAATCCAATGAACATTATACCATAACCAAGAAATTTTGTCAATAGAGAGGAGTTAGGATAGGAATAGCATCAATCCCCATAAAATACCAATCATAGATGCTCCGAAAAGAGCACCGATAATGAACATAATAAAACGCGAGGGGCATTTTTTTCTGTGCTTGTGCGTTAGTATTCCGCTGTCTGTTATGATCCTGTTAGCTTCCTTTATCATTTCAGATTTATCGCATCTGGAAGGTTTTTTGTCGTCCTTGATTATAAAATACGCTCTCTCGAATATATTGCTGGATTTCGGTTGTATCATAATAACGTTTTTTTGAATTCCCTTTAGCATTTTTAGATAGCCTTTCCTTAATATTTATGTATCCTTGAGGAAAAGTATTTCCAAAAAAGTGCAGTATAATTCTAAAAAAAGAATAAAAAAAGTAAATATCCAAAAAATGTAAAATAAATGTTAACATTCAAAAAGTGTATTGATAAATAAAATAAAAAAATGTATAATAATGTCAATCAGAAAAATATATAGTCGAATTTTTGAAAAAGGAGGAAATGAAAATGAAATCAACAGGTGTAGTTAGAAAAGTAGATGAACTTGGAAGAATAGTTTTACCGATCGAAATAAGAAAGGTCCTCGACATAAATCAAAAGGACGCTATTGAGATATTTACCGACGAGGACAAAATAATTCTCCAGAAGTATCAGCCTGCATGTGTATTCTGCAATAATGTAACCGACGTTATTTACTTTAACGGCAAAAGAATATGCAAGGATTGTATTGCGAAACTTAAAGAGCAAATGTGAATAAATATTAAGTGGGGAACGGTTTGATCCGTTCCCCGTTTAATATTTTATACTTTAAACCTTTTTGCGTATCCGCAACGGCGGCAAAGCTCCGAGACGGCTTTTCTATTTTTGAATCCGTCCTTTATTTTTTGAGCTTTTTCCGAAGAAAGAATTTCGGACAGAGGAGTATCAAATATATTTCCGAGAGTGAGTAGTCCGTCGCTGTCAAGACAGCAGGGAACGACGCTTCCGTCCGAGAGAATACCGAAATGGTCGGAGAGTCCGTAGCAAAATACGTTTTCTCCACCGTCGGAAGCCGAAAGCGATGGCCATTCAAACCGTTCTCCGTATTCAAGGTGAAGCCTATGGCGTATTCTTGCGCCTCTGTCGGAGTCGTGCCACGCGTTGATCCCAAAGGCATCTTTTATCATTTTGAGCGCTTTTTCGTTTCTTTCTTTGTCAAAATCTCCGTTCCAAAGACGAAGAACCGTAAGTATTCCTTTGTCATTTGCTTTTTTTGCAAAATCAAGACAGGATAGAGTGTATTTTTCAAATTCTTCTTCAGAAAGGTCAGCGAAGCTGTGGAGCGATATATTGACCTTGTAAACACCCGATTCAATAAGAGTGTCACCAACGGTTGGAAGAATAGTTCCGTTTGTCGTAACTGCCGAATTAAATCCGCGAGACGAGGCAAGTTTTATAAATTCGGGAAGCTCCTTATGGAGCAAGGGTTCTCCCATAAGGTGATAGTATATATATTTCGTTACTCCCTCGAGCTCGGAAAGGATATGCTCAAAATTTTCTTTTTGCATCATAATAGGAGTTCTTTTTGTTTTGGGACAAAACGAGCAATTTTTATTGCAGATATTGGTGATCTCAACGTAAACTCTTGAATACATTTTAGGTCTCCTTGTTTTTTATAAAACTATTTTATCACTCATTTTATTCTGTGTCAAGAAAGGTCGGAAAAATATAGGCGTCAACCTAAAAAAATGTAACAATATGCGTAATATTTGCTTGACAATTACGGTCAATTTGAGTTATAATGTGTATGATAATAAATAGAAAAAGAGGAGATATTATGGATCTTACAGCCATACTTAAAAATCTTGAAAATTGTCCTTGCGGAAAGAAACATACTTTTTATACCGAAAGAGTAGAAATATCCTCGGGTGCAACGAAAAAAACAGGAGCGATACTGTCGGAAGTGAATTTTCCTAAAAACGTACTGTTAGTTGCTGACGAGAAGACATGGGGTGTAGCAGATGCCGAAGGGTTGTCCGCATCTCTTGCAGAGTGTGGATTTACGGTAAAGAAGCTCATATACAGCAGCATGATGTACGCACGTATCGAGCAGGTTGTAGAACTGAAGGCTCTTGCGGCAGACGTAGACGGAATTATTTCGGTGGGTACAGGCTCTCTTAACGATATCTGCAGAGTTACGTCACACGAAATGGGCAAAAAGTTCTGTATCTTCGCCACTGCGCCCTCAATGGACGGCTTTGCGTCGGATACTGCGCCCATAATCGAAAACAACTTCAAGACCTCGTGGTTCGTAGAGCAGCCCTACGTCATAATTGCCGATACAAAGATCCTTGCAGAGTCTCCCGCAGAGCTTAAGGCTGCAGGATACGGAGACATGGTCGCAAAGTATATGGGACTTGCCGATTGGCGTATTGCAAACGTTCTCACGGGCGAATATTACTGCGAAAATATCGCAAAGGTCACCGAGGACGCACTTGCAAAGATGGTAGCTCTTACCGACAGAGTGCAGAGCAATGACGAGGAAGCGGCAGGAGCTATTATGGAGGCTCTCGTTCTTTCGGGACTCGCAATGAAGCTTGCAGGCTGTTCACGCCCCGCATCTGGTTCTGAGCACGTTGTTTCTCACTATTGGGAATGCTATAAGCTGGCACGTGGCATCTGGCCCGAATTCCACGGAAAGAAAGTAGGCGTCGCATCGCTTATTATCAACGATCTCTATAGAAACCTTGCAGATAAACTTCCTGAAGTAAAGGCAACGGCTGATCCTACCGATTGGGAAGATGTATATTCTAAATTCTCTCCGGACCAGCTTCCCGAAGTAAAGAAGCTCAATACTCCCACGATAACCGATAAGGTAGATCCAAAGAAGCTTGAGGAGTGCTGGGGTGAGATAAGAAAAATAATATATGAGTCTCTTCCCGAGACAGAAAAGCTTCGTGAGCTTATGAAGAGAGCAGGATGCGTTACCGAGATAGAGGATATTAATGTAAGTCAGGAGCTTTTCGAGACGGGAATACGTTATCATTCCTATATGCGTTATCGCATACTTCTTACGCGTTTGTTGCCAATGATCGGTGTTGATCCCATAGATTATATAGGCTGATCGTAAAAGCCCATAAGAACGTATCAAGTTCTTATGGGTTTTTGCTTTGACATTCTTAAATTTTTAAGAAACGGCAGAATATTTTTTCCGTACGGGCAAAGAATAATTTTATAAAACAGCGGCGTATGGGGGAAAGAATGAAGGTCATAGCGGGTAAAGAGGGAAGCGGGAACGGAAAGGCAGTTATGGGAAGGATCGTTTTCCCTTATGACGAAAGATATGATACGGTAAAGATGGGGGAGGCATTGATCCCTATTGTATATGACTTGAATTCGGAGATACTTGAAGATACTTGCGTGGTGGGGGCGGTATTGATATCTTCGAAAAACGAAACCTCACTTCAATTTGATACTTCTTTTCCTTTTTTGGTCGTGGAGAGAGGAAATGAAAAAACACTTAAAGAGATAAGCGGGAAGCTTGCCTATCTTGACGCACAAAGCAGACTGCTTATTTCCACCCCTGATATTGATACGGTAAATAAATACGAGAATCAAAAGCGAAGGGAAGAAGATATAAAGTATCGGTTGCCTGTGATATCAACCAAAATGCCTTTATTGTCGTGCGATATAAAAAATATAACCGACACAGAAGGAGCACGCGGTATACTTGTGGATATGGATAAAATTGGGTTAAAGGACGAAGATGCGGTTTTTAATTTTTTAACAAAAATATGCGATACGTCTCCCACCAAGCCTTTGAGTGTCAAGCTCTCATACTCTAATTCAAAGGAAGAAGTGGAAAAAAACGGGGCTATGATCAGAGGAATATATAGGGCATCTGTATATGGGAACATATCAATAATGTGTGCCGGATTTTCTCATATTGAGGAGATAGAAGAATACGGAAAGCTTCTTTCCGAGAGCTTTTGTAGGCTTGAGGAGTCGGGGAGAGAAATAAATGGATTTATGGAAAGAGGAATAGTTTGCGACAGTTACGTGATTTTGTTTTCACTATTGTCAAAACGCGTATCCAAGGGAGTAGGAAAGGGAAGTAGAATTCTTGATGGAGTTGATTTTATCTGCTTTGATATGGATAAGCTTTCGGAAAAGTGGCTGATAAAAGAAAAGGGAAGATTCCTTACCTCTCCCATTTGGGGTATAAAATATATTATTGATAATTTTCCGAAATATAAGCTCATTGTAAAAAAGGCAGAGACCGCAAGGCTTTTGAGGGCCTTGTCGGTGGAAAACGGCTGGGAAAATATTTTGCCCCCCTGTGAGATATACGTGTTGCCCAAAAGCATTGACAGCGTAAAGTCGGCAGTGTCGATGTGGGGGGAGAAGAATACTGATAGAGAATGAAATTTTGTGGCTACTTCGAATCCCTTTTTGCAATGCGCGCAACAAAAAAGGCGGATGCTTTTTGCATCCACCTTTTTAGTGGCACGCCGTAAGGGATTCTTCTCGAATTTTGCAAACCTGTTCTATTATTTTTTTGAAAGCTTTGCAAAATTCTTTAGTCAACGCCAAAAAACGATTCACAGGATCGTTTTTTTGCTACTTCGAATCCCTTTTTGTATGCGCGCAACAAAAAAAGGCGGATGCTTTTTGCATCCACCTTTTTAGTGGCACGCCGTAAGGGATTCGAACCCCCGACCTTTTGGTTCGTAGCCAAACACTCTATCCAGCTGAGCTAACGGCGCTTTTTTACGCATACTACTTTCTGCGTACCTAATTATTATACCACAAATTTTTTTGATGTCAATAGTTTTTTAAAAATTTATTTGCGTTTTATTTTTTGTAGCGCAAAAACAGAATCATTTATATACCGCTCTCGGACCGCCGATGTATTTAGGACGGGTGTAGGCACAGATCACGTTTGCAAATCCGAGCTTTGAGGCAGAGAGCCTTATCGGAACGGCAACGTGGCGGAGGTGCATACCTATAAGTGTTCCTCCAATATCAAGTCCTGCGTGTCCTTTTATTGTTTCTACCGCTACGGGATCGGTCATGCGGTCGTATACGGCAGTCGCAAATGAGCCTCCCGCTTTTGGCATGGGGCGTACCGAAACAGGATCAAGTCCGTATTTTTCGGCACACTCACGCTCTACGATAATGGCTCTGTTTAGATGCTCACAGCACTGTGCCGCAAGGTATATGCCCTTTCCCTCAAGAGCGGACATTATTCCGTCGAGCAGAGTATCGGCTACCTCGGGAACAGATGCTTTGCCTATAGTGTTCCCAATAATTTCCGACGTTGAACAGCCGATCACGAGAATTTGCCTTTCTTTTAATTCTGTCTTTTCTAAAAGCTCCTCGACCAGTGCTTTTGCGTCTTTTTTTAGCTCTGCCAGAAATTTTTCTGCAGAATCCGAAAGAGAAGCGGTTCCGTTTTCATTAAGCATTACCAGATCACTCATTTTATCCTCCAAAAATGGCTGTCACAAATTTTAAATTTGTGACAGCCAATATTTATTACTCTGCGTCAGTAGCTTCTACAACTGCCTCTTCAGCATCAGCGGGCATAGCCTCTGCTTCTGCCTGTGCTTCGTCAAGGAGAGCTCTGATGGAAAGACTTATTCTCTTTGTCTCCTCGTCGATGGCGATGATCTTTGCATCAACTACCTGACCGATCTCAAGAACGTCAGCAGGCTTTGCTATCTTTTCCTGAGCTATCTGGGAGATGTGGATGAGTCCGTCAACACCGTCAACGATCTCTGCGAATGCACCGAAGGGCATCATGCTTACGATCTTAACCGAAACAACGTCGCCTACTGCGTAGTTGTTTGTGAAGATGTACCAGGGGTTTGTATCGTCTGTCTTATATCCGAGAGATATTCTCTTCTTTTCTGCGTCAAAGCTCTTAACGAATACTGTGATTTCCTGACCTACGGAAACAACTGCCGCGGGAGAGGAGATAGGACGCCAAGAGAGCTCGGTCTTATGTACCATACCGTCAACGCCGCCAAGGTCTACGAAAGCACCGAATGCGGTCATGCTCTTGACCTTACCGGTATATACTTTGCCCTCTTCGATAGAAGCCCAGAAAGCTTCTTCAGCAGCTTTTCTTTCTTCCTTAAGAACTGCCTTAATAGAACCGATAGCCTTTTTGCCCTTGATCTCGATGACCTTAAGCTTTACGTCAGTTCCCTTAAGAGTAGAGAGGTCTCCATCCTTTGGAACACCTGTTTGTGATGCGGGAACGAATACTCTGTTGGAGTTGACGATAACGGATACACCGCCTTTTACAACGTCAACGACCTTACCTGTGAGTATCTCACCGTTAGCTTCAGCGGCAACGACACTCTGCCAATTCTTGTCGGAATCAACACGCTTCTTGGAAAGCTCAGCAAAGCCCTCGATATCGCTAACGCGGATAACGAAAGCCTCGATCTCGTCACCGGGCTTAAACATCTCGGTGAGCTTTACAGATGAATCATCCGTAATCTGTTCGGCCTTGATAAAGCCGGTAACCTGTGCGCCCAGATCAAGATAAAGATCTGCATCTGTAACGGATGTTACGATACCGACTACGGTGTCTCCTGTATTTAAAGTTTTGAGTTCTGTGGACTCAAGCAGTTCAGCAAAATTTTCATTCATTTCGCTCATGGTTTTGTATACCTCCTGAATTATGCCTGACGGAGTCGATGCTCCGGCGGCTATGCCCACTCTCGTGTGGGTAGACGTTATTAAATTGTTATCCGCAAGTTCTTCGGGTCGTTCGATCCAAAGGGTGTGCGGGCAATTTTCTTTACAAATGGCGAAAAGCTTCGCCGTGTTGGAGCTTTCTCTTCCGCCGATGACTATCATGACGTCGCTCCGTGTGGACAGATCGTTGACTTCGGTCTGTCTCATTTCAGTAACACTACATATTGTATCAAAAATTAATGGATTTGTATATAGTTTTTTGAAAATTTTTTGAGTTTTTTTCCACTCTTCCAGTTTTTGAGTGGTCTGTGCCGCAATTATGGGTGTTTTCTTGCCAAATTTTTCAAAAAAACCTGATTCGGCGGCGTTTTCTATTTCTGCAGATGATCCAAAAACTACCTTATCTCCTGAAAAACGGCTCATGATGCCCACTACTTCTGGGTGCTCTTTAGCTCCGAGTAGGACGAAAAAATTATCGGGAGAAGAATTTTTCTCGGCAATGTCATGTATTTTTTTTACAAATGGGCAGGTGCAGTCAACGTAAGAAAAGAAGGGATTATTTTCCGAAGCCTGTGAGAGTATCGCTTCATGCTCAACGGGTATACCGTGAGCTCTGACGAACACTTTGACCGGTGACTGCTCGCCCGCGGAAAGAGCAAGGTCGGGAATATCGGCAATATCCGTAACGCGCACTCCGCGCTCATGAAGAGTGCGGTTGTATACGTCGTTGTGGATAAGATTTCCGAGTGTATAGAGACTTTCCTCTCCGTTTTTTTCTTCAATTGCGGCTTCAAGGCTATCGGTGGCTCTTTTCACGCCAAAGCAAAAGCCTGCGTTTTTTGCAACGGTTATCTCCATTATTTTTTACCCTTTTTCTTTTTTTCGTTATCCAGCTTTTCTCTGAAATCCTCTCCGATAGTACAAATTCTGTCAAAGATAAGATTTGATATTCTTGCATATTCTCCCGAAGCTTCGGGGTCGTATCCGAGGCTTTCAAAGGGGATCCTGTCACCGATGACGACGTATGTCTTTCTGAAAAGTTTTGACGTGTTATTTTTTTTGTGTATGTAAACGGGGACGATGTCTGCCGAGGTCTTGGTACTTATAAGCGCCGCTCCGTTTTTGACCTTTGTGGTTCTTGGATCAACTGCGGGATATCTGTGTCCTTGAGGGAATAGTCCCATGCTGTTGCCCGATTCGAGAATTGATATGGAGGTCTTGATAGCTCCAACGTCTTTTCCCGATCTGTCTACTGGGAAAGCGCCAAGCATCTTGATAAGAGAAGAGAGAAGCGGAATCTTGAAAAGCTCTTTTTTTGCCATATAGCGTATCTGTCTTTTTTTGAATGAGTAGCAGATGGCTACAACGTCGGATGCGGCTATATGGTTTGAGCAAACGATAAATCTTCCCTCGTCGGGCTCTTTTTCCGCTCCGACTACCTTTATTCTGAACAGTACCTTAACTATTTTTGAGAAAAGAGCATAACAAATTCTGTAGAATCTCGAGCCTTCTCTTTTTTTCGAATTTTTATTTTTACCCAAGATATTTTCCTCTTTCAAATTTATTTTGATTCGGTCTTTTCTTTTACTATTGCAATTATCGCATCTGCCGTGCCCTCAAGGTCGAGGTCGGAGTTATCAAGCATTATAGCGTCCTCTGCCGGCTTTGCGGGAGCAATTTCACGCTCGCTGTCGTTTTTATCTCTTTCGTTCATTTCACGAAGAACGTCCTCAAAAGAGACGTCCTGTCCCTTTGCACGAAGCTCTTCGTAACGGCGTTTTGCTCTGCATTCGGGAGAAGCAAAAAGGAATATTTTTACCTCTGCATCGGGAAGAATTACCGTTCCGATGTCTCTGCCGTCCATAATAACGCTGTTCTTTTTAGCAATATCTCTCTGGGTGTCAAGAAGAAAGCTTCTTACTTCTCCTATGGCGGATACAGCTGATGCGTACATAGACATTTCGGGTGTACGTATCTTGTCACCAAGGTCCTCTTCGTTTAAAAACACCTTTTGAGTGCCATCAACGAATTTGACTTCTATTTTTATATTGGGAAGACAGGAAACCACAGATGGTGCGTCCTTGGGGTCAATGCCTTTTTCCTTTACGTAATAACCTATAGTACGGTAAAGCGCTCCCGTGTCAACGTAAACGATGCCGAGCTTTTTCGCTACCAGCTTTGCTACCGAACTTTTTCCCGCACCTCCGGGTCCGTCAATTGCTATTTTTATCATGATATTTTCCTCTTTTTCTTTTATTTTTTAGCTCCAAGCGGCTCTCTTGCCTGCGAGAGCTCCCGTGGAGAAGGCTATCTGAAGATTAAATCCGCCAGTGTAGGCATCAAGGTCTATTACCTCACCTGCAAAGTAAAGCCCAGAGCAGAGCTTTGACTCCATAGTACCAGGTGTTATACCGTCCACCGAAACACCGCCCTTGGTAATGATAGCTTCCTTGATAGGACGGAAGCCGTCAACCGATATACGAATGTCTTTAAGTACTGCAGCCAAGGCGTGTCTTTCTTCTTTTGTTATGGAATTTACTTTTTTGTGCGGGGATATCCCCGAAAGACTTATGATAACGGGTATCAGCTTTTGAGGAAGAAGGTCACCGAGTGAATTTGCAAAGTCCTTATTACCGTATTTTGAAAAATCCGAAAGAAGTCTTGCGTCAAGAGTCTTGTCGTCAAGAGCAGGCTTAAGGTCTATGTGTGCATCGTATTTGCAGTTCGACGAGCCGTATACGTCTGAAAGGTGAGCTGATGCTGAAAGTATCATAGGTCCTGTCATTCCGAAGTGGGTAAACATCATTTCACCAAAATCCTCATATACCTTTTTTCCCGTTTCCCGTGAAGTTACCGAGAGTGAGACGTTTTTGAGCGAAAGACCTTGAAGAGAAGGGCATATTTTGCTTTTTGAAACTATGGGAACAAGGGAGGGTATAAGGGGAGTTACTTTATGTCCTACTGACTTTGCCAGAGCGTAACCGTCTCCGTCCGAGCCTGTAAGGGGATAGGAAAGACCTCCAGTAGCGATTATGACTGCTTTTCCCAGATATATCTTGCCGTTTTCAGAAATGCAACCCTTTACCGTTCCGTTTTCTGTTATAAGCTCTGAGATACGGTCGGTTACTGTGGTAACACCTCTGTTTTTACAAGCTCTTACCATGGCGCTAACGATATCCTCTGCTTTGTCGGATACGGGAAAAACCCGTCTGCCTCGCTCGACCTTGAGAGGAACACCCTCGTTCTCGAAAAATAACTTTGTGTCCTCGGAAGAGAAATTGTCGAATGCGCTGTAAAGAAATTTTTGATTTGTGGGAACGTTTTTAAGAAATTCGCCGAGGTAGCAGTCGTTGGTCACGTTGCATCTGCCCTTTCCTGTTATCCTCAGTTTTTTTCCGCAGGTCTTATTCCTTTCGATAATGAGAACGTCAGCTCCGTTTTCAGAGGCGTGGATCGCCGCCATCATTCCTGCCGCTCCGCCGCCTATTATGATAACTCGGTTTTCATTTTCGCCAAGCATTCTTTTTTACTCCTGATTTTTGTCGTATACGTCGTATTCGTCCCAAATTTCTTCAAGACGCTTCAGGCGATCGGTAAGCTCGTCATGCTTTCTTCTTGAAAGCTCAACGATAATAGCGTTTATTATGCTGAGGGGGGCTGCCAATGAGTCAACGAAGGATGCCATATCGCTTTTCGCGATAAGGAGCTGGTTGGCTTTAGACGCGATCGGTGACATAGCACTGTCGGTTATGGCGATAATGTCTGCTCCCGAATGACTTGCATAGTCTACGGCATTGATAACGCTCTTGGAATATCGGGGAAAGCTTATAGCAATTACCGTGTCGTTTTCGTTCATTCCCATAAGCTGCTCAAACATTTCGCTTCCCGAGGTGGTCTGTACGAATTTTATATTATCGAACATCATTCGAAGATTGTAGTTGAGAAAACCGGCCAAGAAAGAGCAGGAGCGAACTCCCATTATATATACGTTTTTCGAAGCAATTATTTTATCTATCGCTTCGTTAAATGTGTCTCTGTCGATTTCGTCAAGCGTACGCTTTATCTTGTCCGAGTCGGCAAGAAGGACCTTGGTCAGTACGTCGGAGTCACCGATAAGGTTATTACTGACCTCCATTCTTTGAAAAGAGGTGAGCTTTGTGCGTACTATTTCCTGAAGGGCGTGTTGAAAATCGGGATAACCGTCAAATCCAAGCTCAATTGCGAATCTGACGACCGTCGATTCTGATACGTTAACGTGAGAACCGAGCTTTGCCGCGGTCATATACGCCGCCTTATCGTAATTTTCAATTATAAAATTTGAAATAAGCTTTTGTCCCTTGGAAAAGGTGGACATTTTGTCTTCTATTTCTTTGAGAAGGTTTCTGTTCATTTTTCTTTTTCCTTGTCTTTATCACGTTATAGCTTTTTTAATAAAGGACATACATATTATATTATATATCGTAAAGTGAAAAAAGTCAAGTGTAAAATAAATGTTGATAAAATGGGAAGGGAACAAGAAAGGTTCAAAAAGATTTTTGAAATGTGTTTACTTTTTTATTTTTTTGTGATATACTATATTTGCTACACAAACTGAATAGATTTATGATCACGGTATTTTTTTATTTTCGCATAATGGCATAATTATACCTTTTTTTAACAATCATAACTTCGTTAAGAATTTGGCAAAAGCGCAAATTCCATGACGGAGTTATGATTAAAGGTACAAATACCCTGATCCTATCTTCGGTTTGTGTAGCAGCAATCGGAGTTTGCGTTTTTCGGTGCGTATGGCTTCGGTCGTGCGCACTTTTTTAGTTTAAAAGAAAAAGGAACCGCTCTTGCATAAACGATTCCTTTTGAAATTATTGAAATTATCTTTCAAGCTCGGATATGAGGTTGGATAAATACACAGCTGCATCAGCTCGCGTTAGCGAGGCGTTGGGTGAGAGCTTTTCACCCGAGGCGGTGGGTATAACGCCTATACCGCAAAGAGAGTAAACAGAAGATGCCGCCCATGCTGGAATATCGCCTGAATCTGCAAAGACGGGGGTGACGGTGGGTGTGGGTGCATCGAGGATATTTCCGAGAAGGACAGCCGCTTCCGCAACGGTGATAGGTCTGTCCGGCTCAAAGCATAGCTTTCCGTCCTTTTCTATTCCTTTTATGTAGCCGAGGTCATATGCAGTGGATATATATTCTCTCATTTCTTCGGGGATAAGGTCACAATCGGAGAAAACAGTATAGGAATTTCCTATTCCTTCGTTTATTCCTGCGGCATGGAGAGCCATTACGGTAAATTCACCTCTTGAGACGGTACGGTCGGGATAAAAGTACGTATTTCCACCTATCTCACTGCCACTCATTACACCCGCTTCGGTTACTGAAAGAGCCGCGCTGTATGCGGGGGAGTTCTTCATGTCGGTATAGGTTATAGCCGATGAAGGCTTTTTGACTGTAAGCGAGACGGTAGCCGAGGAGCTGTAATTGCCATATTTATCACGTGCTACGTAGGTAAACGAATCCTTTCCCGAAAAATTTTCGGAAGGGGTGAAGATATAATCACCAACTGCACTGTCAGAAAGCTCGATGGTACCTGATTTTGGGTAGGAGACTATTTCTATTCTCACATCGTCTCCCTCGGGGTCATGAACAGGAAGATTGCCGTAAAGGCTTACGTTTTTATACGTGCTGACGTTCAGCGAAAGCTCACTTGCAACAGATAAGGTGGGGCAAAGATTTGGAGAGTCGAGCATATAGAGCTTACAGGTCATAACGTATGATGCTCCTGACGGGCGGAAGGTAAATTCGGATTCACGGATATTTGAGGAAGGGAAATAAGCAAGCTTTGAAAGAGATGCGGCGCTTATCTCCTCGCCGCCCTTAAGGACTGTAGAGGTAAGTCTCAATTCGCCGTCGCTTATGGGGGGAGCTTCGGTTATTGTAATGCTATCGATGTGGGATAGATTGAGGCAACGCAGAAAATCGTCCTTCTCAAATTCGATACTTTCGCCAACAAGTCCTGCCATTGCCATGTTGTTTTTTTCGGCTAATACATTCAGTGCTACGGACACGGGGGCATCGCTGGTTTCTCCGTTTGACGAAATTCCGACGACAGCAGTAATAATAAGAAGGATAAGACCAAAGGAAAAGAGTACGCCTCCTTTTTTGCCGAGCCGAATGATGCCCTTTCTTTTATTTTCTTTTTTCATAACATATCTCCTTTCAAGGCGTTTTACGTTCAATTAATTTTATAGCACATGAAAGCTTTTTATGACAAAGAAAAATTAAAAAAACACTTTATTTTTTTTGATAAATGTTATATAATTATTATAATAGTAACTGTGAGGAAAAGATATGGAAGATTTAAAAAGAAAGACCTGTTGTTTTACGGGGCATAGAAATATTGATAAAGAAAGACTCTGTGAACTTGAGGAGCTGCTTGAAGCCTCCATAGAGAAATTTATAATGGCAGGTATAACAGTCTACAGAGCAGGGGGAGCTTTGGGGTTTGATACGAGTGCGGCACAAAAGGTATTAAAGCTTCGAAAGACTTATCCTGAAATATCCCTTGAGCTTATACTTCCATGCAAGGACCAGACGAGAGGCTGGAGTGCAAAAGACAAACAAATATATGAAGAAATACTTTCAGAGGCGAACAGCGTGGTATTTTTACACGATAAATACAGAAGGGGTTGTATGCACGAGCGAAACAGAGCTCTTGTTGACGGAAGCGGGGTTTGTCTTGCATACTGCACGTCAAGAACAGGTGGAACGGCGTATACGGTAGATTATGCCAAAAGTAACGATGTGTGTGTTATCAATCTTGCAAGGCTTTTGAAAAAAACATAAAAAGAAACGGTAAGCCGTGAAGAAATTTTGCTTCATGACTTACCGTTTTTGCTTATTTTATAATATTTTTTATTGCTGCCGATGCGGCAAGAAGTCCTGCTACAGAAGGAACAAAAGATATGCTTCCGGGCGGGATCTTTTTGCTTTCTTCTCCGTCGATCGATTTGATGATCGGAGAAATTGGCATTTCCTCGGAGTATACTACGGGCAAATGAGTAATTCCTCTTTTTTTCAGCTCACGGCGCATAACTCTTGCGAGCGGACACCCGGATGTCTTTGAAAGATCGGATATTTTAAGGGCAGACGGGTCAAGCTTATTTCCCGTTCCCATACTGCTTATCATGGGTATTCCCAGCTCTGCAGCTTTTACAGCAATAGCTATCTTGGCGCTGACGGTATCAATAGCATCGATAATAAAGCTACAGCCGTTCATATCGAGCTCGTCTATATTTTCAGGCAACACGAACATTGAGACACATTCGACGTTAATTGACGAGTCTATATCTTTCAGACGCTCTGCTGTGACTTCGGTCTTGAGCTTACCCACGGTGCTCTCAAGCGCACAAAGCTGTCTGTTGATATTCGTGACCGATACGGTATCGTTATCAACGAGAACTATATTTCCCACGCCTGCTCTGCCAAGAGCTTCGGCGGCGTAGCTTCCGACTCCGCCCACACCGAAAAGCATGACCTTTGCTTCTTTGAGCTTTGCCATAGCCTCGTCGCCAATGAGCATCCTTTCTCTTTCATATCTTTTCATGCTACTGTTCCTATTCGTTATCTATATCCTTTTTTTCGGTGTTGCTCTTCGCGAGCTTCTTTTTCTTATGTCTTTTTACCGCAATAAATGTTATTCCGCCTGACAGCAGGAGGATTCCAATAGCCATCGGTAAAATTTGACCTATGATTATGGAGCGAAGCGCGTTGCCCTCTCCGCTTCCTCTGTTTGCATCATATACCTCTCGGTAATATGTTGCGCTATAAACCGTATCCTCGGTAACGCCTACAACGGTAGGCGACCAGCCTGTGAATGTGTAGATGTAACCGTCCTCTTCATAGCTTGAAGGTACGTCGGGGGGATCAGGTATATCACCAAGATAATATTTTTCCGTGCTTACTGTTTCTCCGTGACAAACAAAGGACACGGTATAAGTGCGCCGCTCAAATATTATTGATACCTCTATATCAGAATACGGCATAAGGTATCCTTCCAGTGAGTCAAGCTCTACCTTGGTGTTGTCAGACATATTGGTTATGATTATCTTTGAGACAAAATACTCACTGTTAGGGTGAAAGACCAAGGGAATAGCCTCGCCCGCCGTTATTTTTTCTCCGTTAATGAAAACAGCACCGTTTTTCGAGGGCGATATATTTACCGTAAATTGTCTTTTCAGCTTATAATATACGTTTGCGTTTGCAACAAATTCAGCGAATCCTTCATTTACGATACATGAGGACTTCTTTGTTGCTCCCGAAAAATAGCTTCCGAAAACAAATGCGCCATTGCTCTGCTCATCGGAGCAGACGAGTCTCATTTTTATCTCGTCTGGAGGGGATATGCTTTCTCCGTTATAATCTATCAGGGAGAAGGCTATTCCGTTATTACTTTCCGACAGCTTGAAAGATACGATACCGTATCTTTCAAAAGCCTTTACCGTTTCTTCGGGAAAGATTATTTCTGCTCCGTTATAGACAAATTGCAATCTCTTGTTTTCATTTTTTGCAAGTTTCAGGAGGGTGGAAAATTCAATTTCTTCTATGCCATTACACATTACCGTATAGTCGTAAAGTGAGCCCACGACCACTGCGGTATCTTCCGTTTCTCCCGATATGACAGGAGAGATGAGTCGTTCGGAGTCAAAGAGTGCCGTATATTCGGCATCTGACGACACGGCAGAAATGCTCTTGTCCCACCCCTTGAAGCTATAGCGGAACGAGCCTTTATATATGTGTCCGGTTATTATAGGCGGTTGGGGAGTTACACCATAGGGAAGTGTCTTTTCTGTCTTTTCGCCGAGAACGTCAAAGGTTATTTTATACATTCTGTGAGACGATGTATAAATTGCATTGTATACCGTATCCTTCGTTACTTTACGTATCTGTGGGTAAAATCCCGCCAGACTATAGGTAGCATCTGCGGTATCTTCTTTTGAAAAATTATGGGATATATCGGTAATATCGGGGATCTCACCGTAAAGATAAGTTTTCTTAAGTACTGTTTTTCCTTCGCTTTTGAAGGTGACCTCATAACTTCTCGGTGTTTTTTCATACAATGCGTAAAGATATACGTCCGAAACGCTTCTCGTGAGGCTTACACTCTGCATTTCATAGGGTGAATATGACCAGCCGAGGAATCTGTATTCGTATGCCTCGTCCTTTTCTCTTTCGGGAGCTTCTGGGGGGAGCGTTATCTCTCCGTCAAAGGTTTTATCGGAATACACGCTTCCGTCGAAAGAGATAAAATAAATTCCTCTCTCGCCCGATTCTCTGACCGTTCTCATAGCACTTGCTTTAAGAATCAGTTCAACATCCGAGACATATTCGTTTCTTGCCTTTATTTTTCCGTTATTGAAGGCATTTACTATTTCTTCCGCTTGGTTTACAAAGGCTTTTTTTTCCTCGGACGGAGCTTCCGGAGGAAGCACCGCTGTCGGTTTTGTTGGCTTCTGGACCTCCATCGGTACGTCCTTCGGCTCATTCACCTTCGTAGGAGGAACAGGTTCGTCGACCGGAGTAGGAGGGATGGGCATTTCAGGGGGGATTCCTTCCTTTACCTCGTCCATCCACTTAAGGTTTTCGGGGGATGCGGCGTTATGATCGGCGATTATAAGATTTGTATCAAGAAGATCGCTGAAATAATATGAATATACCGCTCCCGTATCTGAATAAAAGTCGAATTTTCCTGCGAGATTTTTTTCGTCGTCAAGGCAGTTGCTTATAATGTAGATATGGCAAAGTACGTTTTTTATTCGCCATTTTTTGTAGCTTGCCATTTCCTTGTCATTCTCGTATTCAAGCTCCACGAGTCCGCACATATGATTATAGAGCGTTCTCGTCATTATTAATGTCAGTTTTTCGTAAAGATAATTGAATTTAAAGGTTATCTCTTCATAATTTTTTGAGTAAAACGTAAACGCTTCCTTTTTAGAGATCTTTCTTGCCTCTGAATATCCCCTGAGAAGCTCATTGAGCTCGTCGGATACCTTCCGCATGTCATTTATGTCAGCTTCTTTTACACCGTAAAGACTTACAAGCTTATCTTTGTATTTTTCAAACATTGCTACAAGCTCGGCATTTTGAAGAGCATTGAAAAGAGTGCCTGTTTTTTTGCTTGACGGGGAGATAAACAGCGCTTCCATTGCGGTCATTGCGGAATTTATTTTTTGAGAATTTACAATATATTTCTTGTGTTTTTCTATGTTTTCCAAATATTTTGCGTATTCGGTCTCATAATTGGCTTTTGCTTCAATGTATGCGTTATGGTCAGCGTTGTATTTGTCATATTTCGCACGTTCTTGCTCGTAAGCGGCAAGCTTTGAAAGATAGTCCGCATACTTTGCATATTCTTTGTCGTACTCTGCCTTTACAACAAGATATTCCTCATAAGCGGCAAGGTCTCCCTCATAGCTTTCCAGCTTGTTAAGATATTCTCTGTATGCTTTGAGCGATTCGGAATAGCTCCCAAGAGTGTCGGAATATTCCCGCGCAAGCTCTATTGCTTGATTTGCATCGTTATAGGCAAAATTAAGGAGACTGTTTACGGTATCCTTGGGGAGCAAGATCTTGCAGGAGTACTCCGCCTTTGCAACTTCGCCGTAAGGAGACGAGGAAAGCTCCATGCTGCACTCATAGTCACCTGTTTTCGACAGTACAAATGCTTCTTTTTCGCTTCCAAGCGTCAAAAACGTCGGTATCCATTCTACGAGAGTACCGTTTTTTGCTGTATAGCTTACCCTTTTTGCACGAGCGCTTACAAGGTAGCGTCCTTCGTCTGAAGTAAAGCTTACTTCAAAGTTCTTTGCCGTAACGAAATCGTTGTATAAAAACACTTCGTCAAAATAGCTGTCCAAATATTCGGATTCTTCTTGGCATATACTTTCGTCTACAAGCATAGAGAGAAGCTTCGATGGGGAGAGCTTTTTATTATTATCAAGACGGCTATCTGAAAAATCAAGACCGAAATTCTCGTTGCTGCTTCTTTCGGTTTTGTCGGCAAACGACAAAAAGGAGAGGGAGGGTACGAACATCAGGATCGTGAGGACAAGGCACAAAAGTCTTGTTGTTCCTCTTTTTTTCATGACAGGTATCCTCCCTCGTTTAATTTTTGGAGTTATTTACATTAAAGTTTCAATGTCTCGCCAGAAGCTATTGAATAAGTTTTTCCATCTTTTTGGAACCAAAGAGTTCTGCAAGTCGGATTGAAGACAGCAGAGGAATCTGCGCGCCATATGAGCTGGTTGTACGCTTCTACATATTCGTATATCTCGGTGTTCGAAGCATACCAGATGTCATCGCGTCCGCTCATATACTCGCAAAACTCCTCAATGACGTTCCAGTTGTCGTTGTTGTCAAATTCGTAAGAGTGACCCCAGAGATAGAACATGGCCGATCCGTATCTGATCTCGTGCTCTGCGAAGGTCTTTGCAAGTTCCATGAGCCTTGGATTGTTGTGGTGAGCCGTGGGATCGAGCTTCAGCCAATCGGATGGAAGCCCGAAGCTCTCGGTAGAACGTGTCGTTCTCGCATAGCAAAAGCCGCATGAACGAAGCATATCTACGACCTTATCGTTGTATGCGCCGTAAGCGTACGCCATTCCTCTTACGCTTCTGTCAAATTCTTTTTCAAGTGCGGCTCTGTCGGTTATCATGTCGTAAGCCATCTGCGCGGGAGAGATCCCGCTGAGATTCATATGGCGGTATCCGTGAGCGGCAATATCCTGACCGTATTTTGTGAACAGCTCCTTGGCATCCGAGACGGATAGATTCCAGTGCTTAACGCCGTCATCGGGAGCGAGCTGACCTCCACCCAGATTAAATGTACACTTTATTCCGTACTTATCGAGTATCTCGCACAGTCTCTTGTCCTGCTGAACTCCGTCGTCATAGCTGAGTGTCAGTGTCTTTTTTCTTCCCTCTGGAAATCGCATCCATATTATCATTTTTAGCTATCTCCTTATTATTCTTCTCCTGAAGCTCCGCCCTCAAGTGTACCATCGGCGGACCTTCTCATAAATTCGTCCATTGTGAGAAGCACTCTTCTTGGCTTGTTTCCGTCGGGTTTGCTGACGTATCCAAGCTCTTCCATCGTATCTATTATTTTAGCTGCGCGTCCGTATCCCACGCCAAGACGTCTTTGCATCAGGGATGTGGATATCTTTCCTTCCTCTACGGCAAGCTTTATGGCGTCTCTGAGTTTGTTGTCTCCTCCATCTCCGTCAGAGGATGGAAAATCGGACATTGAAGAAGCACCCTTCTTGCCCATACCGCATTTTGCCGCTTCTTCTTCTATTCTGTTGATAAATTCGGTATTGTATCTTGCCTGGCCGTTATTTTCCTTGACGAAGCTTACTATCTTGTCTATCTCGACCTCGCTGACAAATGCACCCTGAACTCTCATAGGCTTGGATGCGCCTACGGGAGCGAAGAGCATATCTCCTCGACCAATAAGGCTTTCAGCGCCAGCCACGTCGATAATTGTTCTTGAATCCACCTGTGACATAACGGTACAAGCGATTCTCGATGGAACGTTTGCTTTGATAAGACCTGTAATTACGTCAACCGAAGGTCTTTGAGTACCGAGTATCATGTGTATTCCGGCGGCTCTTGCCTTTTGAGCAATACGGCATATAGAGCTTTCGACCTCGTCTCTTGCTGTCATCATGAGGTCGGCGAGCTCGTCTATGATTATGACCATGTGGGGCATAAACTCCATGTCGGGATTATTTTCAGCTGCAGCATTATAGCTTGCTATATCACGAACCCCCGCTTTTTCGATAAGCTCAAATCTTCTTTCCATTTCGCCAACAGCAGATGCCAGCGCACCTGCAGCCTTTTTGGGCTCGCTGACGATAGGACAGTAAAGATGAGGAATGTTCTTATACATATTAAACTCTACTTTTTTCGGGTCAATAAGTATAAGCTTCAGCTCTTCGGGCTTTGCTTTATAAAGTATACTTACGATGATGCAGTTGATGCATATCGACTTACCCGAACCCGTTGTTCCCGCAATAAGCAGGTGAGGCATCTTTCCAATATCGAAATGTATGGGATTTCCGCCAACATCCATGCCGAGACAAGCGGTCAGCTTGCTCTTGGATTCGGTAAATTTGGGGCTTTCGATAAGGTCTCTGAGATATACCGTCGCTCTCGTTCTGTTTGGAACTTCGATTCCGACAGCGGGCTTTCCCGGTATAGGTGCTTCTATACGCACACCAGACGTAGCAAGGCTGAGCGCGATGTCGTCAACAAGATTTGCTATTGCCCTGACGCGTATACCGACCTCGGGCTTCAGCTCGTATCTGGTTATGGTAGGACCTCTTGAATAGGTTATCTCCTTAACACCTACTCTGAAACTCTTAAGTGTTTCAACAAGGTTTCTGGCGTTTTCCTTAAGCTCTTCCGAGTGGTCCTCGTCCACTGCGTTTTTATTTTCGGAGAGAAGCTCTATGGGAGGATAGATATAGGGCGTTATTATTTCGGGTTCTTCCTCGTCGTCCTCATTTGGCGCAACAGCCGCTACGTCGGACAGAAGTTCCTCGTTCTCTATTTCGCCAAGGTCAAGCTCATTAGCCGCTTCGGTCGGAACGGACTGGTTCTTCATGTCCTCTGTAGGTAATCCGCCAAGTACGTCTTCAAGACTTGTAAATTCGTTTGAATCATACGCCGTGTCGTCACCGTAATCCTTTGGAGCGTCGTCTCCTATATCAAGTTTGTTGAAATCAAGATCATTAGTATTTTTTGAAGAATTTTTAAGAGCTTTTTCGCTTTCCTCGACTGAAGGTCCTATGTATACCTCTTTTTCGGGCGCGTTTTCATAATTGGGCGCTGCTTCCGGTTGAATGTCTCCGAACAATCCATCGAGAACTTCTTTTTCGTTATTTGTCCTATCGTTTTTGTTCTCTTTGTTTTCGAAAGCTACTCTTGCCCCTGCCGCTGCCATTCTATTGCGGCGTTTGCGGTCGTCTTCGCTATCGTCGGAAATATCCTCTTCGATCTTTCTTCCGTTTCTGCCCATAGCCGACATTTTTTCTTCTGCTTCGCGTTCTGCCCGCTGAAGTTTTGCATCTCTTTGTTTTTGCTGGAGTTTTTCGATTATGTAATCGGGGGTCAGACCAATCATAAGTATTGCGAAGAACACGAGAAGGACAACAAGTATTATGGTAGATACCAGCTGCTTGAAGCATAGTACCATAAGTGCCCCGAAAAGACTTCCGACGATACCGCCTCCGTGACCGTTCTCTGCTGCGTCTGTCCACATTTCCGGAATATCAACTCCTCCGTAATCGGCAAAAACGCCAAACATAGAGGCAATGGTAAAGATAACGAGAGCCGACATAACTCCTTGAGTTATAAGTCTTTTTCTCGCCTTTTTGTATTCGGGATAATCGGGAGCACCCTCTCCGAGAGGAGATTTCCAGGTGATATTATAAAGACACCATTTTACGCCGACGTAACCGAATATCAGCGGTAGTCCGTAAGCGGCAGGACCTAAAAGGCCGCAAAGGATAAACTGTATCCAATATCCCAGTACTCCTACTCCGTCGTCGATATTAAGAAGCTTTACGGTAACGAAGAAGATACACAGTATCAAAGCAAATACCATAAAGAAATATGGCATTGCCTTTTTTATCGCACTTCTTACTGCTTTTTTGTGGGAAACGTTCCCTGTGTTTCCTTTTTTATTGGACTGCATATTACCGCCTATCTTTTCCTGTTGCGTTTTGTTTCGGTTGTTTTGCGGTTTTCTTTTTTCAGGCATTTTTACCTCCGATTTTTTAAGTGTAGATTATCTTAAAAATATTTAGTCAATAATTACTTTAATTATATCATAAAAAAAATAATGATTCAAGATATGAAAGAAAAAAATTTTCTTTTTTGAGTCGGAACGGAGAAAATATGCTCTCGTTTAAGGGGATAAAAAACAAACCTCTCACCGTCACCGTTTTGCTTGGCGCTTCCGCAGGATTTGTAAACGGTCTTTTAGGTGCTGGGGGAGGAATACTTATAGTACTTGCTCTGAAAAAAATACTGAAAAAGGAAAGCGCTGACGAAAAAGAGATATTTGCAAATTCTCTTGCCATTATGCTTCCCGTTTCTGTTTTTTCGGCATTTCTCTATGCCGCGCGCGGAAATATTTCATTGGTTGGCTTCGATGCCTTTATAATACCTGCGATTCTAGGTGGAATTTTTGGCGCGATCCTTCTCGGCAAGCTAAAGCCAAAGGTCATACGGATGCTTTTCGGGGTATTGGTCATAGTTTCGGGGATACTTATGATTATTAATTAAATGTTTTTTCGGGGGATCATTATGACAAACGCGATAATAAGCTTTATCATTGCAGCGCTTTCTGGAATGGGGATAGGAGGTGGAGGTCTATTCGTTATATACCTTTCTCTCTTTACAAATATCCCACAGATCACCTGTCAAGGTATAAATCTGCTTTTTTTCATTCTTTCGGGAGGTGCTGGGCTTTTTGTACACTTCAAAAAAAGACGGTTTTTTTCTGTTACACTATTGCTCGCTGTAACCGCTATGATAGGCGCTATTGTAGGAGTTATTATAGGAGGGTTTGTTTCAAATTTTATTCTTCGAAAGGCCTTTGGAACGATGCTGGTTATAACGGGAATATTTTCTTTGAAGAAGCTTTCCCGTAACTGAAAATTAACATTTATTTATCTTTTTTGTTTACTTTTACCAATCAAAAGTTTTCCACAATGTCTTTGTTTTTCAGAATACTTTTTTCTTGATTATTGTGGAAAACATTGTGGATTCTGTGGAAAATCTTGATAGATATAGCTTTTTTTCTTAAGCGAAAAATTTTTTTATGTGGAAAACTTTTGTCTTTTCTCTGTCAATACCCTTTTTGAAAATTCTTCATTTTCCCCATTTTGCACAATTTGACATTTTTCGCAAATATTGAAGCATTTTTTGAAACATAAAAATAATAGCCGCCGGTTCAATAAAATGACCGACGGCTTAAAATTTTTTTAAACAAGAGAATACGCATCCTTATCGCAAATAAAGATAACGTCGGGGTGGAGGCAGAGGAGAGACGCGGGACAAGCGGTGGAGATATTACCCTTGAGCATATCTCTTACGGCTTCGGCTTTATCTGCTCCCGATGCGAGAATAACGATTCTGCGCGCCTTGAATACGCTCTGTATTCCCATTGTAAGCGCGTGCTTGGGTACGTCAGCCTCGGATTCGAAGAATCTTGAGTTTGCTTCTATCGTGCTTTCCGTAAGCGCGGTGAGGTGGGTGAAGGGAACAAGATAGGAGTCAGGCTCGTTAAATCCGATGTGGCCGTTTCTTCCGATACCGAGTATCTGGATATCGATACCGCCCATAGCATCTATTTTTGCCTCGTATTCGCGACAGAAGGCATCAACATCCTTTGCAGTTCCGTCGGGAACATTGGTGTTTGCCTTGTCTATGTTGGTCTTGTCGAAAAGATTTTTATTCATGAAATAACGGTAGCTCTGCTCGTTTTCGGGAGATATGGGGTAATATTCGTCAAGGTTTACCGAGCGGACTTCGGAAAAATCAAGTCCTTCCTCAGTGCACTTCTTTCCGAGAAGAGAGTACATTCCAACTGGGGTAGATCCTGTTGCAAGACCGATAACGCAATTCGGTTTTTCGGATATGACCTCTGCGAAATAATTTGCCGCAAGCTCGGACATCTTTTCATAATTTTCAACAACGTGTATCTGCATTTGAGTTTCCTCCAAATTAATATTATTTCAAGTATATTTTAACACAAGATTTTTGATATGTCTTTCGATAAAAGGGCAAAGTTTTTGTATATTTGGTATAATTTCATCAAAAACTTGACTTTTTGTGAAAAAAGATTTATAATTTAGAAAAAAGATAAAGGAAAAGAAATGTCATGAAATATATACCGACTGTAATGAAAAGAGAGCTATCGGTGGACAGTATAATATCAATACATTACTTTGAATATACTCCGGAATTTTTCTTCCCGGGAGAGAGCCATAACTGTTGGGAGATCGTATATTGCGACAAGGGAGAGCTTACCGCTTATGCGGGAGGCGACAGACAGATACTTTCCGAAGGTCAGGCGTATCTGCATCCGCCATATCAGTTTCACCGTATAGAAACGAGAAAAAGCTCGGCAAACTCGGTAATCATTGCCTTTGAGTCCGACTGCAAGGAGCTATACGGTATTTCGGATAAGATACTGAACACGGATAGACATACTGTTGAAGCTTTATTTTCTATATTAAGAGAGGGAGCGGTAAGCTTTGAAAATACTCCCGGAAGAGTATACGACCCACAGCTGAAGCGAAAAAAAAGCCCGGAGCTTTTCGCGTCCGAGCAGGTAATACAGATATATATAGAACTTTTACTTATCGACCTTATAAGGCAGAGTAGGGAAACGAGGAATGTATCTTCTTCCATCACGCCTCCCCTGGTCAGACGGGAAGGGCTCATATCCGAGATAGTTGAGTATATGAACAAAAATCTATCCGAGAAGATAACCTTTCCCATGATAACCGAAAGATTTTCCATAAGTTCTACAACTCTGAAAAAGCTTTTTAAGAAAAATATGAACTGCGGGGCGATGGAATATTTGAATGAGTTGAGGATCGCGAAGAGCAAGGTCTTGCTTCGAGAGGGACTTTCGTGTACCGAAATCAGTCAGCGATGTGGATTTTGTTCTATTCATCACTTTTCAAAGAATTTTAAAGAGAGTCTAGGAATGTCTCCTACTGAATATGTTAAAAGTGTAAAATCCCTTCTTGAAGAGCCGAATGAAGAAGATCAGTTTATTTTTCTTGACACAAAATAAGCAACTGCTATTGCAGAAATTCCGGAAATAAGCTTTCCGACCACCACGGCGGCGGCGTACGGCGGAGCAAACATAGCGGTAAATGCCAGATGATCTCCCAGAGCAAATGCGGCAGATACGGCAAACGCCATATTAATAACTATGCCGCGTGGAGCCATCTTTTCCACAAGGCCAAAGGTTGGGATAGAGCTTGCGAGAGAAGTCAAAAGTCCAAGAGATGACGTTTCGTCAAGCCCTGTTTTCTTTGAGAGAAGTCCAAGAGGTTTTTTTAAAAGTCTTGATAGGATACTTATAAGAGGGAAGACGCCCGATAGCATAAATGCCAGCTTGAAGAGCATCTCGTATGATTCGGAGGCTGGAGCGAGACCTTTTATGGGGGTATATCCTGTCATAGCTTCAAGTATAGCGAGACCGAGGCCGAGCATTATAAGAGCAAAAAGGATTTTTCCGAACACGGACACGATCTTTACCGATACTCTTGGAGCTTTGATAAGTCCGAGGATTATGACCGTGGAGAATATAAGCAAAGGAATAAGGTCAACGATAAGAGCTATGGGGTGGAGTTTTAGCATAAGTCCCGACACAAAACAGCCTACGGGAATCGTTGAAACACCCGAAAGAAGACCGAGGATCACATACTTATGAGAGCTTTCGGGAGTGGTCTTTAATACGGTGGGAAGTGTAAAGGATATAGTAACTCCCATCATTGACGAGACGACGGTCGCGTTGAACAATCCAATAGATCCGTCAAGTGCAAGCTCAGAAGAAAGTGCAGCACCACCCATGTCGTTAGCAACGAGCATTGCCGAAAAGATCGACGGATCGATGTGTAAAAAGCTTGACAAGGGGATTATTGCAGGTGATATAAATGTTTTTATTAAGGGAACGAGACATATCATTCCAAGCATGGATAGAGTCAACGCGCCTACAAGCTTTATGCCCTTTTCAAATTCCTCGCCCAGACCAAAATGATTTCCCGTTATGGCATCAAGGATGCCTATTATTGAAAAAATTGAAAATATCAACATCAATACGTTCATTTTGACTTTTGTGACCTTTCACGGTTTTGATAGAGACATTATAGCACACAAATCACCTTTTTTCAATAGAAACTATATAAAAATAATGGAGCAAAATAAAAAATTCCATTGACTATTCTAAATCTGTATGATATAATAAATAAGATTTGTTATAAAATATATGCGGGGCGAAGGCTCTGCTTTGGAGGATATTTTTGAAGAACGAAATGAAGCTTCGCTCGGGAACTACCATCAAGCAGATGGGAAGCGCCGAGGCGATTAAAAAGAACTATTTGTCACGAAAAACGCTCTCGGATATGCACCTGATGCCCTCGGGAGAGCCTATTGCATACGATATTGCTCCGGATGGCAGCATAATCTACTATTTTGATCCCGAAAAGGTGATAGAAGCACCGCCTGAAACATGGTATTTTCCGAATTCCAAAAAAGAGAGCATGACACTTCCCGGTGGAAGTATCATTCACAGAATGAGCATAAGGAATGCGGCGTCTTGCGGATATTATACGGCAGACAGGCTTGAAAAGATGCACTATGAGCCCATAGAAGAGCCTGTGGCATATACATATAAGGCAGATAAGAGCGTTCTTTACTTTTACGACAAGAAGACTGCCAAAAGACTTCCGCTGCTTTGCGTAAGGTGTGGAAAAGACATACGCTATAAGAAAAAGCTTTGTGAGGGCTGTTATGAGGTCGAGCTTGAAAAGAGAAGAGTCGAGGGCAATGAAAAAAGACAAGCGTACTACGGTATGGATAGAGAAAAGGTGTTGTTTTTTGACCTTGAGCTTACGGGATTTTACGACAGAGACGAGATACTTTCGATTACTATAGTTGACGGGACGGGAAGATCTATAATGGACACTTTTGTCCGCCCTGAGCACACCAAGAGCTGGAAAAAGACCGAAAAGGTGCACGGTATAACGCCCGATATGGTTACAGATTCCCCCACTCTTAAGGAGCTCACGCCTGAAATAAAAAGGATCTTTCAGGGAGCAGACAATATAATCGCATACGGTGTTTCTACCGATTACAGTCATATCAAATACATATATGACACCGAAGAGGAGAGGGAGGAGCTGCACGGAAAGGTTCGTTGCTGTGCCAACGAGTTTGTACGCTTTGCTCATGAAAACCGTCCTGATGTAGTACACGCATCGCTTACCGATGCTATGAGCTGCTTCGAGATAGAATGGGAGGGTGTTCCTCACTCGTCGGTTGCCGATACTCTTGCCTGTAGAAAGGTATGGGAGACGCTTTTCCCCAATTATTATAACGCAAAACCCGAATAAAGAAAGGTAGATGCGAATGAAAGAGATATTACTTTGTAAATATGGCGAGATAGTTCTGAAGGGTGCGAACAGAAAGTATTTTGAGGACCTTCTTTGCCGAGAAATGAAAAAAAGAGTAGCCGGATACGGTGATTTTGACGTGTACAGAGCACAAAGCACCATATATATTGAGCCAAAGAACGAAGACTCGGATATTGACGGAGCTTTCAATGCTGCTTGTAAGGTTTTTGGAATAGTTGCCGTTTCAAGAGCAGCTGTGTGCGAGAAGAACATGGAGGATATCTCGAGAGTTGCCGCAGAATACATTCCTGCATTCCTTGACGGAAAAAGAAGCTTTAAGGTTGAAGCGAAGCGTTCTGACAAGTCGTTTCCTCTTGATTCCATGGAGATATCGAGAGAGATAGGCGGAGTTATTCTTGACAGCTGTCCGAGAATGAAGGTGGACGTACACACCCCCGATGTTACGGTAAGAGTTGAGATAAGGGAATTTGGCGCATACGTAAGCGCCGGATCATTCAAGGGCGCGGGCGGAATGCCTATAGGAAGCAACGGAAGAGCTATGCTTCTCCTTTCAGGAGGAATAGATTCCCCTGTTGCCGGCTATATGATAGCCAAAAGAGGTGTTCGTCTTGATGCTGTACATTTTGAGTCCTTTCCGTATACCAGTGAGATGGCAAGAGAAAAGGTTCTTGACCTTGCAAAGATAGTTTCCGAATATGCGGGAGATATTTACGTTCATGTCGTATCCTTGACGCATATTCAGGAGGAGCTTGTCAGAAATTGCGAGGAGGATTATTTTACCCTGCTTCTCAGAAGATATATGATGACGATCGCCGAAAGGATAGCAAAAGATAAGGGCTGTTCGGCTCTCGTAACGGGAGAAAGTCTCGGTCAGGTGGCGTCACAGACAATGATGGCGCTGGGAGTGACCGATTCGGCGGTAAATATGCCGGTGTTCAGACCATGTATAGGAATGGATAAGGAAGAGATAGTCACGATAGCAAGAAAGATCGGAACGTTTGAGACGTCTATCCAGCCCTATGAGGATTGTTGTACTGTGTTTACTCCGAAGCATCCGAAAACCAAGCCTGAGCTTGAAAAGGTCCTCGTGCAAGAAAACAAGCTTGATTTTGAGGGGCTTGTGGCAGAAGCCATGGAAAATATCAACACGGTTCATATTTTTCCCGATTATTGATCGGTCTCTGCATATTTAATGTGGCAAAAGAGTCTGTGAAGGGGTATATTGCCCCTTCACAGAAAAAAATAAAAAAATTTTTAAAAAACTATTGCATTTTTAAAAAAGATGTGGTATAATAATCAAGCTGTATAAAACGGCCCCTTGGTCAAGCGGCTAAGACATCGCCCTCTCACGGCGAAAACATGGGTTCGATTCCCGTAGGGGTCACCAAAAAGAAAAACACACCACGGTGTGTTTTTTTTCTTTTTGGTGATTTGTCTCGGTATGAGAACTCCCGAACTTGTTCGGGGAGGGTTGCAACGTTTTGCATTAGCAAAACTTGCCGTTGAGCGAAGCGAAACATTGATTCCCGTAGGGGTCACCAAACGTAACAAATCCGAACTGTTTCATAAATCGAAATTGGTTCGGATTTGTTTTTTTATTGCAATTATTCAAAGCATTGCTAAAATAACTGATAGGTGATTTTATTTTAAAAGAGAAAAATATGTTATTTTTTAAAAGAAATTGACAAAGCATGTTCTATGTGGTATACTATATAGTGAGTTAATACTGCATATGTAAAGAAAAGCTTAATTTTTTTAGTGGGTGAGAAAGAAAATGGCAATAAACGGAGAGAAAAGCAAGCTGAAGAATGTCCTCGGTGATTCTGTTTTAAGCATCGCGGGGCTTATTCTTATGAACGTTGTTCTTCAATTTATTGTTTATCCTTCATGGCGCTCCGAATATAATGCTGAAATATATGGGGACATACTTTATCTTATCTCGCTTATGAATATAATTGCCGTCTCAATGGGGGTTGCTTGTAATTATGCACGAATGACCGAGGTACAAACGGGGAAAAATAAAAATCTACCCTATATTGCTATACTTGGGCTTTCTTCACTTTACGGGATAATTGCTGCGATAATTTTTGGTGTGTTTGGCGGCGTCGAAATGTCTGTCCTGGAGATAATTCTTTATGCCGTATTGCTTTGTCTTACTATGTGGCGGTATTATGCAGACGTAGAGTTCAGAATGTCCTTGAATTATAAAGGATTTTTCCTTTATTATTTCTTGATAAGCATTGGATACGGTGTAGGAATATTTCTGTTTAAGCTTACGGGACTTTGGGCAATGGCGCTTATTCCCGGAGAGCTTTTTGGAATTTTGCTGGTCTTTATCTTTGGACACGTTTTTGAACTTGATACGCTGTCAGATAAAAAATATTTTAATGCTGTTTTAAGAACGGTGCTACTGCTTTTTGGCGCGGAGATATTGTCAACGATAGTATTTAACGGAGACAGAGTTGTTCTGAAGCACTTCGTTGGTTCTTCTGCCGTAACTATTTACTATCTTGCGTCACTTCTCGGAAAGACGATAGCATTATTGACAACACCGCTTAACGGGGTAATAG
The DNA here is from genome assembly GCA_017631085.1 of Clostridia bacterium. GTDB lineage: Bacteria > Bacillota > Clostridia > Oscillospirales > CAG-272 > HGM12713. The sequence continues at coordinate 111,011 of JAGBTY010000017.1, forward strand.
TAGGGTATCTGTCGCGTTATAAAGGGCGGCTTACTCTAAAAATAATGAATATAGTTCTTGCACTGTCTTTGGGGGCGGTCATAATTGCGACCTTTGCTTGTACCGTAGGCTCTCATATAATTATTTCAAGGCTTTACCCGGATGATTACGAAAGTGCGAAGACATATTTCATTATTGCAAATCTTGCCCAAGTCTTGTATTTTGCGGCCGGAGTTGTTACGGTGGTATTGCTTAAATTTTCAAAATCAAGATATCAGATATATGTAAACGTAGCGTTTGCGGTAGCATTTGCGGTCATTTGTATACCAATGAGCTATTTTGGCGGACTCCTGGGATTTTGCTGGGGAATGATTTTAAGCTGCGGAGTAAGGTATATATCGGGTATTTTATTAGGATACAAGGACGCTCTAATTCAAACATCGGTTTCACAGAAGTGTGAAAAAATCGTTAGTGAAAGTAACAGAGGGGGAAAAAATGACTATTGAAGTTTTGCACGACCAACTTTTTGAGGTAATGCTTCTTGTTGACGAGATATGTAGAAAAGAAGGAGTAAGATACTTTATTGACAGTGGTACGGCAATAGGTGCTGTAAGAGAAAAGAATTTTATCCCGTGGGACGACGACGTTGACTTTAAGGTCTTGCGTGAAGATTGGCCGCGTTTCAAGGAGGCTATGAACAAGCATTTGCCCTCAAACTACCGTCTCGTAGAGCCTATCGACATGGCACCGGCTTTTTACGATTTCGTTCCAAGGGTAATAAACATGGACAAGCCCTTGAGAGAAGAGACCGAAGAGGATAAGTTTTATAAAAATTATCAGAACAGAGTAGGTCTTGATATATTTATTTTTGACAAAGCACCGAATTCTTCACTAAAGCAGAAATCGATGCTGCTCAAATGCAAAATACTTTACGGAATGGCAATGTCAAAGCGTTATAAGGTTGATATGTCAGGATATAGCTTTATGCAAAAGCTTGAGTCCAGAGTGTGTATGTTCATGGGAAAATTCTTTTCCACCGAAAAGATATTGAAAAAGCATGAAAAAGCAATGACGAAATATTCATCGCTTACAGACAATAAGTACCGCTTCCCCGGAAACTATCTCTTGAGAGAGCTTGGATTTTTCAATGAGGAGTGGTATGAGGATACCGTTTATATGCCTATTCGCGATCACGATTTTCCTATGCCTGTGGGTTACGACGGAGAGCTTACCAAGATGTATGGAGATTATATGCATCCTCCTAAAGATAGGTCTATATATAAAACACATATATGAGTAAAGCGGTGAGGTCGAGGTTTATAGAATATTGACCTGCCGGTAAAAAGGACAGAGAATTTTGGGTTTTACCCGAGTTCTCTGTCTTTTTTTATGTTGGTTTTGTATTTCGAAACATAGCTATCATTCTGCTGTTTCAAAATGTTTTGATGTAGCAATATACATTATACTCTTTAAATAAACAGTTTTTTAAAGTCATACCTTAAAGCGAGCTTTACATATAGTAATGTATAAGTATTATGCACACAAAGGCAAACAAATAAAACGGAAAAGGGGAAATCCTAAATGATAGAACGAACAGAAGATATACGGAAGGGACTTGGCGGCGAGGAGGTGGCATTATCTGCGCAAAAAAACGGTGTCAACCGTTTAAGTGTTGGTAAGAAAAAAAGCTTTTTGAGACATTTTCTTACAAATCTTGGTGACCCCGTTATAAAAATATTACTTTGTGCTCTTGTTGTAAATCTAATATTTGTATTCAAGGGTGGGGATATATTTGAAACGGTCGGCATAGGAATATCGATCTTTTTGGCGGTGACCATATCCACTGTTTCCGAAAGGGGAAGCGAAGCTGCCTTTAAACGATTATCCGAGGAGTGTGCGCGGGCAGAGTACAGAGTAAGACGCGACGGAAAAATAACTCTTATACCCATAGAAGATATAGTTGTAGGAGACGTAGTAGTGTTAAGCGCGGGAGAACAAATACCTGCTGACGGTTACGTGATATGGGGCCATCTTGGAGTAGATCAATCTTCTATGACAGGAGAGAGCCGCGAGGTTGAAAAGCAACCTAATAAGGATAAAATAAAAAGCCCCGAGTCGAAGACATCGGTGCTAAAGGGAAGTCTCGTGTTATCGGGTGAGGGAGAGATCGTTGTTTTTGCTGTTGGTGATAACACTTTTCTTGGAGAAATATCAAAGGAAGTTCAGATTGCAACACGAGAAAGTCCTTTAAAGGTAAGACTTACGAAGTTGGCAAAGCAGATAAGTCGACTTGGTTACATCGCGGCGATCCTTGTGGCTGTCGCTTTTTTTGTCAGTAGCCTTGTAGGAGACAGCGGTTGGAATAGAGAGCTGATCCTAACAAAGCTTGCTGACAAAGGCTACATGTGGCAAAATCTGCTCCATGCTTTTATGCTTGGTCTTACTGTTATCGTGGTTGCTGTTCCTGATGGAATGTCTTACTATAACTGATAATAGTCCAAATTTAATGTTTTCTCTAAAAAGCAGATGGTTGATTTGTTTAATTAAATGTTATAGATATTTCTCCGTTTTCGGAAAGGTAGATCTTATTTAGCGTTCTTGACCAGAATGCTTTTTTGGCTATGGGGGTAAGGTCACGGTATGAAATATGAAAGTCGTTGAATTGTTCCAGATCTATCGGATCGCGCATAGGCTCTTTTTTCTCGTTTTCCGCATCTTTTAATGACGCCATTAGTGCGGTATATTCCTTTTCATACATTTCCTTGGGTAGAAGATCGTTAATATACAGATCCTTTAGCTTTTCTATTTTTGCATAAATTTTTGAAGTATCTATGTGTTTTGGCGGAGATAAGGCTTTTCTGCTTTGAAATGACAGGTTTATCTTTTCTATCTCGGAAAGAAGATTGTCAGATAACCACTCCTCAAGCTTGTCCTGGTTGAATTGCTTTGACATATCGCAAAGATGCATCGTATGGGCAGGACAACGGTAATAGACAAATGTCTGCTTGACCGTTCCGTCTTTGTTTTTATTATGGCAAGTATAGGTCGTCATTCGTCTGTCGCAAGAAGAACAGAAAACAAGTCCCGTGAAAAGATAAACTCTGTCAGAGCGACTTCCATCGTGTCTTGCAGAACGGACATTTATTATAGCGGAAACAATATCAAAGGTGTTTTTGTCGATTATGACAGGACACCAATTTTCAATTCCGTAGGCTTCTCCGATATACCATTTGTTTTGAAGTATGTGTTTCATTGATTTTGTGTCGATGCTTTTTCCGTATTTGTTGAGTATATATCGCGAGGTGGCTTTCATTGAACGCAGGTCTATATATTTCTGAAACAGATCTCTGACGATATTAGCCTCATCTTCGTTTACCACTGCTTTTTTATCTCTGATCTCGTATCCGAGCGGTGTTTTGCCGGAAATGACCCTTCCTTCTTTGACCATATTGGAAAAGACGAATTTTATACGCTCTGACGTTCTGTCGGATTCATCTTGCGCAATGGCAAGCTTTATGTTGAGCGCTAATCTGCCGTTGGCGGTAGTGGTGTCGTAATCTTCCTCGGTCGCTATCCATTGGACGTTGTTTTTATCAAGTATGCTTTGCACTTCATAATAATCGGCAATATTACGAAACCATCTGTCCAGCTTGATAAAAAGCACAACGTCTATCTTTTGAGCCTTGATGTCATCGAGCATTCTAATAAATTCAGGACGCTTTGTATAACGCTTTCTCGCTGAAATTCCTTCGTCGATATAAAGATCTACTATTACCAGATCGTTTTCTTTTGCGTATTGAATAAGACGCTCCCTTTGTGCATCAAGGGACAGACCTCTTTGAGCCTGTTCTTCTGTTGAAACTCTGGTATACAGTGCTGCGCGTTTCAGGGTACTGTTGATTCTGTTTGTTTTCATGTATCCCCTTATTATAATAATTATCTTTTGAAAGTTTTTTCTTTAGTTATGTATTCTTCAAAATTTTTATACAGTTGTTTTTCTGTGGGGTCGGTCAAAAATTTTCCTCGCTTATATAGCTCTTTCATTCTCCGAGCTCTGGTGATGGAAATATCACTTTCAACTCGGCAGTATCTTGCTATCTCATCTGCAGAGTGTAGATCCAGCCCCCAAAGTACGCAGGCGGGGCAGAGAAGGCGCAGGGCGAACATGTCGGCTTGTTGTTCGGATTTCGGTTTCGTGGATACTTCCTTTGCTTGAGGGAAATGACCAAGACAGAGGTCATGACCGAGGAAAATGTGTCCAAGCTCATGGGCGACGGTGAAACGTGAAAGCTCTGTAGGGTTATTGTCGTTGTAAACAATTATCCAATTAGTACCGTCAAAAAATGATTTGCCGTTTTCATTTGGCTGCAAGACGTTGACCGACGTATCTCTGATAACGCGTACACCTGCGGTACGTGCGATCTTCAGAACGTCAACAGGAAGACGGTCAATATTAAAATCGATCAAGCACTGCCATGCGCTATGTCGAATATTTTTATACAGTCCGTAGTACATTTTTATAACAAGGGATCATCAGTATCCTTGGCGGATTTGATCTTTTCCCATTCTTCCTTTTTTATAGTGATTATCTGATCAGGGCGGTTATCTTTCGAAGAAGCTGCAGAATATATCTGCACATAACCGTCGCTTTCCACACCAAGTAAATGGTCAACTGCGCTTTGGAATTCGGGGTGGAGTCGGTAAGCGGTGATCACATTCAATTCGTGCTGCGAAAGAGTGAGTGGGCTGGGTGTTATCTTCGAATTTATGCTTTCTTTTTGTAAAACTTTATTGTCGCTGTCCAAAAGTCGGGTATCAAGGTCGGAGGATCTTGTATCCGGATTTTTTTCTTCGCCTAAAAGATGACCGACCGAAACGTCAAAATATGAAGCGATCTTTTGTGCTGTTACGGCAGATACGCCCGAACGCCTCCCCATCTTCAGATCTGTCAGAAGTCCTTTGCTGATTCCAAGGTCGGTGCACATTTTTCCCCCTTTGACCCCTTTCTTCTCGCACAATGAGATAATATTCTCGTACAAAGTGCTCAATTGAACGCCCTCCTTTTTGGTTGTTGTTTCCAAAAATACTCAAAAAAGTATTTTTTGACTTGACAAATTCTCGAACAAGTACTAAAATATACCCGATAGGTACTCGAACGAGTAATATATATTCCTTTTGATAATCCGTTAATATAATTATAGTACTTAAATAGGAGATTGTCAAGATTAAAATAAATAAGGAAGAAAATTTTTAAAAGGTGAGAAGCAAATATGAAAAATAGTCGAAATATAAAAAATACTTCTTTAATAGCTTGTTCGTTCATATGATAGAATAGTGCTGATTGTTCTTAGGAGGGGAAAATGAAAATAAAATTCGTCAATCAACCCGATCCGGTGCGTATAATGAAGATACTTGCTGATCTTATGACAGATGAAAGCGGGGGAGAATACATATATGAGGTATGCAAAGACGGAAAACCGATAATCGAAGAAGAGAGCAACCAAAAAGAAGCCGATATTAAAAACGAGAATGACGTAGAAAAGGAAAAAGATACCGAAATGGTTTAAAAATGCAGGAGGCATCTTTTCGATCAACTATGCCAAATTGTTTTTGCAGGAACCTTTCGTTGAAAATTCGATAATATTTTCCACGGTAGTTTCGGCAATGTTATTGAGAGCTTCCTCGGTGAGAAAGGCTTGATGAGATGTGACGATAACGTTTGGCATGGAAATGAGCCTTGCAAGAGTGTCATCGTCCATGATATGCCCGGAGTTGTCTCTGAAGAAAACGTCCGATTCTTCCTCGTAAACGTCAAGACACGCGGCACCTACCCGGCGGTCTTTTATGCTTTCGATAAGGGCATTGGTATCGATCAACGCTCCCCGAGAGGTGTTCACGATAATGACTCCTTTTTTCATCATATCAAGAGTTTTTTCGTTGATAATATGATATGTTTCCTCGGTCAAGGGGCAGTGGAGAGATATAATGTCGCTGTCTTGGAAAATAGTGTCGGTATCTGTATAGGTAACATCAAGAGATTTGTTGGGAAATTTGTCATAGGCTAAAATATTCATACCAAAGCCGCGGCAAAGGTCGATAAAGGCTCTGCCTATTCTTCCTGTGCCAATAACGCCCACGGTTTTTCCGTGAAGGTCAAATCCGGCAAGTCCTGTGAGGCTGAAGTTAAAATCCTTGCTTCTGATATATGCCTTGTGTATACGTCGTACGGAGCAAAGGAGCAGAGCCATGGCATGTTCGGCAACGGCGTAGGGGGAATAAGCGGGAACGTGAAGGACAGCTATCTGCCTCTCACGTGCGCGGTCAAGGTCTACGTTGTTAAATCCCGCGCATCGAAGAGCGATGATCTTCACGTCAAGCTCGGAAAGTTTATCTATGACAGCGGCATTTACAGTATCGTTAACGAAAACGCAAACCGCTTCAGCGCCTTTGGCGAGAGCACAGGTGTCGAGCGATAGCTTTGTTTCGAAATATTTGATCGAAATATTCGCTGTGTCTTTTATTTTGTCAAATGAGGCGATATCGTATGGCTTTGTGTCAAAAAAAGCTATTTTCATAAAAACTCCAAAAATTATAATTCTAAAGTATTTTTAATCCGAGAGCGATGTAAGAGAATATGCTCTCGGATGTAATTATTTTATCATGTCGCGCGTGATTTTTCAAGTGTATTTGACTTTAAATGGAAAAATTTACGTTTAATCGCAAAACAAATCAGTCCATACCTATTTTTTGCAAAAAGTTGTAGTTTATTCATAGCCGTTTAAGCTTGAATAGTATTTGATTTTAAGGGACGGCAATTTTTGAAAAAATGTTAAAAAGTCCATGTTTTCTTAAAAAATATTCACTTTTGTACATTTACAAAAGAGTTTTAATATGATAAAATTATATTGACAAGGTCCGTAAAGGGCAAAAATAAAATGTGAGGTACGAAAATGAGAAAGAATAATCTTGTAGGTGAATATCCCGTTATCGGTATCCGTCCTTGTATCGACGGCAGACGCGGAATACTTGGCGTCCGCGAATCTCTTGAAGATCAGACTATGAATATGGCGAAGAGCGCTGCAAAGCTCTTCCGTGAAAATCTCCGCTATTCCGACGGAACGCCAGTTAAGGTAGTTATTGCTGACACCACTATCGGACGAGTTGGAGAGACAGCAGCTTGCGCTGAAAAGTTCAGACGTGAGGGTGTTTCCATTACCCTTTCGGTAACTCCTTGTTGGTGCTACGGCTCGGAAACTATGGACATGGACACACAGACTATAAAGGGTGTTTGGGGATTTAACGGAACAGAGCGTCCCGGTGCGGTATACCTTGCAGCTGTTCTTGCGGCTCATGCACAAAAGGGACTTCCTGCATTTGGAATCTACGGTAAGGACGTTCAGGATATGGACGACACTTCTATTCCCGATGACGTAAAGGAAAAGCTCCTCCGCTTTGGTAGAGCAGCGATCGCTGCAGCAACCATGAGAGGCAAATCCTATCTCCAGATAGGCTCTCTCTGTATGGGCATTGCGGGCTCTCAAATAAATACCGACTTTATAGAGGACTATCTTGGAATGAGAGTTGAATCGGTTGACGAGGTCGAGGTAATTCGCCGTATGACCGAGGGCATCTACGACAAAGACGAGTATGAAAGAGCAATTGCTTGGGCAAAAGAAAACTGCATTATAGGCTTTGACAAGAATCCTGACTTTATCCGCAGAAGCGACGAGCAGAAGGATAAGGACCTTGAGTTCTGTGTTCTTACCGCAATGATAATTCAGGACCTTATGAACGGAAACGAAAAGCTTCCCAAGGGTTGTGAGGAAGAGAGAGTCGGACATAATGCAATTGCAGCGGGCTTCCAGGGCCAGAGACAGTGGACAGACTTTTATCCTAACTGTGATTTCGGTGAGGCGATACTCAATTCTTCCTTCGACTGGAACGGAACGAGAGAGCCCTACATACTTGCAACAGAAAACGATACGCTCAACGGTATCGGTATGCTTTTTATGAAGCTGCTTACCAACCGTCCTCAGATATTTGCAGACGTACGTACCTATTGGTCGGCTGACGCTGTAAGACGCGCTACGGGCGGATATGAAATAGAAGGCAGAGCAAAGGAGGCAGGCGGATTTATTCACCTTATCAATTCGGGTGCAGCTTGTCTTGATGCAAACTGCCGCGCGACAGACGAGAACGGAAACGGTATCATGAAGGAATGGTACGACGTGACCGAAGAGGACAAGAAGGCTATCATGGCAAACGTTGAGTGGTGTCCCGCTGACAACGGATATTTCAGAGGCGGCGGATTCTCATCGAGATTCGTTACGAAGGCAGAAATTCCTTGTACTATGATCCGTCTCAATATGGTAAAGGGACTTGGTCCTGTACTTCAGATAGCCGAGGGTTATACCATTGATCTTCCTGATGAAGTCACCGATGTTCTTTGGAAGAGAACAGACTATACATGGCCTTGTACTTGGTTCGCACCTATATGCGACGGACGCGAGGGCTCGCCTTTCGAGAACGCATACGAGGTCATGAACCATTGGGGAGCAAATCACGGAGCTATCAGCTACGGACATATCGGAGCTGACCTTATCACTCTCTGTTCCATGCTCCGCATACCCGTTTGTATGCACAACGTGCCCGAAAAGGACATCTTCCGCCCTGCAGTATGGAATGCATTCGGCTCGGACAAGGAAGGACAGGATTACAGAGCTTGTGCGGCATACGGCCCTCTCTTTAAGAAGAACTGATGAGGTAGGTTATGGATCGCTCTAAAAATAAACTTTATGGCGATGGAATACACGATGACCTTCCTGCAATTCAGGAAATGATAGATAGTGGAAAAGGGGAGCTTCGGCTTCCCTTTCCTGAAAAATGCTATCTTATAACCGCTCCCATTGTTATTCCATCTAATTTCAAGCTGGTACTTCCAAGATTTGCAGAGATAAAGCTTAAGGGCGGATCGAATTGCTTTATGCTTCAGAATAAGACTGTCGCTAAGCCAGAAAAGAGATTGAGAGACTACATTCCTTCCGACACCAAGGAGCTTTGGAAATTTTACGACCTTCTCTCTCCTGACGAGAATGATACCTGTCACGATTTTGAGATAGAGGGAGGCATCTGGAATTTCAATAATATGAACCAGAAGCCAAATCCCATATACTTGCGTGAATATGACGAAAACAACTATCTTGGACACTGCATGTTTTTCTATAACGTCAAAAATTTCAGGCTGTCAAATATGACCATTAAAGATCCTGCCAATTACGCGGTGATGATCGACACAGGCTCGTATTTTACCGTGGAAAATATTGTTTTTGATTTCAACGATGGAAACCCCATAGCCTCCAATATGGACGGAATACACCTTAATGGAAGCTGTCATTTCGGAACTATCCGTAATCTTAGGGGGGCATGTTACGACGACCTTGTGGCTCTCAATGCTTACGAGGGATCGGCGGGCGACATTACAGATATCGAGATAGACGGACTTTTTGCCGAGGGTTGTCACAGTGCTGTCAGACTTCTGACGGTGGAGCAGAACGTAAGAAATATACGCATCTCAAACGTGTACGGAACGTACTACCAGTATTGTATTGGTCTTACCAAGTTTTATGCCGGAAAAACCACCGGTTGTTTTGATGCCATTACTCTTGACGGGATATATGCCTCAAAAGCAAAGAGATTGCCAATACAAGAAGCGCACATGACCGATAAAAGCTATTCCTTCCCGTTTGTTTGGATTCAGGAGGATACGGTAGTAAAGTCCTTGACTGTAAACGAGCTTCACCGCAGGGAATATGTAAACACGGCGGATACGATACACATAGGAAAGGGTGCACTGGTCGAGAAAATGACGCTTGGTACGGTGACGGTCGAAAATCATGTGGGAGGACATCTTGCTACGTTTGTAAATAACGGCAGGATAGGAAAGCTTGTTGCGGGCGGACTGTCTCGGTCGGACATGGAGGGCGACGGCGAGATCGAGACTGTATGTATTTAATAAAAAAGGAGCTTTCGCTTGAAAGCCCCTTTTTTTATATTGGAGGGGGGAGATAATTTTCTATTAAATAAAATAAAAAACACTTGCGTAATTATAAAATGAATGATATAATAGTATTTGTAAATATGTTATTGGAGGACATAATCATGAATATTGAACAGACAAAAAAGGCTTTACGTGAGGGTGCTATTGACGAGAAAATTGCTTATATTTACGGCAAAGAGGCAGTAGAGGCTCAAAAAGCAAGATATGAAGCGGCTATCAACGAGTTTGCCGCAATATACGGTGCTGACAGAGAAATTTCTCTTTTCTCGGTTGCAGGAAGAAGTGAGCTTTCGGGCAACCACACAGACCATAACCACGGATGTGTTATAGCGGCATCTATCGACCTTGATATAATTGCTGTCGCATCAGAGAGAGAGGACAGCGTTATTCGCGTTAAGAGCGCGGGATTCCCCGAGGACGTTGTCGATATATCTGAATATACTGCTCCTGTAGAGAAAAAATTCGGCTCGTCGGAATCTATAATTGCGGGAATGTGCGCAGGATTTCGTAAGGACGGATATTCGGTAGGAGGATTTGATGCATATACTACCTCAAGCGTTCTTAAGGGGTCGGGACTTTCTTCTTCCGCGGCTTTTGAGGATATGATAGGAAATATCCTCAGCCATTTCTACAACGATGGCGGTGTAGATAACGTAGAGATAGCAAAGCTTGCGCAGTATTCCGAGAACGTATTCTTCGGTAAGCCCTGCGGACTTATGGATCAGGTCGCTTGTGCTGTTGGCGGTATTGTAGCTATTGATTTTAAAGATCCCAAGACTCCTGTTATCGAAAAGATGGGGGTTGACATTTCCGGACATGGATTTAATCTTTGTATTGTAAATACGGGTGGAAACCATGCAGACCTTACAGACGACTATGCATCTGTACCTGCTGAAATGAAGTCGGTTGCAAAACTTCTCGGCTGTGAGGTGCTTCGTGATGCCGATGAGGATAAGCTTATGTCTTCTGCCGCTTCAATTCGTGAGCAGGTGGGCGACAGAGCGCTTCTTCGTGCATTCCACTTCTTTAATGAAAACCGCAGAGTTGCAAAGCAAAAGGCAGCTCTTATGGCAGAGGACCTTGATGCCTTTTTCGAGCAGGTAAAGGCTTCGGGACGCTCTTCATTCTGCTATTTGCAGAACGTATATACGACCAAGAACGTAAACGAACAGGGACTTTCTTTAGCTCTCTGCGTTGCTGAAAATTACCTTTCGGACAAGAGAGGTGCTTTCAGAGTTCACGGAGGCGGATTTGCGGGAACGATACAGGCATTTGTGGCTTCAAATGAAGTAGAAGGCTTCCGTCAGAGAATGGATAGCATATTCGGAGACGGAAAGTGCATAGTGCTCAGAATCCGTCCCGTTGGAGCAGTAAAAGTATTTTAATTTAAAAAGAGAGTGCAAATGGGAAAAAATTACAGGCTTGTTGCTCTCTATTCGGGTTCACGAGGCAATGCGACCTACTTTTCGGCAAAGGGTACGTCGATACTCATAGATGCTGGGAAAAGCGCATCAGCTCTTTCCTCTGCACTTAAAAGCATCGGCTCGTCTATTGACGAGATAAGCGCTGTGTTTGTTACCCACGAGCATTGTGACCATACTTCAGCTCTTGATGTTATTTCAAAAAAATCACCGAGACCGATACATATAATGGAAGGGTCGGCGCAGCTTTTTGACAGACGTCCCGATTCATTCGTGCATAACGCTATGATACGTCACGGTGAGCTTTTTTCGGAAAGGATCGGAGAGCTTACGATAAAAGCTTTCAGGACCTCTCACGACAGTCGAATGAGTGTAGGTTACAGAATAGAATTTGAGGACGGCGGGGAGAATGTAGCGGTGGGAGTTGCCACCGATATGGGATACGTGTCCGACGAGGTCATAGAAGGGCTTTCGGGTTGCGAAGCGGTGGTGATTGAGGCAAATCACGACGTGGAGATGCTAAAGGAGGGAAGATATCCCTACGAGCTAAAAAAGAGGATACTCTCGAGGAAAGGACATCTTTCAAACACCGATAGCGCATCTCTTGCTCTGACACTTGCTGACAGAGGAACAAAGGGATTTATACTTGCGCATTTGAGCGAGGAAAATAATCGTCCTGAAATAGCATACGACGAGATAAGCTCTGTACTTGCGGATGTGGACGTCAGACTTGCAGTAGCAACACCAGATGCCCCTGTGGAGCTTTAAGGAGAAAAATGGTAAACGTAAAGCTGATAACGGTAGGAAATCTCAAAGAAAGTTATTTGCGTGAAGCAGCAGCCGAGTACGTAAAAAGGCTTGGAGGCTTTTGCAAATTCGAGGAGATACAGCTAAAAGAGGAAAGAGTGTCGGAAGATCCGAGTGAGAACGAAATAAAGAACGTTCTTGAAAAGGAAGCCGATAAAATACTTCGAGAGCTGCCGACGAGAGCACTTAAGATTGCCATGTGTGTTGAAGGCAAACAATATTCTTCGGAGGAGCTTGCGAGACTGCTCGATAAGGGTGCAGAGGAAGCGGGAAGCATATGCTTTATTATCGGAAGCTCATACGGACTTTCGGAAAGAGTAAAGTCGAGCTGTGACATTCGTATGTCGGTGTCAAAGCTGACCTTTCCCCATCAGCTCATGAGAGTGTTGCTTCTTGAAGCGGTATACAGAGGATTTAATATTTCAAAGGGTACGAAGTACCATAAATAACAAAAAAGCAAGGCGTGAAATACCGCCTTGTTTTTTTTATAGTCATATCTACCGTTTTCGAAAATTTTATTCCTTTAACCGCGCGGGACGCCGAGGACGTCGTCCCCTACAATTAAATAAGGAAAAACCCGAAAAAGAGGTTAACCATATGTTCACGTCGAGAGGTATGTATAAAATTTATTCTATCTCGGTGTGCGGACAGTCGAGACGCCTGTCCCTACAATCAAATATAGGTGTTCCTCAAAAATATTGGTTAACCCCTCGTTTACGGCGAACGATATGTGAAAATTATATCTATTCACCGTAGGGGACGACGTCCTCGGCGTCCCGCAAAAACAATGGTTCTCGCGAAACACATATAATATTTTTTATGCGTTGACAAATAGCTCCAAGCATGATATAATAAATATGCCAAACAAACTTAATATACAGTCAAGGTCGGAATCCAATCCTTCAAAATGATGAAGCTTGCCTTTCTTCCCTTCGGCGCTTCTGTAAATAACCCTCGGAAATAAATACATTAATTAAAAAAGACCACCTGCACGATGCAGATGGTCTTTTTTTCAGGATTTTACCCTTTCATCGCGCGGGACGCCGAGGACGTCGTGAGACGGGACGCCGAGGACGTCGTCCCCTACAATTAAATAAGGCCCCCCTTGCAATTACATAAAAATTGAGAAATGACAAGAAGTAAAAGAAAGGAAATGGCGGACGCGAGCAGCTTGGCACAGAAAAGGGGAAGATATTTTACCGTCTCGCCGTTTTTTGTGTCGCATACGCTGATTATCTGAAAATGCACCGACAGTCCTGAAAAACCGAGAATCGCTCCGTATAAGGACAAAAGGACGGAGTGTGGCAGTGCGGTATCAAGTGAAAAGAGTCCGCCTGTAAGCTCGAGAGCTCCGAAAATGAGTGAGATAATGGCGTCGGGCATAGAAAAATACGACTTGAATATTGCTCCGAGGCTTCCCGATACGGTTGAAAAAAATGTGACGAAGCCGCAAACGTAAAGCATGGCAAGTGAGGAGGACTTGACCGACTCTGTAAGCAACAAGGCAATCGATGGGGTAGTTGTTTTTTTTTCTTTCAAATAATAAGATGCTTTTTCGGAAAAGGACGGAGGAAATGCCCACTTTGCTATAACTCCAACCATAATTGACGATAAAACTATTGCCGAATAGAGCAAAATTCCTATTTTTGTGCTTCCTAACCGTTCTCTCCCAAGAGTTATTACAGTAAACGCAAGTCCTGCGTTTGACGAAAGACAGACGAGTCTTGTCAGCTCAGACAAGGTCAGCTTTCCTTGCTCGTAAAGACTCATTCCCATCCTTGCACCGATAGGAAAACCGCATAGTGTTCCAACAACGAAGGCGCATCCTGCGTCACCCGACATACCGAGTATTTTACGTGACGGTTTTTCGAGAAGCCTTGCAGGATATGAAGCAAGACCCGATTTCACAGATAGCTCTGACACTATCATAAAGGGAAAGAGTGATGGCAGAAGGCTTCCGACACAAAGAGACAGTCCTTTTTTTACGGAGGCAGTTGCGATCGCCGGATTTTTTAGAAGAAGGAAAAGGATAAATCCACACATAAGAGCGGATATGATAGGTTTTTTTGCAACACTATCCCGATTTGTCTTTAAAGGTTTATATCTGTTTTTTGTGACGTGTATTTCCTCTCGTGTCATTTGGAGTACCCTCTTTCGCATAAAATAAATTGCTGTTTGGTTAAAATTTACGGACAGTTGGATAATTTTATGCGGGAGGTCATGGGTATGAAAGAAAAAAAGAAAGACAAGGGAGCTCTTGAGCGTATATGTCGCCGTTTTGATATTCCATGCGACGTACTTCCCGGGGGAAGTCTTGTTACGGTACGCGGCAGAGGTCAGGTGACAGTGGGCGGAAGCCGAAGAATACTCGAATATACAAAAGAGAGGATAAGGATAGGTTTGTCCTCCGGGCAGGTGGTCATATGCGGAAGAGAGCTTGAGTGTATATCCTACGGAGTTGGGCAAATATCTGCCGAGGGAATCATTGATTCGGTAAGCTTTTCGGAGGAGGATTTTTAAGTGAGACCTTTTCTTTTTTTGTTTGGATATAAGCACATGAGAGTAAAAAAACGTGACCTTGAAAGATTTATAGAGCTTTGCGGTAAAGCGGGGCTCGTATACCGAGACATGAGGTTTAGGGAGGCTTATTGCGAATTTATCTGTACCTATTTTACTGCGCGGAGCATTATCGCGTTATCGGTCAGCCATGGGATAGAGGTCGAGACGGTGAGAGAGGCGGGAATCCCCGCGCTCTTTAGCAGATACAAAAAAAGATATGGGTTGATCATTGGCGCGGCTGCTTTCGTTTTTATAATTTTTTTGTCGTCGTCAGTCATATGGGATATAAGGATAGACGGAGAACGACGTCTTTCTGAAAAAGAGGCTAAGGAGATCCTTCGGGAGAACGGACTTTACGTAGGAAAGTTAAAAAGAGGACTTGACACCGACAAGATAGAAAATAGAACGCTTATTTTCTCCGATGATATTTCATGGATAAGTGTAAATATTACGGGAACTGTGGCAGAGGTGGAGATACGCGAGACAGAACCATTTCCCGAGGAGGACGAAAGCGATGCGTGGGATGCGGGAAACCTCGTAGCATCGCGGGGTGGCAAGATACTTTATTTTGAGGACGTAAGAGGAAATATTGTCACCGAGGTTGGAGAGACGGTCAGCGAAGGACAGCTTCTTGTTGGAGGAGTTTACGGCTCGGAGACGTCGGGTGACCGTTATACCGTGGCGAAAGGCAGGGTGATTGCCGAGACCGAAAGAGAATTTCGAGTGGAGATACCCCTTTATTACGAGGAAAAAATGTTTACGGGGCGTATGTGGAGCGAAAAATATTTGATTTTTTTTGAAAAAGAAGTAAAATTTTTCTCAAACTGTGGAAATTCATATAAGAGTTGTGATACAATATATAAGGAAGAGGAATATACCCCTTTAAATCCATTCGAACTCGGAGAGCTTCCCATAGGAATAAAGACGGTCAGATATATGGAATATACGGCGGTGAGGCTTGAGAGAGCCGAGGAAACGGCGGCGGGGATGGCAAAGAGCCGTCTCGGCGAGATGATACGCGAGGAGCTTCTCGACGGTGAGGTAATGAGCATGAGCTACGAGGGGTATATTGAAGGAGAGAATTACGTTCTTATTTGTCGCGCAAGATGCCGTGAAAATATAGCGCAAGAGGTGGAAATAGAACTGTCCTTCATAAAATAACGGAGGTTTAGATGGAGCAGGTAACAGTAAAGATAGACAACAGCGAAATAACGGCAAGGCTTTTTGGAAGCTTTGATATAAATGTGAGAATGGTCGAAAAGGCGTTTGGCGTAAAGATACACAACAGACAGGGAGAGGGAAGCGATGCTGTGGTCATAAGCGGAGAAGACAGAGAAAGTCTTCGGATGGCGTCTGATGCTGTAAGATATCTTAAAAATATGGCGAACTACAACGAGGAGCTTTCCGAGCAGCAGGTTGGGTACGTTATCAATATGGTAAGAGACGGCAAGGAAAAAGAGCTTGACGGACTTGACGGAGACTGTATATGCATAACCACTCGCGGCAGACCTATAAAGGCAAAGACGGTAGGTCAGAGACGATACGTTGAGGCTATTGAGAAAAACACCATCGTATTTGGTATAGGCCCTGCGGGAACGGGAAAGACCTTTCTTGCAGTGGCAATGGCTGTAAAGGCTTTGCGTGATAAGCAGGTGTCGAGAATAATTCTCACAAGACCAGCGATCGAGGCGGGGGAGAAGCTTGGATTTCTGCCGGGTGATCTTCAAAGCAAGATAGACCCCTATCTTCGTCCCTTGTACGACGCAATGTTCGAGATGATGGGAGCTGAGAATTATGCCCGTCAGCTTGAAAAGGGAATTATTGAAATAGCGCCTCTTGCCTACATGAGAGGTCGAACGCTTGACGATTGTTTCATAATTCTTGACGAAGCGCAGAACGCCACTCCCGAGCAGATGAAGATGTTTCTCACAAGACTCGGAGGAGGCTCAAAGGCGGTAATAACGGGAGACCTTACCCAGACTGACCTGCCATCAGGACAGAAGAGTGGACTTTCGGTGGCTGTAAAGATACTTGCGGAGGTAGAGGACATAGCCATACACGCGTTTACCGACAGAGACGTGGTAAGACACAAGCTTGTGCAAAGAATAATTCAGGCTTATGAAAAATACGAAAAGGCGGGAGCGGAGAGACGCGCCGCTGCAGTTCAGAATAAAAAACAAGACAGACAGGAAAGGAACGGGTACGGAAGATGAAGCCAAAGACAATGATATATTTTATGAACGATCAGGATAAAAATGAGATAAGCTATAAGCTCAAAATGCTTATGCGCAGTGCGGTGGTTGCAACTCTTGCGTATGAGAATTTTCACAACGACTGTCAGGTGTCCCTGACATTTACCGACAATGAGGGTATAAAGAAGCTTAATAGCGAATTCAGAGGGATAGACTCTGCCACCGATGTGCTCTCATTTCCTCTTATTGATTTCTGCGGAGGTGAAGAGCCGCCTGCAGACGAGCATGAGATAATGCTCGGAGATATAGTTATCTCTCTCCAGCGTGCAGAGGAGCAGGCGAAGGAATTCGGACACAGCTTCGAGCGAGAGGCGGCATTCCTTTGCGTTCATTCCATGCTTCACCTCCTTGGTTATGACCACGTAGACAGCGAGGAGGACGACCTTGAAATGAGAAGAAGACAGAGCGAGATACTTGATAGTATTGGACTTTCGGTAAAATAAGGAGAGATAGGACATGAAAAGAACGGGATTTATTGCAATAGTAGGACGTCCAAACGTAGGAAAATCAACTCTGCTCAATTCCTTTTTGGGTGAGAAGGTGGCAATAGTATCGAATAAGCCACAGACTACGAGAAACAGAATAACGGGAATATGTACAAAGGGCGAGGATCAGTATGTTTTCCTTGATACACCCGGTATGCACGAGCCGAAGAATCGACTTGGTGAATTTATGGTAAAGGAAGCCGACTCCTCAATGAGAAGCGCAGATGCGGTAATTCTCGTAGTAGACGTTGCCAAGGAGGTAACGGCAGTCGAGAAGAACGTTATCGATTTTCTGAAAAAGAGCGAGACACCAAGTGTTCTCGCAATAAACAAGATAGATATGTGTCAGCGAGAGGAGCTTGCCGAGAAGATAAGCGAATATGCGGCGTTGCATGATTTTGACGCCTTTGTACCGATATGCGCGAAGAACGGAAAGAACGTGGATGAGGTTCTCGGAGAATGCTCGAAATTCCTCTCGGAATCTCAGTGGTTCTTTCCCGAGGACATGATAACCGACCAGCCCGAGAGACAGATAGCTGCCGAGATAATAAGAGAAAAGATACTCAGAACTCTCAACAAGGAGGTACCTCACGGAACAGCGGTAGTCATAGAGGAATTTAAGGACGAGGGAACTCTTGTCAGTATCAGAGCCGAGATATTCTGCGAAAAAACTTCTCATAAGGGAATAATCGTTGGCAAGGGTGGTGCGTCGCTGAAGCTTATCGGAAGCTATGCGAGAGCGGACCTTGAAAAGCTTCTCGGTACAAAGGTATATCTTAACCTTTGGGTAAAGGTAAAAGAAAACTGGAGAGAAAGCGCGAATACTGTAGGAAACTTCGGATACAGAAGCGAAGAGTGACTATCTTCGGTTGCAACAAGTCTTTGCGGAAAATCCGATCCGGCTCGCTAGCGGAGGGGATCGCTCCTCCCGCAAGAGAGCCTTAAACACAAAAACAAACCAAGAAAAAGAGGGGATAGCCGA
This sequence comes from Clostridia bacterium, assembly GCA_017631085.1. GTDB lineage: Bacteria > Bacillota > Clostridia > Oscillospirales > CAG-272 > HGM12713. The sequence continues at coordinate 129,553 of JAGBTY010000017.1, forward strand.
TGAGCAACAAAGCGGTAGCGGACGGACTGATAATTCGGTCATATGCTTTGGGAAATGACAAAATACTTACCGTGCTTACTAAGGACGGACGGATAAGCATCATTGCCAAGGGTGCTACGACTCCCAGAAGCAAGCTGTTGGCGGCTACAAATCTCTTTTCCTACGGAAACTTTGAGTTTTACGAAAAAAACGGCAAGAAATGGCTGTCGAACGGTTCGATAAAGGAGAAATTTTCGGGAGTATATAATGATATACAAAGTCTGGCTCTTGCTTCCTACATAGTTGAGCTTGCAGTGGAGATAAGCGGTGAGGAGTGTGAGGCGTCCGAGCTTCTGGCTATGACTCTGAATACTCTTTACGTAATAGCCAACAGACTGAAGCCCGTGGACGTGATAAAAGCGGTATACGAGCTTTTCGCAGTTGACATATCCGGCTTTGCTCCTGACCTTTCGGGTTGCATCAGATGCGGAGGAACAGAGGGGAACGGGTTTTGGCTTGACGTTATGAACGGAGGAATCATTTGTGAGAGGTGTATGAGCCGTAGTGGTGGAATAGAAAACACCGCAGAGCTTGATCCTCTTGATACGAGAAATATTTTGCTCCCTATTGACGCGTCCTCTTTAAGCGCGATGAGGTATTGCTTCAGAGCGTTGCCCAAAAGAAAATTCGCGTTTGAGCTGTCGGGCGGTGAAAGTCTTGCGAAATTCACAAGGGCATGTGAGGTATATCTTGTAAATCATCTTGAAAAATGCATATCACCTCTTGAATTTTATAGAAAAATGTAATTTCAACCGATATTTATAATAATTGACAAATATAGGATAGAAAATGAAAATAACCGAAAAAACATTAAAGACACTTGAATTTGATAAAATAAGGCAGATGCTTTCGGATGTTTGTCCTACCGAGGGGGCATCAAAGCATGCTTTGTCTTTAAATCCTACAGATAGAGAAGACCTGGTAAGACAGAGACAGAGACGTACTACCGATGCAAGAAGGCTGTCTGACGCAAAGGGTATGCCATCGTTCGGGCAGGTCACTGATATAGAAGATGTTTGTGAGAGAGCTCTCAAGGGAGCTATTCTTACTCCAAGAGAGTTGCTTGACGTAGCGACTGTATTGAGAAGCTCAAGAATGCTTCTCGAGTATATTCGCTCAAACAAGCTTTTTGATACGGTACTTGACGAAATATTCGAAAGACTTATTCCAAATCGTCAGCTTGAGGACAGAATAAGCCGTTCCATAATATCAGAAGAACTTATTTCGGACGAAGCAAGTCCTACCCTCTCGGAGATAAGACGAAAGATAAGAGCAGGTAATGCAAAGATAAAGGAAACACTTGCAAAATATATAGGTGGCTCTTACTCTAAATATCTGCAGGAAAATATAGTTACCCAACGAGGCGGCCGCTATGTTATTCCCGTAAAAGCAGAATGCAGAAACGATATAAAAGGACTTATACACGACACGTCCTCATCCGGAGCTACTATTTTCGTAGAGCCAATGGCAGTTGTAGAAGCCAACAATGAGCTAAGAATGCTTGAGGCAAAAGAGGCTCATGAGATAGAAAGAATACTCGGAGAGCTTTCGGAGCTTGTTGGGAGTATCGCGCCAAGCCTTTCGCTTAATTACAGAAACATAACCGAGCTTGCTTTCATTTTCGGTTGCGGAGAGCTTTCAAGGAAAATGGAAGCGGTAGAGCCGAGTATCAATGAAGCAAAAAGGGAGTGTACGCTTATACGGGCAAGGCACCCTCTTATAGATAAAAAGCAGGTAGTGCCCATAAGCTTTGACATAGGAAATGAATACGATACACTTATAATTACCGGACCTAATACCGGCGGAAAAACTGTAACACTGAAAACCCTTGGACTTTTCGCCGCTATGGCACAGTCGGGACTTCATATTCCCGCAGATGAGGGAAGTGGGCTTTGCATTTTTGAAAAAATACTTGTTGACCTCGGTGACGAGCAGAGCATAGAGCAGTCCCTCTCCACCTTCTCGTCTCACATGGTGAGTATTGTTTCGATGATCGAGGAGAAAAACGAACGATCTCTGGTGCTTTTTGACGAGCTTGGTGCGGGAACAGATCCGGTTGAGGGTGCGGCACTCGCAGTAGCTATTATTGAGGATGTAAGAGCTGCGGGAGCTTTCTGTCTTGCTACTACTCACTATACCGAGCTCAAGACTTATGCTATGGATACCGATGGGGTGTGTAATGCCTCCTGCGAGTTTGATGTGGAGACATTGAAGCCTACCTATAAGCTGATAATAGGAACACCGGGTAAATCTAACGCCTTTGCCATTTCGGAAAAGCTTGGACTTCCCGAAAGGATAATAAAAAGAGCCTCGTCATATGTTGGAAGCGACTCAAAGCAGCTTGAGCGAATACTCGGTGAGCTTGAGGAAACAAGGCAGGCTGCAGAGAAAGAAAGACTCCAATCAATACGTGAACGTGAGGAATACGAGAGCTTTAAAAAAGAAGCAGAAGCAGAGTTGAAAAAGAGACTTGAGGCTTCTGAAAAAGAGACGGAGAGAGCTTCGAGAAAAGCGAGGGAGATGGTAGACAGTGCCAGGGCCACCTCCGACTTTATCATGGAGCAGCTTGAAAAGGTCAAAAAAGAGAGAGAGTCTCAAAAGCTCGGAGAGGAGCTTGAAAAGGCTCGACGCGAGATAAGAGAAAATCTCAGAATATACGGAGATAAGTTTGATCCCGTTGAGGATAGAGTGATCGAGAATTACAAGCTGCCGAGAGCACTCAAGCGCGGAGACGAAGTATTTATAGTGAGTCTCGGAAAGAGAGCAATACTTACTGAAGATCCTGTCGGCTCAAAGGTAGAGGTTCAGGCGGGAATAATCAAGACAAGAGTAAAGGTATCAGACCTTCAGCTTGTTGAAAACGAGGTCACAGTCTCAAGCAACGGCAAAAAGAAAAAGACGTCGGAATATAAGGTTACGGTAAGTCGCGATTTCAGAGACGAGATAGATCTCAGAGGAATGACGGGTGACGAGGCGTGGAGCGCTGTGGATAAATATTTTGACGAAGCGGCTATGGCAGGATTTCATAACGTCAGACTAATTCACGGAAAGGGAACGGGCGCACTGCGAAACGCCATTTGGGGTTATCTTAAATCCGACAAGCGAGTAGCTACTTTCAGGATAGGTCGTTTCGGAGAGGGAGACGGCGGAGTTACTGTCGTAGAGCTGAAATGATATTTAAGGGATATGGGGAAACTTTTTTATAAAGTTTCCCCATAATAATTGCTACTAAAAATAAAGGTCAAAAATTATCGAAAAATTTCTCAAGGTACTTGTTAAAAAAGAAAAAATGTGTTATAATAAAGGCAATCGGAGAGTTCGTACTACTTTTCGACACGCGGATAAAACAATATGAATATAAATGGCAAAAAAGAGTGCAGGGGGTTACAAAATGAAAGAATCACAATATGCAGAGCTTAGTGTTATCGGTATGAAGGGTTGCGAGGAATTCGCGTCTCAGGTGGACTACTACCTCAAGGAGTGGAGACGCCACGGAGGAGACGAATCCTTTTTAGTAAATGTTGACTGCCCAAGATTTGGTACAGGCGAGGCAAAGGGACTCTTGCACCATTCGCTCAGAGGACACGATCTCTACATAATCTGCGATATGTTCAACCACGGAGTTAAGTATAAGATGTACGGTCAGGAAGTGCCTATGAGTCCTGATGACCACTATGCCGACCTTAAGAGAATAATTTCAGCAGCAATGGGAAAGACTCGCAGAATAACCGTAATAATGCCTATGCTTTACGAGGGTAGACAGCACAAGAGAAGCGGAAGAGAGTCTCTCGACTGTGCGTATATGCTTCAGGAGCTGGTTGCGATGGGAGTCAGCAATATCATAACCTTTGACGCACACGACCCAAGAGTTCAGAATGCTATCCCTCTTTCAGGCTTTGATGACGTAAGACCTACATACCAAATGATAAAATCGCTCGTCAAAAACGTTCCCGATGTTGTGATCGATAAGGAAGAGCTTATGATAATTTCTCCTGACGAGGGCGCAATGGGAAGATGTATGTACTTCTCGTCGGTTCTCGGACTTGACATTGGTATGTTCTATAAGCGCCGCAACTATTCTGTGGTCGTAAACGGAAGAAACCCCATTGAAGCACACGAGTACCTCGGAAAAGACCTTACGGGTAAGGACGTTATAATCGTTGACGATATGATAGCATCAGGAGAGTCACTTATCGACGTAGCTCTTCAGCTCAAGGAAAAGGGAGCAAAGAGAATATTTGCGTTTGCTACATTCGGACTCTTTACCGACGGCCCTGAAAAATTCGACAAGGCACATGCAGATGGAATAATAGATAAGGTATTTACCACTAACCTCGTATACCGCCGTCCCGAACTCTTCTCGAGAGAATGGTACGTTGAGGTAAATATGTGTAAGTATGTTGCGTATATTGTAGACACACTTAACCACGACGAAACCCTTAGCGAACTTCTCAATCCCGTTAAGAGAATTCACAATCTTGTCGATAAGCACAAAAAGGGACATGATACTCAAATCAAGATGAGCTTTGACAACTAATAAAAATATTACAAAAAAGGACATTTCAAAATGTCCTTTTTTTTAACTTTTTTGTCGAAAGCCATTGATTTTCCAAACGATGTATGATAAAATAAAAGCATGAACGAAAAAAATAAAACATCAGACTCAATATTTAAGCTTGACATAGGAGATGTCAGAGTTTCGGTGGTCAGATCCGATGGAAGTTTTAAAACGAGCCACGTGGATTCGGCGTCACGCAATGATTCTACACATTGGCTCAAAACTATCCATTCTCATGCGGGTTACGAGGTGTTCTTCATCTTAAACGGCAATCTCGACGTATACACAGAGGAGGGTACGGATAGCTATTCGCGTAAGGTAGTGATAATACCGCCGGGATTCAATCATTATACCCTGTCAAATGACAATAAATGCTATGTTTTGCTTTTTAGCATTTCACCGATTCAGAACAGAAGTGACGAGCAGTTCAGAAAGATCAGCAAATCTACTTTGGGTAATATTCTTGTGATGCCTATTTCTTCAAACGTGGAATTTTACGTGAGAAGACTGTCGGAAGCATTTGGAAGCGGAGAGTCTTACGACAAGGAATATATAGAGCCGCTTTTGACACTTGCGTTCCACGAAATATTCAAGTCGGTTTATACGGGAGAATCCGTATCTGCCGAACAGAACGAGACAAGAAGCAAGAAGGCAAGTCATTCGAGATACGTCAGTCTTATAGAAGCATACGTACAGAAGAATTATGCCGAAAGGATAAACCTTTCAACACTTGCAGGTGAGCTGTATCTCAGTACCAAACAAGTGTCGAGAATTATCAAAAAGGAATATGACTGCACCTTTTCCGAGCTTATTAACAGAAAAAGAATGTCTGCAGCGTGTATGCTTCTTAAAAACACTGATATGAAGATAAGTGATATAATAAAGCAGCTTAATTACACGTCTGAAAATTACTTTTACGTGCTCTTTAAGAAATATTACGGGGTATCTCCGAGAAATTACAGATAGTTACAAGGGAAATCCAAAGAAAATGAAAAAGACCGTATGGAAAGGCGGAGCTCTTGTAGCTCCCGTGCCGCCCTGCATGGTAAGTTGCGGCGATGGCGAAAATTCAAACATAATAACTGTAGCGTGGACGGGAATAATAAACACCGTACCGCCAAAGACCTATATATCGGTAAGACCGACAAGACACTCTTACGGTCTTATAAAGGAGAGTGGGGAATTTGTTATAAACCTGACGCCCGCCTCGCTTGTCAGAGCAGCTGATAGTTGCGGTGTGTATACGGGAGCAAAGGTGGACAAATTCAAGAAATTCGGACTTACAAAAGAGGAAGCATCAGAGGTAAAGTGCCCTCTCATATCTGAAAGCCCTTTGTCTCTTGAATGTAAGGTTACAGAAATAATTCCTCTCGGCTCGCATGACATGTTCCTTGCTGATGTGGTTGCTGTTGACGTTGATCCGTCGCTTATCGACGACAAAGGAAAGCTCCGGCTTGACAAGGCAGGACTTGCTGCCTTTGCTCACGGAGATTACTTTGAGCTTGGCAGAAAAATAGGAAGCTTTGGCTTTTCGGTAAGAAAAAAGAATAAACGGAAATAAAAATAACGCGAAGCCGTTTCAAGTGCTTCGCGTTGTTTTTTATTTGTGAGCGATGTTAGTTGAACTATCTGTCGTATGGCTTTCGCACGTCGGTGAGACCAAGAATATAGTCTGTTGATGTCTTGTAATATCTTGCAAGTGCAATTAAAAAATCAAGAGGGAGTTGTCTTTGCCCGTTTTCATATTGGGAATAAGTATTTTGCTTTATATGAAGAAGCTCGGCTATTTCTTTTTGCGTTTTGTCTGCGTCTTCTCTAAGGTCTCTGATCCTCATTTCTTATACCTCCAAAAATGCTTCTGTAAAATAATTATATGAAATCTCATAATGAGATATTGACAAATATCTCAATTTGTGATAAAATAATCTTGCAAAATAATTTTTGGAGGTTATTTTATGAAATTTTGTTCGCATTGCGGAAAAGAAATTGTAGATGAGGCAATTGTTTGTCCACATTGTGGCTGTAGCGTTGTTTTAAATGATGTTAAAGGTCTTGAGCCTGACGAGATAAGTGTAGGATTTTGTATCCTGTCTGCGCTTATTCCTTTATTCGGGTTAATATATTGGGGAGTGAAGCATAAAGATACTCCAAGGAAAGCCAAGGCGTGTGGGATTACAGCCTTGATATCTTGGGGCGTGGGGCTGATCATATCCATTGCATCATGCGCTTCAATGTTGTCTATCTTAGGAATGTATTTCTGAATCAAAAAAGACCGTACCATTGATTTTGGTACGGTCCTTTTTTGTCGTATAATTGAAAAACGTGGAATTCTTAGTTGATTTTACCGAAACTAATATTGTTAACGTCGAACAAGGTCGATAAAAAAATGAAATACGATGAAGAATTTTTAAAAATGATACTAAAAACGACAAAGCTTTCATATACTTTTTGATAAAATATCCGTAACAGGTAAAACGGAGGTCAAAAGAAATGGAAAAAACCGAAAAGGAAATAAACAATAACGCCACGGAACCGAAAACAGAAAAAGAAAAGAGCCCACTATCTTTTGTTGGCAGAGGATTGCTATATACAGGAGCGGGGCTTTTGCTGGGAACGGCAGAGGTTGGTTTTTCAGCCGCACCTCTCGGCATGTCGCTTCTTTGTGCATCAGGTGTGGGAAATATACTTTTTGTTCTTCTCGGACTTTGCGTTGCCGTGCTTGAAACTTCAGCACCTCTGGTATATGTTACTTCATATGGCATTGCATTTTTGTTAAGACTTCTCGTATGTCTCAGTTTTTATACTCCCAACAAGGTGGGAGATGAAAGAGAAAACAGACTTGGAGATGCGCTTCCGTTTCTATTTGATGAAAGCGTGGCATGGCGCGCTCTTGCGGCTGCAATAGGTGGCTTTCTTATTGGATTTTACAGACTTGTTACAGGCGGTTTTCTGTATTACGACGTCTATTCCACTCTTGTTTTTTCTCTTGGTGGCGCAGCAGGTTGTATACTTCTTTCGGGACTTTGGCGAAAAAGATACGGCAAGGTTGGAAGTTTTCCGTGGCAGATAGGATATATCTCACTTGTGTCCGCCCTTGTCTTTTCAAGCAACGATCTGAATATTTACGGTATCTCACTTTCCTGCCTTGTTTGTTTTATGGGAACTCTTATCGCTTCTTACAGATACGGTGTATTTTGCGGAGTACTCGTGGGACTTGTAGGAGGACTTGTTTTTTCGGTAAGCTACGCCCCTCTATTTGTTTTTGCGGCGCTTACTGCTTCGGTTATCAGAAAAGCACCCATAGGTCTCGTTTCATTTGCTTCTTTTTGCGTTGGAATGGGTATAGCTTTTTACGTCAGACGGATAGCGGCTCTCGGTGAAGTAATGGGTGCATTGTTTACAGCATCGGTCCTTTTTTATATGCTTGTCAAGATCTCGGCAATAAAGATAGCTGAAAAGAGCGATAAAACAGATACGACTGACGAGGTTATTGATACGGTGTACGAAGATGCTGACAGTGTAAGAGTCGTTAAAGCGGAGAGCTATTGCGATAGGGAATTGCTGGAGAAAAAAAGACTTGAGAGTGTTAGTGAGCGAATGAAGAGAATAGGGTATGCTTTTTCTTCGTTGTCGTCGGTAATGAGTGAAATGAACAAACGAATGGGCAAGGTCGGAAACAGAACTTCTGTGCGAACGGGTATGGATACCCTTGACAGAACCGAGATCTTTGCCGCTGATTACGATGCAATATCGGACCTTTTGGCAGATGCTATGGTGGTTGCAGAAAGTGATTGCGACATATCCCGTGAGTTTGAAGCTCGGATAATGGAAGAAATAGAAAAGGAATTTACAGAGATGGATATTCCCACGGTCGGAGTGTCTGTGTGGGGACAGAGAAAGAAGGTGGTTTCCTTCAGATGTGCGGAAAATGACTTTTTAAAACAAAACAAAAAAAGTTTTGATAGCATAGTAGAAAGAGTTCTTCCGGAGGTGACCTTCAAGAGCGAATTTTTAGGAGGTGAAAAGCTGGAATACTGTTGTACCGAAAAAATAAAAATATCCTTTGCTCATAGGATCGTGTCGGCTGCCGCTGAGGAAGAATATTGTGGTGACAGTGTGGGGGCGCTTTATGATGACGACGACAGATTTTTTGCATTTATCAGCGATGGAATGGGTTCGGGCAGGGAAGCGGCAGTCACTTCGGGATACGTATCTTTGTTTTTGTGCAAGCTCTTGGGGGCATCATGCCCGGCAAGCTCGGTAATAAAAATGATAAATTCCTTTTTAAGAGGAAGAAATTCGTCCAGCGAAGACGAGTGCTCGGCAACGGTTGACCTTATGGAGCTTGACACTTTAAGCGGAGCGGCAACCTTTTATAAGAGTGGCGCGTCACCCACGTACGTTTTCAGGAACGGCACGCTTTTCAAATTAAGGGCGAAATCGGCTCCTCTTGGAATACTTCGCGAGATGGGCGCGAGAAAGGTGAGCTTTGAAGTAAGCGAGGGAGATCTTATCGTTATGGTAAGTGACGGGGTTACGGGTGGAAAAGAGGAATGTCCGAGGCTTTTTGATACTGTGAGAGGTCTTTCAAAAAGCAGCTCGCCTGAGGACGTTGCAGATGCCATAGTAAAGTATGCAAAAAGTGAAGCGTCATGCGACGATATTTCGGTCATAGCAATACGTGTATCAAGTGAGGCAAAGGGAGCATAGTGTTTCTTCCGTGAGAAACTTTAAATATTGGTGTGATTTAAATTATTAAAAGGGCAGGATATCCTGCCCTTTTGGTTTATTCCGAGTATTCGGAAACATCTATTTTCTTAAGCTCTGCGTCGGGTATCTTTCCCTTGGTCTTTTCGTAATACGCTACGTTATTGCGAAGCATAAACGAAAACTGTGCGTCCGGCGATCTGTTATCTGCCTCCGAGACGTAAAGGAATTTTTTCAAAAGGTCTTCCGACACTCTAAGGGTTATTTTACAGTTTTGTTTCATTTTCGTTCTCTCTTATTTCTTCCTTTTGCCGTTCTTGTTAGTATTATCTTTTTTTACGACCGTCTGGTTGGTCTTTTTCTTGTCGGAGCGAACGAGAAGTATTGCCGCAACTACTATTGCCGCGATAACGACACCAAGAATAACTACCGAGACTATAAGCATGGTCTTTGAAGGCTCCTCTTCCTGCTCTCCATCGTCGGTGGTCTCCGTATCGGTTGTCGCTTCACTCTCTGTCTCGGTCTCCTCTTCCTCTGCTGCGTCCTTGGTATAGGTTACGTTGACGGTTATGTCCTCACCCTCCATCATTCCGCTGACGGTCAGTCGGTCTGCCGTATATCCCTCTATCTTAGGAGATACGACCTTATATCTTTCACCGTATGACAGCCCTTCTTCGACGACGGTGTCCTCAATAGCTTTCCCATCTTCGTCAACGTAATTGACGGTAAGAGTTGCTTTTGCGTCGGCAGATTTTGTAAGCTTCGCGGAAGAATAGTCCATTTCTGCGCCCTCAAATGCGTTATCGGCAATCTTATCCTCGACGATTCCCGCATTGAATGTCAGCTTTTCAAGAGAAGAACAGTTTTTGAAGCACCAATCACCTATACTTTCTACGTTTCCGAGAATGAGAGCAGTCTCAAGAGACGAGCAGTATGCGAATGCTCTCTCTCCGAGCTCTGTAACAGTAGTGGGTAACATTATTGCTTCAAGTGATGCGCAACCCTCAAAGGCAGAGTCGCCGACCGATGTTACGCCAAGCGGTACTTCGAAAGAATCGAGTTTTTTGCAGAATGCAAATGCACAGTCTCCAATTGCTGTAATTCCTTCGGGAAGGTCAATGTCGGTAAGCTCGGGCATATAGTAGAAGGCATAGTCACCTATATAGGTAACATCATCAGATATTTTTACCTTTTTGACGCTATGTCTCACCTCAGCCCACGGAACATCTTCGGAGCTGTCGCTGTCGGGTATCTCTCCCTCTCCTATTATGGTAAGGGTATTATCGTCCTTTGTGTATTTCCATTCAAGGTCGCCTGCCTCTCCCTCGGCGTCCTTTGCCGCGGGGAGTCCGCCTGCCGCACATGATGCCATTGAAAGCACCATGATAAGCACCAAGGCTATTCCTAAAATCTTTTTCATTGTTCCATTTGCTTTTTTCATTTCTTTTCCTCCGAAAACTTCCAAATTATTTTGTTGCAATTTTTTTACGTAATAAACGGGGTAGCGTTTTTTTACACGTGTTGATGTATTACATCAATATTCTATATCCGAACGGGATATTGTGGAGATAAATCCCGATCCTGTAAATATTTTATATCCGAATATCTTCGCCCCGGTTCCCGTAGCCTCTGTTCTTCCGTCAGGGAGCTTCAAGTCGGTCATTTTGGGGGCGGGGTTCATGATCACTGCAAGTTCACATTTATCCGAAAAGCCGTCAGGTAACGAGAAAGAAAAAAATTTCTCACGTCTTCTTGGGGACGGTATGCCGTATGCCTCTTTGATGCGATTCGGTGTAAGACCTTTAAAAAAGGTTATCCGCTCGGGTGTGTCAAACTGTATAAGACGGTCTCTCGTGGGGGAGGTAAGATATTTGCATATCCATGTTTTGTTGCTTGTTTTGACCGTAAAGTCATATGTTCCTTTTTTATAGAAAAACGAAGCAAAAAAATTTCTGCGAAATTTTAACTCGAAGTGTTTTTCGCGGCATAGTTTTTTTAAACGTTTTATAAATTTCCTTCGCTTAAGGAGTACTCTTACGGGAACGAAAAGAAGTGGTACGAGGACCACCGTAGCGAACAGTACCTTTCCAAACTCGGTAGCTACCGCTATCAGAAAAAGCCCAAACAAAAGTACACCTACGGGAAGTCCGATGATAAAAGTAGTGGCAATCGCCAGAAGCACCTTTTTCACCCGCTCCGCTGCGGGATAAACTTTCTTTGTTACGCCGTATGCACGGTACATGGGAGTTCCTTCCTCATGTATCTTTACCCTCTTTTTTGGCTTTTGTGTCCTTTCGGCGTCACTATCTCTGCCGACCTTGTATTTATCGTAGTTTGCCATAGAACGCTCCTTGATTTATACATTAATATATTATAGCACAACAAAACTGCAATGTCAATAGAAGTGCATCCTAAAGGGAGCTTTAATGAGCGGTATTCACCAAGTTTTTGTCGTTTTGTTTTTGTTTAAAACAGAAAGGCGATGTGATCCTCACATCGCCTTAAATATTGTATTTGAAGCTTTTTTTATTTCGTCGGAGCTGAACCCTCGCCTCAAGAGAGAAGAGTATAGCTTTTTTAATTCGTCCGAGGAATTTGGGGGAGAAGATGGATACTTCTTTTTGATATAGGATGCACAACTCATGACATAGTCAACGCCCTTCTCCTCAAGAGAGTCAAGCGCCTTTTTTACGCTCTCCTCTGTGTAGCCTTTGGAGAAAAGCTCAGCGGCAATACGTCTTTTGCCTAAATGCTTAAGAAAGCACTTTTCGGCTTCACGCTCCGCATCGGCGACAGAGTCAAGTAAGCCCTTGCTTTCGATCGCTTCTACTGCTTCGTATGCTATATCTCTTTTAAAACCCTTGGCGCAAAGCTTCTGGCAAAGCCTTTTTTTTGAGCAAGAGCCGTATCCAAGCAGAAAAATGGCTTTTTTTGTTGCTCTGTAGACCTCAGCGGCTCTTTCAACAACTTCATATTCCGCAACAGATGAGCTTCCTTTGCGTGGGGCAAAGAGAAGGTATTGCTCGGAGGATATAATGAATGAGGTCTGTTCTGTTTGCCCATCTCCGTTTTTTACTGAAAACGTTACGGCAAACTCTTCGCCACTCTGCCTTGGAGCAACCGACATTATTTCGACGCTTATCTCTCGACTCAAAGCTCATCGTCCTCCGAGATAGTTCTGATGTCAAAATCGTCATCGTCCTCGTCAAGCTCAAATTCGGCATCTGTGTCGGGAATGCTGTCCTTCATGGCTCTTATCTTGGCATCGAGCTCGGCGAGCATTGCAGGATCTTCCTCGATAAGCTTTCTAACGTTGTCCTTGCCTTGACAGAGACGCTCGCCATTGTAGGAGAACCAAGAGCCGCTCTTCTTTATAATGTCGAGAGATATGGCATAGTCGATTATCTCACCTGCGCGCGAAATTCCTTTGCCGTAAAGAATATCAAATTCTGCGGTCTTAAAAGGAGGAGCTACCTTGTTTTTAACTATCTTACAACGAACGTGATTTCCATAAATGTCACTTCCGTTCTTGAGCTGGTCTGTCTTTCTTACGTCGATACGGACAGAGGCGTAGAATTTAAGCGCTCTACCACCCGGGGTGGTTTCGGGGTTTCCGTACATAACCCCAACCTTTTCGCGAAGCTGGTTTATAAATATTACGATGGCATTGCTTTTTGATATGACTGCGGAGAGCTTTCTCATTGCCTGCGACATCAGGCGAGCCTGAACACCTACCATTGCCTGTCCCATGTCGCCTTCGATCTCCTGACGGGGAACAAGTGCGGCGACCGAGTCCACGACTACGACGTCAATAGCACCCGAACGGACAAGAGCCTCGGTTATATCGAGAGCATCCTCTCCGCAATCGGGTTGCGAAACGAGAAGATTATCAATGTCTACTCCGAGCGCTTTAGCGTATACGGGATCAAGAGCGTGCTCGGCGTCAATGAAAGCTGCTTCGCCTCCTGCTTTTTGAACCTCGGCAACAATGTGGAGGGCAACCGTGGTCTTACCAGAAGATTCAGGTCCGAAAATTTCAATAATTCTACCCTTGGGAACACCACCGATGCCAAGCGCAAGGTCAAGGGAGATAGAGCCTGTACTTACGGCCTTAACAGCCATGCGGCTGTTTTCGCCAAGCTTCATGATAGTGCCCTGACCGTAGTCCTTCTCAAGTTGAGCGATAGCTGTAGTGAGAGCCTTCTTCTTTGCTTCCTTATCGTTTTCGGAGGGGATAAATTCCTGTTTCTTTTTAGCAGTTGCCATGATATACCTCATAAGATTTGTAAAAATATATTTAAAAGTAATTCCGTGAGTCCATTATACAACACAGTTTGATGTTTGTCAAGGGTTTTTGGAAAAATAATTCCGAAAATGGAAAAAATAATATTCCGAATTTTCAAAGAGACAAGAAAGGATTTCCAAAAAAGGAATGATATAAACCGTTGGGTATCGCTCATAGTTTTCCCGAGTATTCAATATCTTGCATTCTTGTGTTTACCTTGAAAAACAAAACACCTCAACGTTCGTCAAGGTGTTTTCTGTATTTTTGATTCAATATCCGTTGTACCCTATCTCTTTCATAAGTGATGGGTAATCCTTGTAGACAAAATTAAAATCAAAATTCGTCGTGTCGGATATTTCGGGAATGATACCCGTCTGGGTGTATTGCCACATACACATGTGCTCCCCGAACTTTTCGGTATCCCATTCTTCTGTACCTGCATAACGCGCATACCATATATCAAATAGGAAGGTGACCTTGTCACTTTGCAGGTAGCTTACGAGCCAATTGTTATTGGTGTATAGCGCACCGTAATATTTTGCATTTTGAATCTCCGAAATAAACGAGATGCAAAGGTCGGTGAGATCATCGCGTGACATAGACATTAAAGATGGGTCTTCAAGGTCGAAATATACGGGGTATTCAAGCTTTCTGTTGCCAAGCCACCCCAGCACCAGCTCTGCATCGGCTTTCGTGTCTGCTACCGTAGAGGAATAAGTGTAGAAATATACTCCGACGTCAAGGCCTGCTGCTTTGGCTGCTGCGTAGTCGGCTTCAAAGGTGGGCTCGATGCCGCCGAGAGCTTCTCCTGTGGTTGCTGATAGCCTGGGTGTCGAACCTATTTTTAATATAACGAATTCAAATCCGGCTTTTTTGACTTTGTTGAAATCCAGAGGGGCGTAGCTTCCGTCGTCCAAAACCTCGTGATTCCATTTGGAAACATCGATACCTTTTGCGAGTATTTCACCGTTTTCGGCATAAGCTCCTTTGAATATATCCGAGTAGTGAACAAAATCTCCCATATATTCATAGCCACAGCCGCAAGAGTAGTGGGTAAATCCGGTGACGCTGCAGGTGGGATTTGTTGTGACGGTAGAAAAATTATGCCCTGTCGGAGCGAGAAAGTCCGATGAAAAGGAAAATTTGCAGACGGAGCAGGAGTAGTCTGTGTAGCCGTGAAGTGTGCAGGTAGGTAAATGGTCGGTCTTAACAAAGCTGTGACCGAGAGGGGCTTTTGTGTCTGTGTTGAAGGAATAGCCGCAAGCGCATTCATAATGGGTAAATCCTTCGTTGACGCAATCTGGAGCGGTCTCGTTTACCGTAAGGGTGTGTCCTGTGGGGGCTACAAATTCGCTTTTGTAGCTGAAGTTACAGGACATGCAGGTGCGATCGGTATATCCCTCGTTCTCACAGGTAGGATCAATGACCGTTGCAGTCATGTTTTTGTGAGTACAAGAAGAGTAATCATCGCAGGAAATGAGGTACATACAAAATAGAAACGATATTACGGTTACCGATGCGATCAAAATAATGTTTTTAAGTTTCATACGCTTCCTCGAAAATAGATTTTCTACATTTATATTAATATATAACGCATAGACGATTATTATTCGAAAATGTGGGTATATTATTAATGATAATTATACCATTTTGATGTCGAAAAATCAACAAAAAATTTTTTTAATTTTTTTCAAAAAAGGTATTGACAAGGAGAAGAAAAGGTGGTATAATAGTCAAGCTGTCCGCGAGAGCGGGTGGTGGAATGGTCATTGAAAATTGAACAACAAGAGAGATAAGTACAAAGCAAAGCAAAAAGTGCGAAATACAAA